>JBBSTR010000024.1:0-31801 GCA_038235705.1 Mycobacteriales bacterium
CACGTTGTTGACCAGCTTGGGCGTGAGCACGTGCCGGGTGGCGACGACGACGACCGGCGTGCCCTGGGTGACCAGCGCGATCGGGCCGTGCTTGATCTCCCCGGCCGGATAGCCCTCGGCGGAGATGTACGCCAGCTCCTTCAGCTTGAGCGCGCCCTCCAGCGCGATCGGGAAGCCGACGTGGCGACCGAGAAAGAGCACCCGCTCCTCCGACGCCAGCGAGCGGGCCAGCGCACGGACCGGCTCCATCCGGGTCAGCAGCTCGGCGATCAGGTCCGGGATCTCCATAAGGTCACGCAGGTGAGCGCGTACCTCGTCGGCGTCGCGGGTGCCGCGGATGCCAGCGAGGTACAGCCCCACGAGGTACATCGCGGTGATCTGCGCGATCACCGCCTTGGTCGAGGCGACCGCGACCTCCGGCCCGGCGCGGGTGAACAGCGCCGCGTCGGACTCCCGGGCGATGGTGCTGCCGAGCGTGTTCGTGACCGCTAGGACCCAGGCACGCTGGGACCGGGCATGGCGTACGGCCTCGAGGGTGTCGGCTGTCTCGCCGCTCTGGCTGATCGCGATCACCAGCGTGTTGCGCCCCAGCACCGGGTCGCGGTAACGAAACTCCGAAGCCATCTCGACCTGGACCGGTAAGCGGCACCAGCGCTCGATCGCATACTTCCCGATCAGCCCCGAGTGATAGGAGGACCCGCAGGCCACGATGAAGATCTGTTCGATCCCACGTACGTCCTCGTCGCTCATCGACAGCTCGTCCAGGTGGACCAGCCCCTCGGGCGTCAGCCGGCCACCGAGGGTGTCGCGGACCGCCTGCGGCTGCTCCTGGATCTCCTTGAGCATGAAGAACTCGTAGCCACCCTTCTCGGCGGCGTCGGTGTCCCAGTCGACGTGATAGCTCTCGCCCGGCACGACGAGACCGTCGGCGTCGGTGACCGTGACCCCGGACCGGCGGACCTCGACGAACTGGTCCTGCTCGACCGCCTGCGCCTGGCGGGTGTGACCGATGAAGGCGGTCACGTCGCTGCCGACGAAGTTCTCTCCCTCGCCCAGGCCGATCACCAGCGGGAGGTTGCGGCGGGCGGCGACGACGAGGTCGGGCTGCTCCCGGTGCGCCACGACCAGCACGAACGAGCCGGTCAGCTGCCGGCAGACCGACCGGAGCGCTAGGGCCAGATCGCCCTCGTACGCCTCCGCGAGCAGGTGCGCGACAACCTCGGTGTCGGTGTCGCTCACCATCACCACGCCGCGGCGCTCCAGCCCCTCGCGGAGCACCTCGAAGTTCTCGATGGTCCCGTTGTGCACCACCGCGACCGCACCGGACGCGTCGGTGTGGGGGTGCGCGTTCGCGTCGTTCGGCGGGCCGTGGGTCGCCCAGCGGGTGTGCCCGATCGCGAGCGTGCCGGGCATCGGGCGGTCGGCGAGCACCTTCTCCAGGTTGGCGAGCTTGCCGGCCTTGCGCTCGACCGCCAGCTCACCGTCCGGAGACAGCACCGCGACGCCCGCGCTGTCGTAGCCCCGGTACTCCAGGCGTCGCAACCCCCCGAGCACGACCTCGAGACCGCTCTGGTCACCCACATACCCGACGATGCCGCACATGGCGATCAGGCTACGGGAGCGGCGCTCAGATCAGATCGGGAAGGCCTGCCGCGCCTCGAGCGCTCGGGCCAAGTCGTCACGGGCCTCCAGGACAACCCGCCGGAGCCCGGCCGGCCCGGTGCCGGTGGTCAGCGGCGCGGTCCGGTCCAGCACGTCCTGCCGGACGATCGTGGACGGGAACAGCAGCCGACTGACGGTCCAGGCCAGCTGCGGCGAACGGCGGTCCCAGGACCCGGGCACGTCGTGGACGTAGCGCTCCACGTACGGCGCGAGCACCTCGTCCTGGCCGTGCTGCCAGAACCCCGCAGCCAGCGCCCGGGCCCGGCTGTTGGACAGCGGGGCGTCGCCGACCAGCTCCTCCCACACCGCTGCTTTCGTCGCCGCGTCGGGAAGGGCCGCGAGCCCGTACGCCAGCGCGACCTCGGCCGCCTGCGACGGAGCCTGGTCGTACGCCTGCCGCAGGTTCTCCGCCGACGTCCGCCCGAGCGCCGCCTCCCGCTTGCGCAGCAGCCACTGCAGCTCGTCGTCCAGCCGCAGCCCGTCCGGCACGGGCGGCGCCTCAAGAGCCACCTCGACCGCCGCGCGGTAGAGCACCAGCTGCAGGTCCGAGCCGGCCGGGTGCAGACGCGTGGTGTGGTGCGTGAGCAGCGCAGCGAGCAGCCCGGCACCGTCCACGATGAACAGCTCCGCCGCCTGACGGGCCTGCTGGAGCAGCGTCGTGACCAGGTCGGGGTCGCTCTCCCCGTCGACGTTGGACAGCACCGTCTTGACGAGCTGCGCGGCCGACAGCTCGCCGTCGCGGGTCATGTCCCAGAGCGAGCTCCAGACCAGGGCCCGGGCCAACGGGTCGGCAAGCGTCCGCAGCCGGTCTCGGGCGGTCGCGAGCGAGCGCGGGTCGAGCCGGACCTTGGCGAACGTCAGGTCGCCGTCGTTCGGGAGCACCAGGTCACCGCGCAGGTCCACCGGGGTCTCGGAGGTGACCTCCACCAACCGGCGGACGGTCTGGCGCAGCGGGTCCCCGTCGTACGCCGCGACCCCCACGGTGTGCGGCCGGTCGCCCGTCGCGCGCAGCACACCGTCGGCCAGCGTCAGCTCTGACGGCCCGGTGGTCTGCAACCAGGCCTTCGCCCACGCGCCGAGGTCCTGGCCCGACGTCTCCTCGAGCGCGGTCAGCAGGTCCACCAGCCCGGTGTTGCCCCAGGCGTGCCGATCCAGATAGCTGCGTACACCTGCGAAGAAGACGTCCTCGCCGAGTCGCGCCGACAGCTGTTTGAGGGCCGCGGCGCCCTTCGCGTACGAGATGCCGTCGAAGTTGAGCAGCGCTGACCGGTTGTCGGCCACGTCCCCGGCGATCGGGTGGGTCGTCGGCAGCTGGTCTGCGCGGTAGCCCCAGGCCTTGCGACTCAGCGTGACGTCGGCCCAGGCGCCCTCGTAGTCCGTGGCCCGCTCGACCGTGAGCACACCCAGGTATTCGGCAAAGCTCTCGTTGAGCCACAGGTCGTCCCACCAGCGCATCGTGACGAGGTCGCCGAACCACATGTGCGCCATCTCGTGCGCGATCACCTGTGCCCGCAGCCGCCGCTGACCTCGGGTCGCCCGCGAGCGGAACAGGAAAACCTCGTCGTTGAACGTGACCATCCCCGGGTTCTCCATGGCCCCGGCGTTGAACTCCGGGACGAAGACCTGGTCGTACGACGGGCCGAAGGGGTACGGGCGCCCGAAGATGCCCTGCTGGAAGTCCAGGCACTGCTTCGTGACCGTGAACAGCTCGTCCGCCTCCAGCGACGGCGCCATCGAGGCCCGGCACCAGACCCCGAGGTCCAGACCGGCGTACGTCGTGCGCTCGCCGTGCCACGGCCCCGCAGCCAGCACCATCAGGTAGGTCGAGATGCGCTCCGTCGGCGGGAAGACGTGCCGTCTCCCGTCCTGGGCCGCGGCGGTGTTCGACAGCACCGTCCAGCCCTCCGGCGCGTCGACCGTCAGCTGATAGGTGGCCTTGAGGTCCGGCTGGTCGAAGCAGGCGAAGATTCGTTGCGCGTCGTCCAGGAAGCTCTGCGCGTAGAGGTAGACGTTGCCGTCCGCGGGGTCGACGTGCCGGTGCAGCCCCTCGCCGCTGGTCGTCGTCACGCACCGGGCCACCACGGTCGCGACATGCTCACCCTCGGTCAGGTCCAGCACCAGCCGGTTGCCCTCGATCGTGACCGTCTCGCCGTCGAGGTCGGCCCGGACCAGCTCCGCGTCCAGCTCGAGGAAGCTCTGCCCCTCGCCGCTGCGGAACCGGATCGTTGAGACCGAACCGTAGGACTCGCTCTCGGACAGGTCCAGGGCCACCTCGTAGGAGGTGACGCGGATCAGGGCGGCCCGCTCACGGGCCTCGTCGCGGGTGAGGTTGCGCATGCCCTGGACCCTATGAGAATCAGACCTTGACTGAGAATCAGACCTTGACGTACGCCGCCAGCCTCTCCGCCACCTCGCGCGCCTGAGCCTCGGTCGGCGCCTCCACCATCACGCGTACGAGGGCCTCGGTCCCGCTGGCCCGCAGCAGCACCCGGCCGGTGTCGCCGAGGCCGATCTGCTCCCGCGCGGCTGCCCCGGTGACCTGCGGGGACTGCGCCCGCTCGCGAGGTGCCTTGACGTTGATCAGCACCTGCGGCAGCCGGGTCATCACCGCGGCCAGGTCTGCGAGCGACCGGCCCGCGCTCACCAGCCCCAGCACCGACAACCCGGTCAGCAGGCCGTCACCCGTCGTGCTGTGGTCGAGCCGGATCATGTGGCCGCTCTGCTCGCCGCCCAGCACGTGCCCGCCCGCCCGCAGGGCCTCCAGCACGTAACGGTCGCCGACCGCGGTCTGCTGCACCGCGATCCCACGCTCTGCCATGGCCTGCACGAACCCCAGGTTGCTCATCACCGTCGCGACGACGGTCGGCACCTCGAGCCCGACCGCCAGCAGCGCGAGCAGCTGGTCGCCGTCGACGACCTGCCCGGTGGCGTCGACGGCCAGGCACCGGTCGGCGTCACCGTCGTGGGCGAGCCCGAGGTCGGCACCGGTACGCACCACCTCGGCCTGAAGCTCCTCCAGGTGAGTGGCTCCACACCCGTCGTTGATGTGGGCGCCGTCCGCGTCGCAGAAGATCGTGCGGACCTCCGCCCCGGCCCGTCGGTAAAGCTCCGGTGCGAGCCTTGAAGCCGAGCCCTGGGCCCCGTCCACGACCACCTTGACACCGTGGGCGCCGCCGGGGACCGCTCGCAGCAGGCTCGAGAGGTAGTCCTCGCTCACGTCCTCGTCGCGGACGTCGCCGACAGAGGTCCCGTGCGGGCGCGGACCATGCTGGTGTCCGAGCCCCGCCTCGATCCGGGCCTCGGCCTCGTCGTCGAGCTTCCACCCGCCGGGGCCGAACAGCTTCAGGCCGTTGTCGGGCATCGGGTTGTGCGAAGCGCTGACCATCAGACCCAGGTCACCGAGCCCACGGGCGCAGGCGTACGCGACCGCCGGGGTCGGCACGACGCCGAGCCGGACGACTGACAGCCCGACGCTGGCGAACCCGGCCGCTGCGGCGGCCTCCAGCATCGGCCCGGACGGTCGGGTGTCGCGCCCGATCACCGCCGTCCCGCCGGGCGCCAGCTGGCCGGCGCTGCGGGCCAGCGACAACGCCAGCTCAGGGGTCAGAACTTCTCCGTTGGCGAGCCCTCGCACCCCGTCGGTCCCGAACAGCACGCTCTCTCCTTCGTCGGCGTTCCCCTGACATGCCGAAAGCCGGCCACCGTTCGGTGACCGGCCTGTCGGGCCTGACTAACGCTTGGAGTACTGCGGAGCCTTACGGGCCTTCTTCAGACCGTACTTCTTGCGCTCCTTGATGCGGGCGTCGCGCGAGAGGAAGCCGGCCTTCTTGAGAGCGGGACGGTCGTCGGGCTCGATCTCCTGCAGCGCGCGGGCGATGCCGAGGCGCAGCGCGCCAGCCTGTCCGGAGATCCCGCCGCCGTGCAGACGGGCGATGACGTCGTACTGCTCGGTCTTCTCGAGCGTCACGAACGGTTCGTTGACGGCCTGCTGGTGCACCTTGTTCGGGAAGTAGTTGTCCAGGGTGCGGCCGTTCAGCTTGTACTGACCGGTGCCGGGCATGAGGCGCACCCGGACGATGGCCTCCTTGCGACGACCGACGGTCACGGCGAGCGCCGGGGAGGTGGACACGGTGGGGGCAGTCACTGGGCAACCTGCGTGATCTCGTAGGGGACGGGGTTCTGCGCCTGGTGCGGGTGCATCGGCCCGCCGTAGACCTTGAGCTTGCTGGCGGTCTGACGACCGAGGCTGTTGTGCGGCAGCATGCCCTTGATCGCCTGCTCGACCAGGCGCTCAGGCCGCGTGGCCCGCACCTGCCCGAACGAGGTGCTCTTGAGCCCACCCGGGAATCCCGAGTGGTGGTGCTGCATGGACTGGTCGGCCTTCTTGCCGGTCAGCGCCACCTTGTCGGCGTTGATGATGACGACGAAGTCGCCGGTGTCGATGTGCTGCGCGAAGTAAGGCTTGTGCTTGCCCCGCAGCAGCGTGGCCGCCTGGCTCGCGAGGCGGCCGAGGACCACGTCGGTGGCGTCGATGACGTGCCACACCCGCGTGATGTCGGCTGGCTTGGGGGTGAACGTGGGCACGCTGCGTCGCTCCCGTAAGGATCGGAGGGCCGTGCGGGCAGACCGCCTCGCACAGCAGGGACTGACACTACAGGACGCGGGACGCCACGACATGGTGGTCTTGCGGTCCCGGGGGCTCGTCCCCCTCGTACGTGCGGCCCTGCTCGTCGGTGTGGGTGAGCTGCACCTTCTTCGGCAGCACCGCGAGCATCCCACCTACCAGCACGAACCCGGTGCTCAACGGGTCCGGCGCGCCGCCGTCGAGGACGATGTGGTTCCCGTCGTGCTCCAGGCCCGGGGGCAGCGCGAAAGTGGTCGGCGTGACCATCCCGTCCTCGGACATGTTGACAACGGTACGCCGCTGGCTGCCGGGTCAGCGGCGGCAACGCAACGTCGGAACGAGGTCGGCCCGGCCGACGAGGCGGCCGAGCAGCCCGCCTGTGACGGGCTGCCCGGCGCTGACGTCACTTCTCGTTGGCGCCACCGACGTGGTTGACGTTGGCCCCGGGAGCGTCGGCGTGACCGCCGTCGTTGCCGTCCGACGGGCCGGTCTCGGTCGCCGACTCGTTACCGGGCGCCTCGGTACCGGGTGTCTCGGTGGCCGACTCGGCACCCGGGGCCTCGGTGGCGGGAGCCGCCGGAGCGACCGAGGCGGGCGGTGCCGACGGTGCGGGCGTGGCGGCGAACGCGTTGCTGACGCCGAACGCCGCCCCGCCGAGGGCCACCGCAGAGACGGCGGCCACCTTGAGCCTGGTCGTGGTCTTGGCCTTGGTCATACGGACTCACTCCTTCGTGTACGGGTCGTGCGGACAGAGCGAGCATGTCCAACCCACCTAAGAGCCGGATGAGTGCCGCTCACCCGGAGCGCGAGGCCCGTTCGGGTCAGCGTTCTCAGCGCCACCTCAGGTCCCGGCGACAGGATGGGGGGTAAAGGTGGGTGGTCCGTGTGAAGGTTCTCGTCGTCGAGGACGAGGCAGGGATCGCTGACGCCATCTGTCGCGGCCTTCAGGCCGAGGGCGTCGTGACGCGGCATGCCGACAATGGCGTTGACGGCCTCTGGCTGGCCCAGGAGGAGAGCTTCGACGTCGTCGTGCTGGACATCCTGCTGCCGGGGATGTCGGGCTACGAGGTCTGCCGGCAGCTGCGCGCGGCCGGCTCCACCGTCCCGATCCTGATGCTGACCGCCAAGGACGGCGAGTACGACGAGGCCGACGCCCTGGACCTTGGCGCCGATGACTTCCTGTCCAAACCCTTCTCCTTCGTGGTGCTCTTGGCCCGGCTCCGGGCGCAGCTGCGCCGTCACCCGCCCGAGCGGGCACCCGTGCTGTCGGCCGGCCCGCTCCGTCTGGACCCGGCTTCGCGGCGATGCTGGCTGGACGGCGCGGAGGTGACCCTGACCACGCGGGAGTTCGCCCTTGCCGAGTTCCTGGTGCGGCGCAAGGGCGACGTGGTCAGCCGGAGCCAGATCGCCGAGCACGTCTGGGACGCCGAGCTGCTCGTCGACTCCAACGTCGTGGAGGTCTACATCGGCTACCTGCGGCGCAAGCTTGCCCCGACCGAGGGAGGTTCGCTGATCGAGACCGTCCGAGGTGCCGGTTACCGGCTCCGCGACCGGGACGCTGCACAGCGGCGATGAGTCGCCTCTCGAGGCCTGGCGTACGGGCAAGCACCACCCTCGCGGCCGTCGGCGTCCTCGCGGTGGCGTTCGCCGCCAGCGGGGTTCTGCTGGTCGGCTTCCTGCACCAGTCGCTGCGGTCCTCGCTGGACAGCGCGGCGTCGGCGCGTGCACAGGACGTTGCTGCGCTGGCGCAGCAGGGCCGACTGACGGCGACGGTCGCGAGCACCGGGCAGCAGTCCTCGCTGGTGCAGGTCGTCGGGCCGGGAGGGACGGTTCTGTCGGCGAGCGAGAACATCGTCGGCGAGCCGGCGTTGGCCCGGGGACCGGCAGCGCGTGTGCCGTCCATGCTTCCCGACCAGGCAGCCCCGATCGCCAGCTCCACCGAGCTGTTCCGGCTGCTCGCCGTCCCCGTGCGGTTGCCCCAGGGTGACGGATGGATCTTCGTCGCGACCTCGCTGCTGCAGGTCGACACGACCGTGTCCAGACTCACCGGGGCGCTGGCGCTCGGCCTGCCCACGTTGCTGCTTGTCGTAGGAGGTGTGATCTGGGTGATGGTCGGCCGAGCGCTGGCTCCTGTCGAACGCATCCGGCAGCAGAGCGACACCATCGGCGGCTCCGCGCTCGACCGCCGGGTGCCCGTCCCGGCCAGCCGGGACGCCGTCGGCCGGCTCGCGGAGACGATGAACCGGATGCTCGACCGCCTCCAGGCATCGGCCGACCGGCAGCGACGCTTCGTCGGAGACGCCTCGCACGAGCTCAAGAGCCCGCTGACCGCCTTGCGCGCACAGGTCGACGTCGCGTTGGCCTATCCCGACGACGTCGATGTCGCTTCCCTCTTGGGCAGGGTGAGGCAGGAGTCGGACCGGATGGCCGTGCTGGTGGACGACCTGCTGTTCCTGGCCGGCATCGACGAGGGACGCCGGGAACGCCGGCTGGTCAGGGTCGACCTGGACGAGCTGCTGCTGGACGAGGTGCACCGACTCCGCGCCGCGGGGGTCACCGTCACGGTCACGGCCACCGATGCGATGCCCATCACCGGTTCCGCCGGCGACCTCCGCCGGCTGCTGCGCAACCTCGGCGACAACGCCGTGACGCATGCTCGCAGCACGGTCGAGCTCGGGCTTCGCAGCACTGCGCACGGCGCCGTGCTGACCGTCGCCGACGACGGCCCCGGCGTGCCCAGCCCTGCCCGCGAGCTCATCTTCGACCGGTTCGCCCGGCTCGACGAGCGGGGGACCCGATCGGCACAGACCGGCGGGACCGGCTTGGGGCTGTCCATCGCCCGAGAGATCGCGCGTGCACACGGCGGGTCGCTGACGGTGGCCGACCGGCCCGGCGGCGGACCGGGTGCGTGCTTCACGCTGCGCCTGCCCGGCTCGCGGGAGACCGTCTCGGACTAGCCGGGCACGAACCGTTCCGGCGCGCCGCCGTCCAGCACGGCATGGCGGTGTCGACCTGACCCCCTGTCGGTCAGACGTTGACGGGCCTGCCCACGACCTCGCCCTGTCCGGCGGGCGGTCCGGGGGCGCGGCACGTCCCGGCGGCGGGGACGCGGTGGAGGAGATCGTGCGAGACGAGGCTCCGTCGTGCACCAGAGCATGACGGCTGTGCTGCCCCGAGCCGGACGTCAGACGATCGGCAGGCGCGTGGTCAACGACCGGCCGCACGTCTCGCGGGCCGACGTCGACCGGCTGCGCGCGATCCTGCACATCTGTGCCCGTCACGGCCCGTCGACCCAGAACCGCGCCGGCGTGCCCGATCTCGGCGCCCACCTGGCCGGACGGATCTCCTGGGTCGCCCAGCACGACCCGGCCCGCGGCGGCCGGCCGCTCACGGCTCTCGAGGCCGTCGGCTGGACCTGACCATCGGAGCCGCCGTTCCTCTGATGATCTCCCGCCCATCTCGCGACACGGCGGAAGCTCGAGGTCACCGCGCTCGCACCACGCGCGCCTCGTCCCAGACCGGCTCCGGCGTCTCGCGCACGACCCCGTCCGAGCCGAAGACCAGGAACCGGCCGAACCCGCGGGCGAACCAGCGGTCGTGGGTGACCGCCAGGACGGTGCCGTCGAAGGCCGCGAGCCCGGCCTCGAGCGCCTCGGCCGACTCGAGGTCGAGGTTGTCGGTCGGCTCGTCGAGCAGCAGCATCGTGGCGCCGGAAAGCTCGAGCAGCAGCACCTGGAACCGGGCCTGCTGGCCGCCACTCATCCGGTCGAACGGCTGGTCGGCCTGGCCGTGCAGCTCGTAGCGTCGGAGGGCACCCACCGCCTGCCCGCGCTCGAGCCCGCGACGTCGGTCGTCGCCGCGGTGCAGCACCTCGGCGAGCGTGCGGCCGGCAAGGTCCGGCGCGTCGTGGGTCTGGTTGAACCATCCCGGCTCGACCCGGGCGCCGAGCTTCACGACCCCGGTGTGCCGGACGTCCTGACCGGCGAGCAACCGCAGGAAGTGCGACTTGCCGGAGCCGTTGGAGCCGAGCACGGCGACCCGCTCGCCGTAGAACACCTCGAGGTCGAACGGCTGCATCAGCCCGGTCAGCTCGAGCCCGGCGATCGTCAGAGCGCGTAAGCCCGTACGCCCGCCGCCCAGCTTCATCGTCACCTGCTGGTCCACGACCTGCTCGGGCGGCGGACCGGCCTCCACGTATCTCTCGTAGCGCGTCTGCATGGCCCGGTAGCGCGACGCCATGTCCGGGCTGATCTTCGCCTGCTCCCGCAGCGTGATCATCAGCATCCGCAGCCGCTCGCGCTCGGCGTCCCAGCGCTTGTGCTCGTCGGCCAGCCGGTCGCGCCGCGCCTGCCGCGCCTCGGGATAGCCCGCGAACCCACCGCCGTGCACCCAGGTCCCGTGTGCCTCGATCGTGACGACCCGGTTGGCCGTACGGGACAGCAGCTCGCGATCGTGCGAGATGAACAGCACCGTCTTGGTCGAGTCGGCCAGCGCGGCCTCCAGCCACCGCTTGCCCGGCACGTCGAGGTAGTTGTCCGGCTCGTCGAGCAGCAGCACCTGGGCCGGCCCGCGCAGCAGCGCCTCGAGCGCCAACCGCTTCTGCTCACCTCCCGACAGGGTCGACAGCGACCGGAACTGGCACTGCTCGAACCCCACCCCGAGCGCCGCCGTCGTGCAGACGTCCCACAGCACCTCCGCCTCGTAGCCGCCGGCGTCGCCCCAGTCGGCCAGGGCTTGGGCGTACGCCATCTGGGTCTTCTCGTCGTCCGCCTCCATCATCGCCAGCTCGGCCGCAGCCAGGCCGCGTCCCGCCTCGGAGACCGCCGGGGGCGCGAGGTCCAGCAGCAGGTCACGGACCTCCTGATCGGTGATCGAGCCGATGAACTGCCGCATCACGCCGACCCCGCCCTCGGCCACGACCGTGCCCTCGCCGGGCACGAGATCACCGGCGATGATGCGCATCAGCGTGGTCTTGCCGGTCCCGTTCGCGCCGACCAACGCCGTCTTGGCGCCCTCGCCGACCCGGAACGCGACCTCGCTGAACAGCTCCCGCCCGTCCGGGAGCACGTAGGCGACCCGCTGCACGTCGACGTGACCCATGCCGATCAGTCTGCCCGTCGCCGTCCACCGAGATCGGTCATCGGCAGCGCTCCCGATAGCCGTCCCAGTCCCAGCCCGCCAGAAACTCCTGCGCGGCCGTGCGCCCGGCTGCCGCCAGCCGGTCGGAGGTCGCCCGGGACAGGTCGAAGTCGATCACCGAGACCCCGTCGGTCGGGACGAAGATCGTGCGCTCGACCGTGCACGGCTCGTCGATGTAGTCGTTGCCCTGGTCGGTCAGCAGCACGTCCAGCGAGGCAAGCCCGATCGCCAGCGGCCCCTCGACGTGCTTCGTGACCACCGTGCCGGGGCGGGTCGTCAGCCGCACCCCGAACGTCGGCCACCGCGGCTCGGCCGTGTCGGCGCGGTCGAACAGCCCCACCGGGAAGTTGCTGAGCAGTCCTCCGTCGACCCAGGTGGCACCCCTCACCCGCACGGGCTGGAAGAAGAACGGGATCGCTGCGCTCGCCCGCACCGCCCGGGCCACGCTGAACTCACGGGGGTCCACGTCATAGGCCGGCAGGTCCCAGGGCAGTCGCACCAGCCGCTGGCGCGACAGGTCCGACGCGGTCACCACCAGCGCGCTGTTGCGCCCCTCCGGCGCGGCCATCCCCGGCTCGTCCGGCAGCCACAGGTCGCCGAACGTCTCGACGCCGAGGTCCTTGAGGGCTCCGGTCATGAAGTCGAGCAGATACTTCCCCTCGTAGAGCCCGTCCTGCGCCAACAGCGCGATCCCTCGCCCGATCAGCGGGATCTTCCCCAGCCGGCTCGAGTCCCGGAACTTGGAGTAGTCGACGGTGGCCACGATGTCGGCCAGCCGCGACACCGGCTCGCCCGCCTTCTGCAGCGCGGCCACCAGGGCCGTCGTGATGGCGCCCGCCGATGTGCCCGCCACCCGCGGGAAGCTGTAGCCCGCCTCGGCGAGCGCCACCGCAGCCCCGGCCAGCCCGATCCCCTTGACGCCGCCGCCCTCGCACACCAGGTCTGCTCTGAGCTCCATGCCGCACAACCTAGGCATGGGGTCCGACAAGCAGTCTCAAGGGCCCGACCCCCTGGATGCTTGGGCACCGATCTGCACTGACCGACCGATCAGTGCCGCCGGCCGGCGCAACGACGGGTGCCCAAGCATCCGCCGGTCAGAGGGCACGCCGCATCCGGCGGGTGATCTCCTGACGGGCCAGCAGCTCGTCATCCGGCGGATAGCCGACCGCCTCCAGGCACAGGCCGTGCGGCGGCGCCACCATGACGGCGCTGACCCGCTCGCGCGCGGTCAGCAGCGAGCCAGGCCAGTCCGCGCCTCGCCGCCCCTCGCCCACCGCCAGCAGCGCGCCGACCAGCGAGCGCACCATCGAGTGGCAGAACGCGTCGGCCTGCACCGTCGCGACCAGCGTGCCGCGCTCGTCCCGGTCCCAGTCGAACCGCTGCAGCCCGCGGACCGTCGTCGCCCCCTCGCGCCGCTTGCAGAACGCCGCGAAGTCGTGCTCGCCCACCAGCCTCGCGCTCGCCTCCCGGAGAGCGTCAAGGTCGAGCACGCCGGGCCAGACGAGCGTCTCCGTACGCCGTAGCGGGTCCCCCGGTCCGTCCGCCACCCGGTAGGCGTACCGACGCCAGATGCCCGAGAACCTGGCGTCGAACCCCTCCGGAGCCGTCGCCACGGACCACACCCGGATGTCCGGCGGCAGCAGCCCGTTCAGCCTGCGAAGCAGCAACCGGTCCTCGGCCACGGCCGGCTCGAGGTCGACGTGCGCCACCTGCCCGCGGGCGTGCACGCCGGCGTCCGTGCGCCCGGCGACCGTCAGCCTCGGGGCCTCGCCCCGGCAGAGCGTCCCGAGCGCTCCCTCGAGCAGACCCTGCACCGTACGAAGCCCGGGCTGCGTCGCCCAGCCGGAGAACTCCGTCCCGTCGTACGCCAGATCGAGCCGCACCCGCGTCGTCACCGCACCAGCATGCCGCTCTCGACGGCCGGGACCGGGAACCTTCGTCGGCCCTAGCATCGGGCCCTGTGGAGACCCGGACGGTCACGGCCAACGGCGTACGGATCGCGTGCCAGCTGCAGGGGGACCCCACCGCTCCGACGATGGTCCTGCTGCATGCGACCGGTGAGACCTCGGCCGGCTGGGCGGCGGTGGCCCGCTCGTTCTCGGGCACGTTTCACGTCGTCGCCCTGGACCTGCGTGGTCACGGCGCGAGCGAGTGGCCGGGTGACTACAGCCTCGAGCTGATGCGTGACGACGTGCTCGGGGTGCTGGACGCGCTGTCTCTCGCCGACGTCACGCTGGTCGGCCACTCGCTCGGCGGCGTGGTCGCCTACCTCGTGGCCGCGGCTACCGGCCGCTCGGACCGGGTGCGGCGACTGGTCGTCGAGGACGCCTGCCCGCCGTACCCGCGCGAGGCCACCGTTCCGGACCGTCCACCCGGGAGGCTGGCCTTCGACTGGGACCTCGTCGCGCCCCTACGGACCCAGCTGAACGACCCCGGTCGCCACTTCTGGCCCGCGCTGGCCGCCATCACCGCACCGACCCTGGTCGTCGGCGGCGGTCCCACGAGCCCGATCCCGCAGGAGCTGCTGTCCGAGGTCGTCGCCACCGTGCGGGACGGCGAGCTGGTCACGATCGGCGTGGGGCACATGATCCACACCGAAGCGCAGGAGGACTTCGTCGCCGCGCTGCAGGACTGGCTCGCCCGCCACCCCTGAGCCTGGCGCTGCTCGCGTCGAGCGGGACCCGGGTGCGCCTGCGTCCACCTCGGCGCGGGCGGGCCATGTGCACGCGGCAGAAGCCCACGCATGCTGGGGGACGACCAGCGTCCCGAGCCTGTGTCGGGCTGAGGTGGACGCAGACACACCCGCAGACGGCGCGTGCGACCCGGACAGCCCACGAGCCCGCCCCCCTCGTGCTGGGGACGGGCTCGTCGGGCGTGCGGAGACCTAGCTGGTCTCGGTGTCCTTGGCCTCGAGCACCTCGTCGGCGGCCTCGTCGACCTGCGTCGAGCCGGCGTCGACCGAGGACGCGTCCGGGGTGATCGGGGCGACCGGGTCAGCACCGGACTGCTCCGGCGCGGCCACGGGCTCGACCGGCTCGACGGTGACGTTCTCGTCCGCTGCAGCCTGGGCCTCGGCAGCGGCGTCGGGCTCGGTGCTCGTGCCGCCCTCGGACGCAACACCAGCGGCAGTCTCGCTGACCCCGCTGATGCCGGCCGCCGCCTCGGCGGTCGCCGCCGACGGCGCCTTGCGCGACGCGGACTTGGTGCCGCGGGCCCGCTCGGCCTCGCCGACCGCGGTCTGCGCGACAGTCAGGCCCTCGACCAGCTCGATGATCGCCATCGGGGCGTTGTCGCCCTTGCGCGGTCCGAGCTTGACGATGCGGGTGTAGCCGCCGGGCCGGTTCGCGTAGCGCGGACCGATCTCGGCGAACAGCTCGTGCACGATCGACTTGTCGCGGATGACCTTGAGCACCTGACGGCGGGCGTGCAGGTCGCCGCGCTTGCCGAAGGTGATGAGCTTCTCGGCGTGCGGCCGCAGTCGCTTCGCCTTGCTCTCGGTCGTGGTGATCCGTCCGTGCTCGAACAGCTGCGTGCAGAGGTTCGCGAGCATCAGTCGCTCGTGGGCGGGGCTGCCACCCATCCGGGGGCCCTTGTTCGGGGTAGGCATGTCTCTCCTTGCAGAGCGGGACCGTCAAGGTCCGTGGGGGCGCCGCCGCGGTCGCGGGGGCCCTGACGTGCAGGTCGTGCGGAAGGACCTAGAGCTCTTCGGTCTCCTGCAGGGAGGCGCTGTCGTCCGCCGCCTCGTCGTCGTCGGTGCCGTAGCTGCCCACGATCTGGCTCGGGTCGAACCCGGGCGGGCTGTCCTTGAGGGCGAGACCCATCGAGTGCAGCTTGATCTTGACCTCGTCGATCGACTTCGCACCGAAGTTGCGGATGTCGAGCAGGTCGGCCTCAGAGCGGGAGACCAGCTCACCGACCGTGTGCACGCCCTCGCGCTTGAGGCAGTTGTAGGAGCGGACCGTCAGGTCCATGTCCTCGATCGGCAGCGCGAGGTCCGCGGCGAGCGCGGCGTCCGTCGGGGACGGGCCGATGTCGATGCCCTCGGCCTGCTCGTTGAGCTCCTGCGCAAGGCCGAAGAGGCCGACGAGCGTCTTGCCGGCGCTGGCTACCGCGTCACGCGGCGTCATGCCCGGCTTCGTCTCGACGTCGAGGATGAGCCGGTCGAAGTCGGTGCGCTGCTCGACGCGGGTCGCCTCGACCTTGTAGGTGACCTTGAGGACCGGGCTGTAGATCGAGTCGACCGGGATGCGGCCGATCTCCTGACCGGCCTGCTTGTTCTGCACGGCCGAGACGTAGCCGCGGCCCCGCTCGACGGTCAGCTCGATCTCGAGCCGCCCCTTGTCGTTGAGGGTGGCGATGTGCAGCTCCGGGGTGTGCACCTCGACGCCGGCGGGCGGCGCGATGTCGGCAGCGGTGACCGGGCCGGGGCCCTGCTTGCGCAGGTACATCACGACCGGCTCGTCGCTCTCAGAGGAGACGACCAGCTCCTTGAGGTTCAAAATGAGGTCGGTGACGTCCTCCTTCACCCCCGGGACGGTGGTGAACTCGTGGAGGACACCGTCGATGCGGATGCTCGTGACGGCCGCGCCAGGGATGGAGCTGAGGAGGGTGCGGCGCAGAGAGTTGCCGAGGGTGTAGCCGAAGCCCGGCTCGAGCGGCTCCAGGATGAACCGCGAGCGGTGCTCGCTGACCGATTCCTCGGTGAGGGTCGGGCGCTGTGCGATGAGCACGAAAAGTCCTTTCGGGGGACTGTGCCGCGACGACCGCCATATGACGTCGCGTGGGGTGCCCGGGGTGGCGAGGCTCGGGCTGAGGTCGGTACGGGTGGTGCGTGCCGCAGACCGATGTACGGGCTGTCAGCGGACCGGTGGGCTGCCGTTCGACAGCCCACCGGGGACGACTACTTGCTGTAGAGCTCGACGATCAGCTGCTCGGTGACCGGGGTGTCGATCACCTGACGGGCCGGCAGCGCGTGCACGAGCACCCGGGACTGGCTCGCGATGACCTCGAGCCAGGCAGGAGCGGGCCGGTCGACCGTCTCGCGGGCGATGATGTAGGGCGTCAGCTCGCGGCTCTTCGGCCGGATCTCGACGATGTCGTTCGGCGACACCCGGTAGGACGGGATGTCGACCTTCTTGCCGTTGACCAGGATGTGCCCGTGACGCACGGCCTGACGGGCATGGTCACGAGACTGGACGAACCCTGCCCGGTAGACGACGTTGTCGAGCCTGGTCTCCAAGATGATGAGCAGGTTCTCGCCGGTCTTGCCGGTCTTGGCGTTGGCCTCTTCGTAGTAGCCCCGGAACTGCTTCTCGAGGATCCCGTAGATGCGCGCGCACTTCTGCTTCTCGCGCTTCTGCAGCAAGTATTCGGAGTCCTTGGTCCGACCGCGACCGTGGTCGCCCGGCGGGTAGGGCCGGATCTCGATCGGGCACTTCGGCGACTCGCACTTGCTGCCCTTGAGGAACAGCTTCATCTTCTCGCGACGGCAGCGGCGGCAGTCGGCGCCGGTGTAGCGGGCCATGTCAGAACTCTCCGGTCGTGAGGAAGGTGGTCATCGACGGCATCAGACCCGCCGACGCTTGGACGGCCGGCAGCCGTTGTGCGGCACCGGGGTCACGTCGGAGATCGCCCCGACCTCGAGGCCGGCGGCCTGCAGCGAACGGATGGCGGTCTCGCGGCCCGAGCCCGGGCCCTTGACGAAGACGTCGACCTTCTTCATGCCGTGCTCCTGCGCCTTGCGGGCACAGGACTCGGCAGCCATCTGCGCGGCGTAGGGCGTCGACTTCCTGGAGCCCTTGAAGCCGACGTGCCCGGCGGAGGCCCAGCTGATGACGTTGCCCTGCGGGTCGCTGATCGTCACGATCGTGTTGTTGAACGTCGACTTGATGTGCGCCTGGCCGTGGGCGATGTTCTTCTTCTCCTTGCGCCGGACCTTCTTGACGCCGGTGCCGGTACGGGTCTTGGGGGGCACTAGAGCTCCTTGCTGAGGTGGACGGTGGCGGGCACGCAGATGTCAGCCACTACTTCTTCGCCTTCTTCTTGCCGGCGACGGTCTTCTTCGGGCCCTTGCGGGTCCGGGCGTTGGTGTGGGTGCGCTGACCGTGCACCGGGAGACCGCGACGGTGCCGGATCCCCTGGTAGCAGCCGATCTCGATCTTGCGACGGATGTCTCCGGCGACCTCGCGGCGAAGGTCACCCTCGACCTTGTACGCACCGTCGATGTGGTCGCGCAGCTTGACGAGGTCTTCCTCGGACAGGTCCTTGACGCGGACGTTGCCGTCCACGCCGGTCGCGTCGAGGGTCTGGCGGCTCAGCGTGCGGCCGATGCCGAAGATGTAGGTGAGCGCGATCTCCAACCGCTTGTCGCGGGGGAGGTCGACGCCGGCGAGGCGTGCCACGGGCGGACTCCTTGTTCTGACGGAGGTCGTACGCGACCCTCCCTGCTGCCCAGCAGGGCCCCGGCCTCCGACCGGGGGTGACCGCCACGAGGGCGGGCGGGACGCGTTCTTCGGTTGTCGTGCTGGTGGTGCGGCGGTGCGTGCGCCAGGACTAGCCCTGGCGCTGCTTGTGGCGAGCCGTGGACGCGCAGATCACCATCACGCGACCGTTGCGACGGATCACCTTGCACTTCTCGCAGATCGGCTTGACGCTGGGCTTGACCTTCACGTGCGCACTTCTTTCTTCCGGGTGAGGACGATCACTTGTAGCGGTAGACGATGCGACCGCGGGTCAGGTCGTAGGGCGACAGCTCGACGACGACCCGGTCCTCCGGGAGGATGCGGATGTAGTGCTGGCGCATCTTGCCGCTGATGTGGGCGAGCACGCGGTGGCCGTTCTGCAGCTCCACGCGGAACATCGCGTTCGGCAGGGGCTCGACGACCCGGCCCTCGATCTCGATGGCCCCGTCCTTCTTCGGCATGTCCCCTTACTTGGTGCATCGGCGTCTGGTGTACGTGCTGCGGCCCCCCTCGAGAGGGTTCGCGATCGTTCTGCCCGACCCGCAGAACACACGTCACCGCTCAAGCGGGAACGGACGCAGGCCGACATGAGAAGGTACACCACAACCAGCCCGCGGCTCAAACGGCGCGCCGTCAGCGTGGCCCCGACGCCTGGCGTGCCCCGGCGAGACCGGCCGCACCGCCGTCCAGGGCGGTGAGCACCCAAGGACCGTCAGCGGTGACCGCCACGGTGTGCTCCCAGTGCGCCGCCTGGCCACCGTCGCAGGTGACGACCGTCCAGCCGTCCTCCAGCTCGACCACCTCCGGCGCCCCCTGGGTAGCCATCGGTTCGACGGCCAGGACGATGCCAGGCACCAGGTGCATGCCCTTACCGGCCCCGTGCGGTGCGACGTTGTGCACGTGCGGCGGCTCGTGCATGGCGGTGCCGATGCCGTGCCCGGTGTAGTCCTCCAGGAGCCCGTAACCGTGCGGGCGTACGACAGCCTCGACCGCAGCGCCCACGTCGGACAGCCGGCCCCCGTCACAGACCTTCGCGAGCCCCGCCCACAGCGCATCCTCGGTGACGGCCGACAGAGCCAGCAGCTCCGGCCCGCAGTCCCCCACCGGCACGGTGATCGCCGCGTCGCCGTGCCAACCGCGCAAGATGGCGCCGCAGTCGATGCTCAGCAGCTGACCCGGCTCCAGCCGCCGGTCGGTGCGTGGGATGCCGTGCACGACCTCGGCGCCAAGGGACGCGCAGATGCTGCCGGCGAACCCGGGGACGCCGCGTGACCGTCCATAACCGAGAAAGGACGGCACTGCGCCTTCGTCCCGGATGCTCTGCTCGGCCAGGGCGTCGAGCGCCCCGGTCGTGGTCCCGGGCACGGCGGCCTCGGCGAGCCGGGCGAGCGTCCGGGCGACCACCAGCCCGGCCTCGCGCATCGCGGCCACCTGCTCGGTGGACTTGACCGTGACCCCCCGCGGAAGACGGCGACG
Organism: Mycobacteriales bacterium; assembly: GCA_038235705.1. Classification (GTDB taxonomy): domain Bacteria; phylum Actinomycetota; class Actinomycetes; order Mycobacteriales; family SCTD01; genus CANKBT01. Next base: position 19,363 of record JBBSTR010000024.1, read on the forward strand.
CACGTCGGTCAGCGCCCGCGGAAAGGGCGCAGGGCGTCTACGGCGCGCTGCGTGACGTCGTCGACCGGACCCATCGCGTCGAGCCCGACGAGGATCCCCCGGCTCGCATAGTGGGCGACCAGCGGCGCCGTCTCGTCGGCGTAGACCCGCAGCCGCTCGGCCACCGTCTCAGCCTTGTCGTCGTCCCGCTGGTAGAGCGCCCCGCCGTCCAGGTCGCAGACCCCGGCCGCTTCGGGCGGGTCGAAGTCGACGTGCCAGATGCGGTTGCAGCTTCGGCAGGTGCGTCGTCCAGACAGCCGGCGGATCACCTCGTCGTCGTCGACGACCAGCTCGAGCACCACGTCCAGCTTGGTGCCGGCGTCAGCCAGGAAGTCCTCGAGCACCACGGCCTGAGGCACCGTCCGCGGGAACCCGTCCAGCAGGAACCCGGAAGCGACGTCCGGCTCGGCCAGCCGACCCTTGACCATCTTGATCGTCACGTCGTCCGGGACGAGTGCGCCGCGATCCATGAACGTCTTGGCAAGGACCCCTAGCTCGGTGCCCTCCCCGACGTTGGCTCGGAAGATGTCGCCGGTCGAGATCTTCGGAACCGAGACGTGCTCGGCGATGAACTGCGCCTGCGTGCCCTTGCCGGCGCCAGGTGGCCCGACCAGCACGAGCCGCATCAGGCCGCCCTCTTCCGCGATGACAGGACCGGGGCGCACGGGGCGGGTGCGGGACCCACTAGCGCAGGAAACCTTCGTAGTTGCGAAGCATCAGCTGGCTCTCGACCTGTTTCACCGTCTCGAGGCCTACCCCGACGATGATCAGGATCGCCGTGCCCCCGAAGGGGGTCTGCGTCGCCGCGCTGGAGCTGAAGCTGAAGAGCAGGTACGGAAGAACCGCGACCGCACCGAGGTAGAGCGCGCCGAAGGCCGTGATGCGCGACAGGATGTAGTCGAGATACTCCGCGGTCGCTCGACCGGGACGGATCCCCGGCACGAAGCCGCCGTACTTCTTCATGTTGTCGCTGACCTCCACCGGGTTGAAGGTGATCGCGACGTAGAAGTACGTGAAAAAGATGACCAGGCCGAAGTAGGTGACCAGGTAGGGCCAGTCGTTGGACTGGAAGTAGCGCTCGATGTATTGGATGAACGTCTTGTTGTTGATGATGTTGGTCAGCAGCTGCGGGAGGTACAGCAGCGAGCTGGCGAAGATCACCGGGATGACGCCTGCCTGGTTCACCTTGAGCGGGATGTAGGTGGACGTGCTCCCGTACATCCGGCGGCCGCTCTGCCGCTTCGCGTACTGGACGGGGACGCGCCGCGTGGCCTGCTCGACGAAGACCACCAGCGTGATCACGACGACGACCAGGACGGCCACCGCGGCGAGGATGAACGCGCCGTTGTCCTGGCGGTAGATCGAGGCGGCCTGGGACGGGACCGAGCTGATGATGGACGTGAAGATCAGCACGGACATGCCGTTGCCGACCCCGCGGTCGGTGACCAGCTCCCCGAGCCACATGATGACGGCCGTACCGGCGGTCATCGAGAGCACCAGCGTTGCGGTGCGGAGCAGTCCCGCGTCGGGGATGATCGCCTCGTTGCAGCCGGGGAACAGCCGCCCCGACCGGGCCAGCGCGATGATCCCGGTGGACTGCAGGATCCCCAGCGCGATCGTGAGGTAGCGGGTGTACTGCGTCAGCTTGGCCTGGCCGCTCTGCCCTTCCGCCTTGAGGGTCTCCAGCCGGGGGATGACCACCACGAGCAGCTGGATGATGATCGAGGCAGTGATGTAGGGCATGATCCCGAGCGCGAACACCGACAGGCGGAGGAGCGCTCCGCCGCTGAACAGGTTGATCAGCCCGTAGACGCTGTTGTCCTGGACCTGCGACAAGCAACGGTCGATGGAGGCGAACGACACGCCAGGGCTCGGTATGGAAGCGCCCAGCCGGTAGAGGGCGATGATGCCGAGGGTGAACAGCAGCTTTCGGCGTAGGTCCGGGGTCTTGAAGGCCCGACCGAAGGCGGTGAGCACAGTTCCTCCTGGCGCTCCGTCCCGGCGGGCCGGGGCGGGTGGTCGTCACCGGATCCGCGAACGGGGCCGGGCGGCGGGCGATCTGCAGCGAGCGCTGCAGAAGGTTGGTGCCGGGCTGCAGCGCCCCGGTTGATGCCGTCGTGAAGAGCTCTTCAGTGACAGAGACGTTGTGGGTCGTGACGCTGAAGAACTGTCTGCTGACCCTCCAGTGGCTCCGGACGGGCCAGCCGACTGTAACAGGACGGGCCGGGCCGCCCGTCCGGGCAGGGCTCACGGCCCTGCCCGGAACCGGCTACAGCTCGGTGGCGGTGCCGCCAGCAGCAGTGATCTTGTCCCTGGCCGACGCGGAGAACTTGTGCGCCGTGACGGTGAGAGCGACCGACAGCTCGCCGTCGCCCAGCACCTTCACCAGGTTGTCGTCGCGCACCAGGCCCTTGGCGACCATGTCGTCGACGCCGACCACCGCGCCCGCCTCGAACGTGGCGGCGAGCCGGTCCAGGTTGACGACCTGGTATTCCGTGCGGAACCGGTTGGTGAAGCCCTTGAGCTTGGGCAGCCGCATGTGCAGCGGCATCTGCCCGCCCTCGAAGCCCGCCGGCACCTGGTAGCGCGCCTTCGTGCCCTTCGTGCCTCGACCGGCGGTCTTACCCTTGCTGGCCTCGCCGCGGCCGACCCGGGTCTTGGCGGTCTTCGCCCCTGGCGCCGGACGCAGGTGGTGAACCTTGAGCGTGCTGGTGCTCGGCTTTCCTGCAGTCTTCGTGTCGGACTTCTGTGCTGCCACTACTGCTCGACCTCCTCGACCGTCACGAGGTGCGTGACGGTGTTGACCATCCCGCGGATCTCGGGACGGTCCTCCTTGACGACGGTGTCAGAGATGCGGTGAAGACCCAGCGAGCGCAGCGTGTCCCGCTGGTTCTGCTTGCCACCGATCCCGGACTTGACCTGGGTGACCTTGAGCTTGGCCATGTCAGCCCACCGGCCCAGAGGCGGCCGGCGCGGCCAGCGCCGCGGCACGGGCGCGGAGCATGGCCGCCGGAGCAACCTGCTCGACGGTCAGGCCACGACGGGCAGCAACCTGCTCGGGCATGACGAGCCCCTGCAGTGCAGCCACCGTGGCGTGCACGATGTTGATGGGGTTGTCCGACCCGAGAGACTTGCTGAGCACGTCGTGGATACCGGCGCACTCCAGCACTGCGCGGACCGGGCCACCGGCGATGACGCCGGTACCCGGGCTCGCCGGCTTCAGGAGCACGACACCGGCCGCAGCCTCGCCCTGGATCGGGTGAGGGATCGTCGAAGCGATCCGCGGGACCCGGAAGAAGTGCTTCTTGGCCTCCTCGACACCCTTGGCGATCGCCGCGGGCACCTCCTTGGCCTTGCCGTAGCCGACACCGACCTGTCCGTCGCCGTCGCCGACGACGACCAGCGCGGTGAAGCTGAAGCGCCGACCACCCTTGACGACCTTCGCGACGCGGTTGATCGCCACCACCCGCTCGAGGTGGTTGGTCTTCTCGGCACCGCCACGGCCACCGCGGCCGCCGTCCCGGCCACCGCCGGCAGGGGCGCCGGTTCCACCAGTCCCGCCTCGTCGCTGCTGTCCGGGCATCAGGCTGTCCTCACGTTGCTGTGGTTGCTGGTCATCAGAACTTCAGCCCGTTCTCACGGGCGCCGTCGGCGAGCGCCGCGATGCGGCCGTGGTAGGCGTTGCCACCGCGGTCGAAGACGACGGACTCGATGCCCGCCGCCTTGGCCCGGGTCGCCACGAGTGCGCCGACCTCACGGGCCAGCGAGCTCTTGTCACCGTCCTTGGCACGCAGGTCGACCTCGAGCGTCGAGGCGTAGGCGATGGTGTGACCGAGCAGGTCGTCCACGACCTGCGCGGTGATGTGCCGCGAGGACCGGGTGACGACGAGACGGGGCCGCGCCGCCGTGCCGGACACGCGCTTGCGCACCCGGAAGTGACGGCGGGCCTTGCCGACCCGACGGGTCGCGGAGATCCCCGACCTGGTGCGCTTGGTGATCGATTTAACAGCCATTACTTACCCGTCTTCCCGACCTTGAGCTTGATCTGCTCGCCCTCGTACCGGACACCCTTGCCCTTGTACGGGTCGGGCTTGCGCAGCTTGCGGATGTTGGCGGCAACCTCGCCGACCTTCTGCTTGTCGATCCCGGAGACCGACAGCTTCGTCGGGCTGGCGACCGTGAAAGTGATCCCGTCCGGCGCGATGACCGGGACCGGGTGGCTGTAGCCGAGCGCGAACTCGAGGTCGCTGCCCTTGGCTGCGACGCGGTAGCCGACTCCGCGGATCTCGAGACCCTTCGTGTAGCCGGCCGTGACCCCGGTGACCATGTTGGCGACCAGGGTGCGGGTCAGCCCGTGCAGGCTGCGGCTCTCGCGCTGGTCGTCGGGCCGGGTGACCAGGATCGTGCCGTCGTCCTCGCGGCCGATCCTGATCGGTTCGGCGACGGTGTGGGACAGGGTGCCCTTGGGGCCCTTCACGGTGACCGACTGGCCGTCGAGGCTGACCTCGACGCCGGTAGGCACAGGGATGGGCAGGCGTCCGATTCGGGACATGGTGTTCTCCTCCCGCCGACTAGTAGACGTAGGCGAGGACTTCCCCACCCACGCCCTTCTTGTTGGCCTGTCGGTCGGTCAGCAGACCGGACGACGTCGAGATGATCGCGACCCCCAGGCCACCGAGGACCTTGGGGAGCCCGCCGGCTTTCGCGTACACGCGGAGGCCGGGCTTGGAGACCCGGCGCACTCCGGCGATGGAGCGCTCGCGGTTGGGGCCGTACTTGAGGTCCACGATCAGCACGAGACCCTTCTCGCCCTGCTCGGTGCGCCACCCGCCGATGTAGCCCTCCTGCTGGAGGATCTCGCAGATGTGCGTCTTGATCTTGGACGACGGCATGCGGACGGTGTCGTGGTAGGCCGAGTTGGCGTTCCGGACGCGCGTGAGCATGTCGGCGATCGGGTCGGTCATCGTCATGGGTGGGTGCTCGCGATCTTGCGGTTCATGGGTGGCCTGAGGCCTTTCTCGTCCCGGTTCCCGACGAGCGGGCCTGTGACGAAGAGGGTGGGGTGGGGACTACCAGGAGGACTTGGTGATGCCGGGCAGCTCGCCCGCGTGCGCCATCTCGCGCATGCAGATGCGGCAGAGCCCGAAGTGACGGTAGACGGCCCGCGGACGGCCGCACTTGTTGCAGCGCGTGTAGCCCCGCACCTTGAACTTCGGCTTCTTGTTGGCCTTCTCGACCAGTGCCTTCTTCGCCATGTCACTGCTCCTTGAACGGGAAGCCGAGAAGACGCAGCAACGCGCGTCCCTCGTCGTCGGTCGCCGCCGTGGTGACGACGGTGATGTCCATGCCGCGCTGGCGGTCGACCCGGTCCACGTCGATCTCGTGGAACATGGACTGCTCGGTGAGACCGAACGTGTAGTTGCCGTTCCCGTCGAACTGCTTCGGTGACAGGCCGCGGAAGTCGCGGATGCGCGGCAGCGCGGTGGTCACGAGCCGGTCGAGAAACTCCCACATGCGGTCGCCACGCAGGGTGACCTTGGCGCCGATGGGCATGCCTTCGCGCAGCTTGAACTGAGCGATCGACGTGGTGGCCCGACGCACCTGCGGCTTCTGGCCGGTGATGGCGGTCAGGTCGCGCAGCGCCCCGTCGATGAGCTTGGCGTCACGGGCAGCCTCGCCGACCCCCATGTTGACGACGACCTTGACGACGCCGGGCACGAGCATCGGGTTGCTGAAGGAGAACTGCTCCGTCAGCGCGGACACCATCTCGTCCCGGTAGCGCTGCTTGAGGCGCGGAAGGGGCCGTGCGGTCGGAGCGGGCTCGGTGGTCGTGGTCATCAGAGATCCTTGCCGGTACGGCGCGAGATGCGGACGTTGCGCTGGGTTTCATAGGTGGACCCGTCAGGACGGTTCTTGGTGACCGCCTCCTTGCGGTGGCCCACCCGGGTCGGGCGACCGTCCTCAGGGTCGACGAGCTGCACGTTGCTCACGTGGATCGCGGCCTCGGTCACGACCAGACCGCCCTGCTGGCTCCCGCTCGCCGTGGACCCGACCTTGGTGTGCTTGGTGATCCGGTTGACGCCTTCGACCAGGACCCGCTCAGTGTCGGCGTTGGTCGAGATGACCTTGCCCTTGGCGCCCTTGTCCTTGCCGCTGATGACCTGGACGGTGTCGCCCTTCTTCACGAAAAGGCCAGCCATGGCTAAAGCACCTCCGGTGCGAGAGAGATGATCTTCATGAACCGCTTGTCACGGAGCTCGCGCCCGACCGGACCGAAGATGCGGGTCCCGCGGGGGTCACCGCCGTCCCGGATGAGGACTGCGGCGTTCTCGTCGAAGCGGATGTAGGAGCCGTCGGGACGCCGACGCTCCTTGACCGTGCGGACGATGACCGCCTTGACGACGTCACCGCGCTTGACGCCGGCCCCGGGGATGGCGTCCTTGACGGTCCCGACGATGATGTCGCCGATCCCCGCGTAACGCCGCCCCGAGCCGCCGAGCACGCGGATGCACAAGATCTCCTTGGCTCCGGTGTTGTCGGCGACGCGCAGTCGCGACTCCTGCTGGATCACTGCCTACTCCTCTGTTGCTTTCGGTGTTGCGTGACGCGGTCTTACGTGCGGGTGCTGGTCCCGGCTGACGCCAGGACCGGCTACTTGGCCTTCTCGAGCACCTCGACGACGCGCCAGCGCTTGGTCGCCGACAGCGGACGGGTCTCCATGAGCAGCACCCGGTCACCGACGCCGACCTGGTTGGTCTCGTCGTGCGCCTTGAGCTTGTTCGTGCGACGGAGGGTCTTCTTGTAGAGCGGGTGCTGGACCCGGTCCTCGACGGCGACGACAACGGTCTTGTCCATCTTGTCGCTGACGACGAGTCCCTCACGCGTCTTGCGGAATCCGCGCTCAGGGGCGGGGGTGCCTTCGGTGGGGGTGGTCACGGAGCTCTCCTTGCTGGTGGGCGTACTCATGCCGTGACCCCGCTGCCGGTCAGGTCGGTGCCGCCGCTGCGGTCGATCCCCAGCTCACGTTCACGCATGACCGTGTAGATCCGGGCGATGTCGCGCCGGACCGTCTGCAGCCGGCGGTTGTTGTCCAGCTGGCCGGTGGCCACCTGGAAGCGGAGGTTGAAAAGCTCCTCCTTGGACTCGCGCAGCTTGACGAGCAGGTCCGCGTCGTCGGTACCACGAAGCTCCTGCGCACGGGCGTCAGCCATCAGGCCTCGCTCCCTTCACGAACGACGAACTTGCACTTCATCGGCAGCTTGTGCATCGCGCGACGCATGGCCTCGCGGGCGAGCGGCTCGTCCGTCCCGGCCAGCTCGAACAGGATGCGGCCGGGCTTGACGTTGGCCACCCACCACTCGGGCGAACCCTTGCCGGAACCCATGCGGGTCTCGGCCGGCTTCTTCGTCAGCGGGCGGTCCGGGTAGATGTTGATCCAGACCTTGCCGCCACGCTTGATGTGGCGGGTCATGGCGATACGGGCCGACTCGATCTGCCGGTTGGTGACGTAAGCACCCTCGAGCGCCTGGATCCCGTACGTCCCGAAGCTCAGCGAGGTGCCGCCCTTGGCGGCTCCGCTGCGGTTGGGGTGGTGCTGCTTGCGGTGCTTGACCCTGCGGGGGATGAGCATGTGTCAGCCCTCCTTCTGCTGGTCGACGACCTGAGAGGTGGTGCCCTCGGTGCCAGCAGGCTCGGTCACGCCGGCTTCGTTGCGCACGTCCGCGCTCTCGGCGGCGTTCGCGTCCGCGCGGCTCGGGTCGGTGCCCGTGCTGCCGCTGCCCTCGGTGCTGACCTCGCCGACCGGGACGGCCGGGGTGTCGGCGACGTCCGGGGTACGCGGGGCTGCCTGATCGGCGACGGCATGGTCCGCGGTCGGCAGGACGACGTCGCCGTCCACCTGTGACTCCGCGGGCGCCTGCGCGTCCCGACCGGCCTCGGTGCCGCCGGCCGTGGTGCCCGTCGAACCGGAGCGCGGCCCGCGACGGGCCGGACGGTCACGACGCTGCTGACGCTGTGCGGCCTCGGCCGCGTCGCGCTCGACCCGGGACTGCACGACGTCGCCCTTGTAGATCCAGACCTTGACGCCGATGCGGCCGAACGTGGTCTTGGCCTCGTAGATGCCGTAGTCGATGTTGGCGCGCAGCGTGTGCAGCGGCACCCGACCCTCGCGGTAGAACTCCGAACGGCTCATCTCCGCGCCACCCAGGCGCCCGGAGCACTGGACCCGGATGCCCTTCACGCCGGGGTTCTTCATCGCGGACTGCATCGACTTGCGCATCGCACGACGGAAGGACACGCGGCTGGACAGCTGCTCCGCCACGCCCTGCGCGACGAGCTGAGCGTCGGACTCGGGGTTCTTGACCTCGAGGATGTTGAGCTGCACCTGCTTGCCGGTGAGCTTCTCCAGCTCGCCGCGGATGCGGTCTGCCTCGGCACCGCGGCGGCCGATGACGATGCCGGGACGCGCGGTGTGGATGTCGACGCGGACCCGGTCACGGGTGCGCTCGATCTCGACCTTGGAGATGCCGGCCCGCTCCATGCCCTTGGACATGAGGCGGCGGATCGCCACGTCTTCCTTGACGTAGTCCGCGTAGTTCTTGTCGGCGTACCACCGGGACGTCCAGTCCGTGGTGATCCCCAGTCGGAACCCGTGCGGGTTGACCTTCTGGCCCATCAGGCACTGCCCTTCTTAGATGCGGCGACCGGCTGCTCAGCCAGGACGGACTGGACCACGATCGTGATGTGGCTCGTGCGCTTGCGGATCCGGTACGCCCGCCCCTGGGCACGCGGACGGAAGCGCTTGAGGGTCGGACCCTCGTCCACGTACGCCTGGCTGATGTAGAGGTCCCGCGCGTTGAGCTGCTGGTTGTGCTCGGCATTCGCGATCGCGCTGGCGAGCACCTTGTAGACCGGCTCGGACGCGGCGTGCACGTCGAAGCGGAGCACGTCGAGCGCCTGGGCGACCGGCATGCCGCGCACCAGGTCGATGACCCGGCGCGTCTTCATCGGCGTCATGCGTACGTAGCGGGCCGTCGCCAGGGCAGCCCCGGGCGGCAGGTGCCGCGTCTTGTTCTCAGCCACGACGCGCCCTCCGGTCGTCCTTGACGTGCCCACGGAAGGTCCGGGTCGGCGCGAACTCGCCGAGCTTGTGGCCGACCATCGACTCGGTGACGAACACCGGGACGTGCTTGCGGCCGTCGTGCACCGCGATGGTGTGACCCAGCATGTCCGGGATGATCGTGGAACGACGCGACCAGGTCTTGATCACGTTCTTGGAGCCCTTCTCGTTCTGCACGTCCACCTTCTTGAGCAGGTGGTCGTCGACGAACGGGCCCTTCTTCAGGCTGCGCGGCACTGTCGGTCCCCTAGCGCTTCTTGTTGGTACGACGACGACGAACGATCAGCGCGTCGCTCGGCTTGCGGCGGCGGGTGCGGCCCTCGGGCTTGCCTGCCGGGTTCACCGGGTGGCGACCACCGGACGTCTTGCCCTCACCACCACCGTGCGGGTGGTCGACCGGGTTCATGGCGACACCGCGGACGGAAGGGCGCTTGCCCTTCCAGCGCATCCGGCCAGCCTTGCCCCAGTTGATGTTGCTCTGCTCGGCGTTACCGACCTCGCCGACGGTTGCCCGGCAGCGCAGATCGACGTTGCGGATCTCTCCGGACGGGAGACGCAGCTGCGCGTAGGGCCCGTCCTTGGCGACGAGCTGGACGCCGGCACCGGCCGAGCGAGCCATCTTGGCGCCACCCCCGGGCCGCATCTCGATGTTGTGGACCGTCGTGCCGGTCGGGATGTTGCGCAGCGGCAGGGCGTTGCCGACCTTGATGTCGCTGGCGGGGCCAGCCTCGACGACGTCGCCCTGCTTGAGCCCGCGCGGGGCGACGATGTAGCGCTTCTCGCCGTCCGCGTAGTGCAGGAGCGCGATGCGCGCGGTGCGGTTCGGGTCGTACTCGATGTGAGCGACCTTGGCCGGGATCCCGTCCTTGTCGTGGCGACGGAAGTCGATCACCCGATAGGCGCGCTTGTGCCCACCACCCTGGTGACGCGTCGTGATGCGCCCGTGCGCGTTGCGTCCACCCTTGCTGTGCAGGGGACGCACGAGCGACTTCTCGGGCTCGCTACGGGTCAGCTCGGCGAAGTCGGCGACGCTGCTGCCACGACGGCCAGGCGTCGTCGGCTTGTATTTACGGATAGCCATGTCAGTCCTGTTCTCGTTGGTGCCGGCCCCGCTAGGAGACCGGCCCCCCGAAGATCTCGATGGTGCCCTCGCGCAGCGTCACGATGGCGCGCTTGCTGGAGGACCGCTGACCGAAGCCCTGGCGGGTCCGCTTGCGCTTGCCCTGCCGGTTCAACGTGTTGACGTTGCTGACCTTCACGTCGAACACCTTCTCGACCGCGATCTTGATCTGGGTCTTGTTGGCGTCGGGCCGGACCAGGAACGTGTATTTGCCCTGGTCGAGCAGGCCGTAGCTCTTCTCGGAGATGACCGGCGACAGAAGCACGTCGCGGGGATCGGTCAGGTCGGTCATGACGTTGCCTCCGGCTCGTCGGACGCCGTGACGATCGACGGCACGTTGCTGTCCAGGATGTGCGGGGTGAGGTCCTCACCCGGGGTACCGGGCTCGCCGGGGGCAGAGGTGCTGCCTTCTGCCGGCTCGGCGAGCGCGCCGGCGCTGCCCGGCAGATCCCCGACGAAGGAGGCGCGGGCCTTGGCGCTGCGACCCTTCGGTGAAGCGGCGAGGAAGCTCTGCAGCGACGACTCGGTGAAGACCACGTCGTCACTGACGAGCACGTCGTAGGTGTTGAGCTGACCAGGCGCGATGAGGTGCACGGTCGGGGCGTTGCGCAGCGACCTCCACGACACGTTGTCGTCACGGTCGACGACGACGAGCACGTGCGGGCGGCTGGACAGCGCAGTCAGCATGGCGAGGGCCGTCTTGGTCGACGGGGCGTCACCGAGGCCGAAGCTCTCGACGACGTGCACGCGACCGTGACGCGCCCGGTCGGAAAGGGCACCGCGCAGCGCGGCCGCCTTCATCTTCTTCGGGGTCCGCTGGCTGTAGTCACGCGGCTGCGGGCCGTGGACGACGCCACCCCCCACGAACTGAGGCGCGCGGATCGAGCCCTGACGGGCGCGGCCGGTGCCCTTCTGGCGGTACGGCTTGCGCCCACCGCCGCTGACCTCGCCGCGGGTCTTCGTCTTGTGCGTGCCCTGGCGGGCCGCGGCCAGCTGGCCGACGACGACTTGGTGGATCAGCGGGATGTTCGCGGCCTGGCCGAACACCTCTGCCGGCAGCTCGACCGTGCGGCCGGACTCCCCTGCAGCGGTGCGGACGGCGACGGGCTCCACAGTCTCCAGCGTGCTGGTCACTTGACGACACCACCCTTGCCGAGGCTGTTCTTGACGGCGGAACGGACGAGAACGGTTCCGCGCTTCGGGCCGGGGACGGCGCCCTTGATGAGCAGCAGACCGTTCTCGACGTCAGCGCCGTGGACGGTCAGGCTCTGCACGGTGGTGCGGACACCACCCATGCGGCCGGCCATCCGGGTCCCCTTGAACACACGCCCGGGGGTGGCGCAGGCGCCGATGGAGCCGGGCGAGCGGTGCTTGCGCTGCACGCCGTGGCCAGCGCCGAGACCCTTGAAGTTGTGACGCTTCATGACCCCGGCGTAACCCTTGCCCTTGCTCGTGCCGGAGATGTCGACCTTGGTGCCTGCAGTGAAGATCTCCACGGTGACCTCCTGGCCGAGCGTGTAGCTGGAGGCGTCAGCCGTACGGATCTCAACCAGGAAGCGCCGCGGCGGCACGCCGGCCTTGGCGAAGTGTCCGGCCTCCGGCTTGTTCACCTTGCGCGGGTCGACAGCGCCGAACGCGATCTGGACGGCGGAGTAGCCGTCCTTGTCGACGGTCCGGACCTGGGTCACGACGCACGGACCGGCCTTGATCACGGTGACCGGGACCATCCGGTTGTGCTCGTCGAAGACCTGGGTCATGCCGAGCTTCTGACCGAGCACGCCCTGAGCGGTGCGCCCGGAGGCTCTCGAGGTGTTAGAGGTTGGCATCTCGTCCCTACAGCTTGATCTCGATGTCGACGCCCGCCGGCAGGTCGAGACGCATGAGCGAGTCGACGGTCTTCGGCGTGGGGTCGAGGATGTCGATGAGGCGCTTGTGCGTGCGCATCTCGAAATGCTCGCGGCTGTCCTTGTACTTGTGCGGCGAACGGATGACGCAGTAGATGTTCTTCTCCGTCGGCAGCGGGACCGGCCCGGCGACCTGCGCGCCCGTACGCGTGACCGTCTCGACGATCTTGCGCGCCGAGCTGTCGATGACCTCGTGGTCGTAGGCCTTGAGCCTGATGCGGATCTTCTGTCCCGCCATGCGTGGTGGTCCTCATCGTC
>JBBSTR010000025.1:0-30789 GCA_038235705.1 Mycobacteriales bacterium
CGCGGGTCCTGCGGGAGATACCCCACCGGCCCGGAGACCGCGATCTTGCCGCCGTGCGGCGAGCCTTCGCCGGCGAGCACCTTCAGCGATGTGGTCTTGCCGGCGCCGTTGCGCCCCACCAGGCCGATGCGGTCCCCCGGCTGGATCCGAAGTGTCGTGGGCTCGAGCAGGATGCGGGCTCCGGCACGCAGCTCCACATCGGTCAAGGTGATCATGAGACGCCACAGTTCCTGTCGGTTCGCAATGCGGAGGGAGCGCAGACGCAGGCGGTGCGCTTGCCGTCCTTGGTGCTCTGAGCCCGGGTCGATCTACTCAGACATTGAAGCCGAGCGCGCGCAGCTGGTCGCGGCCGTCGTCGGTGATCTTGTCCGGGCCCCACGGCGGCATCCAGACCCAGTTGATGGCAAGCGACGGGGCCAGCGGCTTCGGGCCGCCGGTCAGGGCCGCAACAGCCTGATCCTCGATGACATCGGTCAGCGGGCAGGCCGCCGAGGTCAGCGTCATATCCAGGGTGATCGCCCCGTCCTCGGCGACGGCTACGTCGTAGACCAGGCCCAGATCCACGACGTTGATCCCGAGCTCGGGGTCGACCACGTCCTTCATCGCCTCGACGACCTCCTCGTCGGTCGCCACCGCCGTATCGCCGCCGGTGGGGGTGTCGGTCGCCTCAGCCATGATCTGCTCCCTCGTTCATTCGTGTCTGGGTGAGTTGTCGTTGCTGTCAGCAGCAACCGCCTGAGCGGTCGCGTCCTTCCACGCCATCCAGCCCAGCAGCGCGCACTTCACGCGCGCCGGATACTTCGCGACGCCTGCGAACGCAACGCCGTCCTCGAGCACGTCCTCGTCCGGGACGACCTTGCCACGCCCCTGCACCAGCGTGAGGAACGCGTCGGCCTTCGCCAGTGCCTCCTGCACGGGAAGTCCGATCACCAGGTCAGTCATGATCGAGGTCGACGCCTGGCTGATCGAACAGCCCTCCCCCGTGTACGAGACGTCCATGACCGCACCGTCCATGATCGCCACACGCAGGGTCACCTCGTCGCCGCAGGTCGGGTTGACGTGGTGAACCTCGACGTCGTAAGGCTCGCGCAGACCCTTGCGGTGCGGGTTCTTGTAGTGGTCCAGGATGATCTCCTGGTACAGGCTGTCACTCACGGTCGCGCCTCGCTCATGACCAGAAGTCCCTGACCGTGTCGAGCCCGTCGAGCAGCACGTCGATCTCGGCCGGCGTGTTGTAGAGGTAGGTCGACGCCCGCGCGGTGGCCGGCACCCCGAACCGCCGGCAGACCGGAGCGGCGCAGTGGTGCCCGACCCGGACCGCGATGCCCAGCTCGTCGAGCGACTGACCGACGTCGTGCGGGTGCACCCCGTCCAGCACGAAGCTGACCGCCGAGCCCCGGTCCTGAGCCGAGGAAGGACCGATCACCCGGGCGTACGGACGGGCAGCCAGTCCCTCGAGGAGGCGCTCGGTCAGCAATGCCTCGTGGGCCGAGACCCGGTCCATCCCGACGGCGGAGAGGTAGTCGCAGGCGGCGGCCAGCCCGATCGCTTGGCTGATCACCGGCGTGCCCGCCTCGAAGCGCTCGGGCGGGGGGGCGTACGAGGAAGAACTCATCTCGACCGTCTCGATCATCGAGCCGCCACCCAGGAACGGCGGCATCTGCTCCAGCAGGTCGCGACGACCCCAGAGCAGACCGACGCCGGTCGGCCCGAGCATCTTGTGACCGGTGGCCACGAACAGGTCGACCCCGAGGGCCTGCACGTCGACGCGCAGGTGCGGCGCAGACTGCGACCCGTCGAGCACGGTGAGCGCCCCGACCTCACGGGCCCGGGCGACCAACGTGTCCACAGGGTTGACCGTGCCCAGGAGGTTGCCCTGGTGGACGAAGGCCAGCACCTTCGTACGCTCGTTCACGATCGCGGCCAGGTCGGTGAGGTCGAGCCGACCCTCGTCGGTCAGCGGCAACCAGCGGAGCGTCGCGCCGGTGCGCCGGCACAGCATCTGCCACGGCACGAGGTTGGAGTGGTGCTCCATCTCGGTGACGCAGACCTCGTCGCCGGGGCCCAGCGCGAGCAGCTCGCCGAGCGAGTGCGCCGCGAGGTTGATCGACTCGGTGGCGTTCTTGGTGAAGACCAGCTCGTCGTGCGCACCACCGAGGAAGGTCGCGATCGTCGTCCGGGCGTCCTCGTAGAGGTCGGTGGCCTCCTGCGACAGCGTGTGCACGCCGCGGTGCACGTTGCTGTAGTGCTCAGCGTCGAAGTCGCGCACAGCGTCGAGCACCTGCCGAGGCTTGTGCGACGACGAGGCGCTGTCCAGGTAGACCAGCGGGTGACCGTTGACCTCGCGCGACAGCACCGGGAAGTCGGAGCGCAGCGCGGCGACGTCCAGGGGCGACGAGACGAGAGCGGTCATCGCAGGCCCGGGATGATCCCTGCTACCGGAAGATCTCTGCCGCCCGTGCTTCCGTACTTGGCGTAACCCTCGGCCTCGAGCCCGTCGGCCAGCTCGAGCCCGCCGGTCTCGGCGATCCGACCGTCGACGAACACGTGCACGATGTCGGGCTTGATGTGGTCGAGCAGCCGCTTGTAGTGCGTGATCAAAAGGAACCCGGTGTTGCCGGTCGCCCGGACCCGGTTGACGCCGTCGGCCACGACCGACAGGGCGTCGATGTCGAGCCCGGAGTCGGTCTCGTCCAGGATCGCGATCTTCGGCTGCAACAGCTCCAGCTGCAGGATCTCGTGCCGCTTCTTCTCGCCGCCGGAAAACCCTTCGTTGACGTTGCGCTCGGCGAAGGCAGGATCCATCTTCAGCGCCGCCATCGCGGCCTTCTGCTCCTTGACCCAGAGCCGCAGCTTGGGTGCCTCGCCGCGGACGGCGGTGGCTGAGGAGCGCAGGAAGTTCGAGACAGTGACCCCGGGGATCTCGACCGGGTACTGCATGGCGAGAAACATCCCCGCCCGCGCCCGCTGGTCCACCGACATCGCCAGGACGTCCTCGCCGTCGAGGGTGATCGAGCCGCCGGTCACGGTGTATTTCGGGTGACCGGCGATGGCATACGCCAGGGTGCTCTTGCCCGAGCCGTTCGGCCCCATCACGGCGTGCGTCTCACCGGCCTTCACCTCGAGGTCGACCCCGCGAAGGATCTCCTTGTCCTCGACGTTGACGTGCAGATTCTCCAGCTTGAGCGTGCTCATGACCCCACCTCTGCAGAGACGTCGACGTAGACGTCGTCTTCTTCGATACGTACGGAATAGGTAGCTACCGGCTGGGTGGCCGGCAGCCCGGACGGCTGGCCGCTGCGCAGGTCGAAACGGCTGCCGTGCAGCCAGCACTCGACGAAACCGTCCTCGACGTCACCTTCGGACAGGCTGACCTGCCCATGGGTGCAGATGTCGTTGACGGCGAAGACCTCGCCCTGGCTGCGGGCCAGGCAGACCGGGACGCCGCCGACCTCGACGAAGGTCGCGCTCTCGTCGGAGAGGTCGGCCAGCGAAGCGACGCGATGCGCCGTCACCCGGCGTCCTCAGCGCCGACCGTACGGGCCAGGTCTGCCTCGACCGTGGCCATCAGACGCTCCTGCAGCTCGGGCACGCCGATCTTCTCGATGACCTCGGCGAAGAAGCCCCGGACGACCATCCGACGGGCTGCGTCGGGGGTGATCCCACGGGACTGCAGGTAGAACAGCTGCTCGTCGTCGAACCGTCCGGTGGCGCTCGCGTGGCCGGCACCGACGATCTCGCCGGTCTCGATCTCGAGGTTCGGGACCGAGTCGGCGCGGGCGTCCGGGGTGAGCAGCAGGTTGCGGTTGAGCTCGTAGGTCTCGGTGCCGAACGCTTCGGCGCGGATCAGCACGTCGCCGATCCAGACCGTGTGCGCCTCGTCGCCCTGCAGCGCAGCTTTGTAGGTGACCCGCGAGCGGCAGTGCGGCACCGCGTGGTCCACGAACAACCGGTGCTCCAGGTGCTGGCCGTCGTCGGCGAGCATGACGCCGGACAGCTCCGCGTCCCCGCCGGGACCCTCGAACGAGACGGTCTCGGTCATGCGTACGAGCGAGCCGGTCAACGTCACCTGTGTGGACCGCAGGCGGGCGTCGCGGCCGACCCGGGTAGCGACGTGCTCGCCGTGGACGGCGTCGTCGGCCCAGGTCTGCACCTGGACGAGGTCGAGCGAGGCGCCGTCGCCGAGGAGCACCGAGGTCAGGCCGGCGTAGTGCGCGCTTCCGGTGTGCTCCAGCACGACGGTGACCCTGGACTGCTCGGCGATGTCCAGGACCACGTGGCCCCAGGCCACGTCCTGCGTCCCGGTGCCGGTCAGCCGCAGGATCACCGGCACGGTGGGCTCGGCGCCCTTCGGGACCCGGAGGACCCTCGCCCCGCCGGAGCGCTGCAGCGCGAGCGCGGCGAGCCGGTCGGCGGGCTCGGGCACGGTGGCCAGCAGCGGGTCGTCGGCCGCGGCCTCGAAAAGCTCGACCCCTTCGGGCAGATCGGCGTCGATCTCGAGGCGGGCTTCGGAGGCAGGAGCGTCGAGCAGCACCCGTACCCGGGCCAGCGGGGTGAAGCGCCACTCCTCCTCACGACCGGTGACGGTCGGGAAGGCGTCCGGGTCACGGCTCGTCATGCGCTCGGGGCGCACGTCGGCGGGCTGCCGTGGGGTGGACGGGGCGACGCCGACAGCGATCGAGCCGTCCGTGACGCCGCCCTGCTCGTCGAGCGCGACGCGCTCGCCCGCGAGAGCCCCGGCCATGTCCATCACCTGAGCGGTCGTCTCAGCCAACGGAACCCTCCATCTGCAGCTCGATGAGCCGGTTGAGCTCGAGCGCGTACTCCATCGGCAGCTCGCGGGAGATCGGCTCGACGAAGCCGCGCACGACCATCGCCATCGCCTCGTCCTCGGTCATGCCGCGGCTCATCAGGTAGAACAGCTGGTCGTCTCCGACCTTGGACACCGTCGCTTCGTGGCCCATCGACACGTCGTCCTCGCGGATGTCGACGTAGGGATAGGTGTCGCTGCGGCTGATCGCGTCCACCAGCAGGGCGTCGCACTTGACGTTGCTCTTGCTGCCGTGCGCCCCCTCCTGGACCTGGACGAGCCCGCGGTAGGACGTACGTCCACCACCTCGCGCGACGGACTTGCTGACGATGTTGCTCGTCGTGTTCGGCGCGGCGTGGACCATCTTGGCGCCGGCGTCCTGGTGCTGACCGGGACCGGAGAACGCGACCGACAGGGTCTCGCCCGAGGCGTGCTCGCCCAGCAGATAACAGGCCGGATACTTCATCGTGACCTTGGAGCCGATGTTGCCGTCGATCCACTCCATCCGGCCACCCTCGGCCACCGAGGTGCGCTTCGTGACCAGGTTGTAGACGTTGTTGGACCAGTTCTGGATCGTGGTGTAGCGGACGTGGGCGTCCTTCTTCACGATGATCTCGACGACCGCGGAGTGCAGCGAGTCAGAGCTGTAGGTCGGCGCGGTGCAGCCCTCGACGTAGTGCACCGAAGAGCCCTCGTCGGCGATGATCAGGGTGCGCTCGAACTGACCCATGTTCTCGGTGTTGATGCGGAAGTACGCCTGCAAGGGGATGTCGACCTTGACACCCTTGGGCACGTAGATGAAGGAGCCGCCCGACCAGACCGAGGTGTTGAGCGCGGCGAACTTGTTGTCACCGATCGGGATGACCGTCGCGAAGTATTCGCGGAACAGCTCCTCGTGCTCGCGCAGCGCGGTGTCGGTGTCGACGAAGATGACGCCCTGCTGCTCGAGGTCCTCGCGGATCGAGTGGTAGACGACCTCGGACTCGTACTGCGCGGCGACGCCGGCGACCAGGCGCTGCTTCTCCGCCTCCGGGATGCCCAGCCGGTCGTAGGTGTTCTTGATGTCCTCGGGCAGCTCGTCCCAGGACGTGGCCTGCTTCTCGCTGGACCGCACGAAATACTTGATGTTGTCGAAGTCGATGCCTGACAGGTCGCTGCCCCAGGTCGGCATCGGCTTCTTCTGGAAGAGCTTCAAGCCCTTCAGGCGCATGTCGAGCATCCACGCGGGCTCGGACTTCTTCTCCGAGATGTTGCGGACGACCGAGTCGTTGATGCCGCGTACGGCGTCGGTGCCCGCGACATCGCTGTCGCTCCAGCCGAACTCGTACGTGCCGAGCGAACCGAGCTGGTCGAGGGTGGTCATCAGACCGCCGCCTTCCTGGTTGATGCCTGATGGGTCTGTACCTGGGGGGTCTGAACGGTGGTGGGGATGTGGGTCGTGCAGACACCGTCGCCGTGGGCGATGGTCGCGAGGCGCTGGACATGAACGTCGAGCAGTCGCCCGATCGCCGCCGTCTCCGCGTCGCACAGCTGGGGGAACTCGGCCGCGACCTGCTGGACCGGGCAGTGCTGCTGGCACAGCTGGACGTGCGTGCCGTGCAGCCCGTCATGCTCGGTGACCCCGGCGGCGTAACCGTCGACGGTCATCGCAGCGGCCAACGCTGCAGGACGCTCGGCCGGGTCGACGTCGACGAGCACCGTGGCGTAGCGACGCTCCAGGTCGGCGACGCGCTGATCCGCGAAGGCGCGTACGGCGTCTTCGCCACCGTGCTGTGCCAGGAAGCGCAGCGCCTCGGCCGCCAGGTCGTCGTACTGCACCGGTCCTGCGGCGTGGCCTGCGTCGGTGAGCGCCCACAGCGTCGCGGGACGCCCACGGCCTCGAGACCGCACCGCCCGTGACGTCGTCTGCGTCACGGTGCCGTCCGCGGCAAGCGCGTCGAGGTGTCGCCGCACGCCTGCTGCGGTCAGCCCGAGCCGGTCCGCGAGCGTCGCGGTGGTGGACGGACCGAGCTCGAGCAGCAGGCTGCTCACGCGCTCCCGGGTCCGGTCCATGCTTTTCACAACACCAGTGTTGCCGAATTTCTGCCGGACGTCGACCCGGGCCGTGCCAGGCGTGGGACCGGAGTTCTCCGTACGCTGGATCAGTGTCCGCACTCGAGGTGACCGACCTGGTCAAGCGTTACGGGAGCAAGACCGCCGTCGACGGCCTGTCCTTCACTGCGCAGCCGGGCCGGGTGCTGGCTCTGCTCGGGCCGAACGGCGCCGGCAAGACCTCGACGATCGAGGTGTGCGAAGGCTTCCGCAAGGCCGACGGCGGGAGTGTCCGGGTGCTCGGTCAGCACCCTGGCGACCAGTCGCTGCGCGCCCGCGTCGGTGTGATGCCGCAGAGCGGCGGGACCTACCCCGGGCTGCGGGCCGGTGAGGTCCTGCGGCTGTTCGCGTCGTTCAGCAAGCACCCGCTGCCGCCCGCCGAGCTGCTCGTGCGCCTCGGCCTGGGGGACGTCGAGCGCACCGCCGTCCGCCGGTTGTCCGGCGGACAGGCGCAACGGCTGTCCCTCGCGCTGGCCGTGGTCGGTCGTCCCGAGCTGGTGTTCCTCGACGAGCCGACCGCAGGGCTCGATCCTCAGGCTCGGCTCGCCACCTGGGACCTGGTCGCCTCGCTGCGCCGTGACGGGGTGACGGTGCTGCTCACCACGCACCTCATGGACGAGGCCGAGCGGCTCGCCGACGACGTCGTGGTCGTCGACGCCGGCCGGGTGGTCGCGTCCGGCACGGTGCAGGAGCTGACCAGGGGGAGCGCTCTCGGGCAGCTGCGGTTCACCGCACGTGCGGGCCTGGACACCGACCAGCTGCTGCTCGCACTGCCCGAAGGTTGCACCGCGAAAGAGAGCCCGGCTGGCGACTACCTGGTCGAGGGCGTGATCGATCCTCAGCTGCTCGCGTCGGTGACGGCCTGGTGCGCCGGGCACGGCGTGATGGCCCAGGATCTTCGGGTCGAGCGTCGGACCCTCGAAGACGTGTTCTTCGAGCTGACGGGCCGGGGCCTGCGGTGACGCGGGCCGAGAAGGGACAGCCTGCGGTGACGCGGGCCAAGAAGGGACAGCCTGCGGTGACGCGGGCCGAGAAGGGACAGCCTGCGATGGCGGAGTCGGCGATGATCACGAGCACCTGGGCGGACGGCGCGCTCGCGCCGCGACCGGGGGTCGCGCCGACCCTGTCGATGCTCAGGGCCCAGACCCGTACCGAGCTGACGCTGCTGCTCCGCAACGGGGAGCAGGTGCTGCTCTCGCTGGTGCTGCCGATCGGGCTGCTCATCATCCTGTCGACCCTGACCTTCGTCGAGGTGCCGGTCGACGGCGTCTCCCGGATCGACTTCTTCACCCCCGGGGTGATCGCGCTGGCCGTGATGTCGACCGCGTTCACCGGGCAGGCCATCGCGACCGGCTTCGAGCGGCAGTACGGCGTGCTGAAGCGGCTCGGCGCGACCCCGCTCCCCCGTGCGGTGCTGCTCGGCGCCAAGACGCTGTCCGTACTGACGGTGGAGCTGTTGCAGCTGCTGCTGCTGGGAGCCGTGGCGTACTCGCTCGGTTGGCACCCCGCCGGCACGGTCCCGGTCGTGCTGCTGGTGCTGGCCGTCGGGACGGCGACGTTCAGCGGGCTGGGCCTGCTGCTCGGCGGGACGCTGCGCGGTCTCACCTGCCTCGCGGTGGCCAACCTGCTCTGGCTCGTCCTGTTCGTGCTCGGCGGTGTGATCAGCTCGCTCGACTCGTTCGGACCCGCCGAGGCGGTGCTGCGGTTCCTGCCGACCGCGGCGCTCTCGGACGGGCTGCGCGCGACCCTGGTCGACGCGTCCTTCCCCGGGGCGGAGCTGCTGATCCTCGCCGTCTGGGCGGCGCTCGGGCTCGGCGCCGCGTCCCGTCTGTTCCGCTGGGAGTAGCAGGCCCCCGTCCTCGCTCGTCCGCCGGGACCTCGCTACGTCGGCGGTTGAGGCGTCGGGCTGGGCGCAAGATGACGGGGTGACCAGAAGACTGTCCCCCCGTGCCCGCCGGATCGCCCAGGTCGCCGCCGTCGCCGGCCTCGCCGCAGCCGTGGTGGGAGCTCGGCGCATGCTGGCCCCGTCCCCGGTCAACGACCCGGAGGGCGAGCTCGTCGTCACGACCACCGACGGCGTACAGCTCAACGTCGAGATCGACTCCCCCGATGCCGACGGGCCCACCGTGGTGCTCGTCCACGGGTTCACGGCCAGGCTCGAGGAGTGGCAGCTGCAGCGCGAGACGCTGCATGGACGTCGTGTCCTGGCGTACGACCACCGCGGGCACGGCCACTCCGGCTGGGGCGACCCCACGCTGGCGACGCTCGACCAGCTGGCCGAGGATCTTCGTACCGTGGTCGACGTGCACGCCCCCGGCCAGGTCGTCCTCGTCGGACACTCGATGGGCGGCATGGCGCTGATGGCGTTCGCCCGCCGCTATCCCGAGCTGATCGGCACGCGGGTCGTCGGCGTGTTCCTGCTCGCCACCTCGTCCGGCGCGGTCGCGCAGGACGGGGTCGCCGGTCGGGTCATCACGGTCGGCACCCGGCTCGGGCTGCTCGCCTCATGGCTGCAGCTGCTCCAGGTCGCCGCCCCCGGGCTGCAGCGCCTGCGCAGACCAGGGTCGAAGGCTGGCTACGCCTTCACCCGGAAGTACCTGTTCGGGACCGACGACGCTGACCCCGAGACCGTACGGCGGGTGCAGGAGCTGCTCGAGCTCGCGCCCTTCTCGGTGTCAGCGGCGTTTTACCCGCTGTTCGTCGAGCTCGACGAGATGGACTCGCTCCGCCTGCTCCGCGGGATCCCGGTCTCGGTGCTCGTCGGTGACGCGGACCGGCTGACACCGGTCGAGCACAGCCGCGCGATGATGCCGCAGCTCGGGCAGGACGCCGAGCTCACCGTCGTGACCGGCGCGGGTCACAGCGTCAACATCACCCGGCGGCAGGTCGTGGACGACGCGATCCTGCGGCTGCTGGACCGCGTCGACGCCTTCCGTGCCGGCTTCGAGGCTGCCACCGCCTGACCGGGCCCGGGTGCCGGTCAGAGCGCACACTGACCGCCCGGCACCCGGTCAGAGCGCACACTGACCACCCGACACCCGGTCAGAGCGCACACCGACCGCCCGGCACCCGGTCAGAGCGCACACCGACCGCCCGGCACCCGGTCAGAGCGCACACCGACCGCCCGGCACCCGGTCAGAGCACGCACTGACCGCCCGGCAGCCGGTCAGAGCGCACACTGACCGCCCGGCAGCCAGGGTTCCCGCGTGATCAACAGGGCCGAAGCGTCGCGACACGCCGGCGTGTCACAGCGCTCCGCCCCTGTTGATCTTGGTGTCCGCGCGGCGGGTCAACCAGGTTGGGCGGGTGCGCGGTCCGAACCGGTCAGCGCAGGAAGCAGTCAGCTGGCGAGCGGCAGCTTGGCCAGCTCGCGGACCCGAGGGTCAGTGGTGCGGCCGAGACGCTCGTTGTAGGTCACCTGCACCCGGGCTGCGGCGATCGCCACCCGGCGTGACGGGTTCTTGAGACTGAACTCCCGATCAGGGTCCACCGGGTCATGATCTGAGGTCCTTGGCTGCGTCATGCTTGCTCCTCTGCCACACCCGACCGATCGCTCTCCCGCCCATCATGACCGTCGTCGGCGCCGGCGTCCAGGTCCAGGAGGTAGAAGTCGGTGATCGGCAGGACGACCTCGGTGATGAAGGCGGTGTCCTCGGCGTCCACCACCCGCACCACGCCCTGCTGGTCGAGCACGAGCAGGGCCAGGTAGACCCGGTCCTCGTCCCCGCTGACGAGCAGGTCCAGAGCCCACCGGGTGCGGCCCCACCACTGGTCGCGGCGGTCAGCGCGGTAACGCTGACGCAGGGTGAACGCCGTGCCGGCCAGCACCAGCGAGGCTGCGACCCCGGTGACCAGGGGCTGCAACCAGAAGTACGGGGAGGCGTCCACGAGGGGAGCCTGCCACCCCCGTCCGACGACCTCAGGTGCGAACGGGCGCGCGGGTCTCGGCGGCGGTGACCCGGCGCTCCATCACGAAAGAGAAGATCGGGATCGTTCCGGACAGAGCGACCAGGATCATCCGTTTCGGCGACCAGCCGCGGGACCGGCCGAGCAGGAACACCTGGGCGACCAGCACGATGTAGAGCGCGCCGTGGATCGGCGAGATCGTCTTGCTGAACGCGGCGTGCCCGAAGCCGTAGCGCAGCGGGACCGCCACGAAGACCAGGACCAGGAGCACCACGCCGACGATGTTCGCCATCACCCGGTAGCGCAGCAGCGGGTCCTTCACACGATCTCCTTCTTGACGGACCCGCGCGGCACGGCGCGGGCCGCCTCCTTGCGGGCATGCTTGGACTCTTTCAACGCGTGCTGGGCGTGCAGCTGGGCGAACCGGGCGTTCCACTCGGCGACCTCAGGGTCGTCGTCCCACGCGTCCGCCGCAGCGAGCCCGGTCGCCGAGGACAGCTGGACGCCCTCGACCGAGCCGAACAGCACCCCTTCGTCGGGGTCGGGCACGAGCGAGTCACGGCAGATCTTCGCGTAGCCGAGCAGGGTGAGACCGGCGAAGACGTACCACTCGATGCTGTACGTGTAGCTGCGCAGCGACGACAGCTGCCCGCCGCGGTGCCACTGCCACACGCCGAGCCCCACCATGAGGGCAGCGACCAGCAGCACGAGGACGTGCAGGGCCAGCCAGCCCGGTCGTAGCAGCTTGCGCACCCCGTGAGGATACGGCCGCGTGGCAGGCCGGTCCTGCCGCGCCGACCTACGATGGACCCGTGCTCGAGCAGGCCACCCGGTGGCGCCCCACGACGGTCGCGGTCCGCCGCACCGCCCTTGCCGGGGTCGTCGCCAACACGGCGATCGTCGTCACCGGAGGCGCCGTCCGCCTGACCTCCTCCGGCCTCGGCTGCCCCAACTGGCCGACCTGCAGCGGCGGCGGGCTGGTCACCCGGCCCGAGAACGGTGCGCACGGCCTGATCGAGCTGGGCAACCGGCTCCTCACGTACGTCCTGCTGGCCGTGGTCGTGGCGGTGCTCGTGACCGTCGTCAAGGCCGGGCGCCGCGACCTCCGGCGGCTGGCGATCCTCGGCGTGCTGGGCATCCCGGCGCAGGCGGTGCTCGGCGGTCTCACCGTGCTGACCGGCCTGAACCCCTGGCTGGTCGGCGCACACTTCCTGCTGTCCTCGGCGCTGATCGCGGTGTCGGTCCTGCTGCTCGTGCGGGTGGACCCGCTCCCGATCGACCCGGTCCCGACGGCGCTGCGCAGCGCTTCCAGGGGCTTGCTCGCGATGGTCGGGGCCGTGCTCGCGGTCGGGGTGGTCGTCACCGGCTCGGGGCCGCACAGCGGTGACCTGAAGACCGGCCGCAACGGCCTCGACCCGGCCGCCGTGAGCCACCTTCACGCCGACCTGGTGTTCCTGCTGGTCGGGCTGACCGTCGGCCTGCTGGTCGCCTTTCGGGTGACGGCCTTGCTCGCGGCCGCCCGGGCCACCGCGGTGCTGCTCGTGGTCGAGCTGGCCCAGGGCGTGCTCGGGTTCGTGCAGTACTGGACCGACCTGCCGGGTCTGCTCGTCGCGCTGCACATGCTCGGCTCGTGCCTGGTGCTGATCGCCGCGGTGAGGGTCGTGGCGCTCGCCGGGCTCAGCCCGCGTGAGCGCGCAGGACAGCCGCCAGCCGCTCGGCGGACCCCGGTGCCTGCCTGAGGAACAGCGACGGCTCGGTCACCTCGACCTCGAGCACGAGCGGCGCTCCGTCGTCACCGGGCACGAGGTCGACCCGTCCGTAGAGGCAGTTCCCCGGGACGGCGCCCATGGCCAACCTGGCCACCTCGATCTGCCGCGCGGTCGGCGTGCGGGGGGTCATGATCGCGTCATCGTCGTCCGGGTCGGGGGCAGTCTCCTTCCCGTCCTCCCGAACGAGCAGCGGAGCCTTCCTGGCCCCGTGGCTGTAGACCCCACCGAGGAAGACCACCGAGGTCTCCCCCTCGGTCTCTATCCGGGGCAGGTAGTGCTGGAGCATCGCTGTCCGACCGGTGCGGTGCAGCCGAGCGACGGCGGCCAGGGGGTCGTCGGTGAGCCAGGTGTCTCGGGCGCCGGCGCTGACCGTCGGCTTGACCACCCGCAGCACCTTCTCGCCCGGGGGGTCCCGGAGGACGACCGGCTGCAAGGCGCCAGGGTCGGGTGGCTCGACGAACGTCGTGGGCACGATCGGCACCCCGGCCGTCTCAAGGTCCCGCAGGTAGGTCTTGTCGGTGTTCCATGCCAAGGTCTCGTACGAGTTGACCAGCCGCGGCACCGAGCGGGCCCAGGCCAGGAACTCCTCACGACGCAGCGTGTAGTCCCAGCAGGACCGGACGACCACCAGGTCGTACGCACCCCAGTCGGGGCCGGAGTCCCAGACCACCGGCTCGGACCCGGGCAGAGCAGCCAGCAGGGGCTGGTCGTCGACGTACAGGTCGGGAAAGTCTGACGACGTCGCCAGCGCGACGCGCACTACAGCAACTGGTCGACGGCGACGGCGAGGAACAGCAGTGCGAGGTAGGTGATCGACCAGTGGAACAGCCGCATCGGCGCAAGCTCGACCCCGGAGCGCTCACGGGCGAGCAGCAGGTGCGCTTCACGAAGGAAGACCGCTCCGGCCACGACCGCCGTGACGCCGTAGATCCAGCCCGAAGCCCCGAGCAGCAGCAGCAGCGAGACCGCGACCATCGCCCAGGAGTAGGACGCGATCCGGACCGCGACGACCCGCGGGGTCGCGACGACCGGGAGCATCGGCACCGAGGCCGCGGCGTAGTCGTCCTTGTAGCGCATGGCCAGCGGCCAGTAGTGCGGCGGGGTCCAGAAGAAGATCACCGCGAACAGCACGAACGGCTCCCACGACAGCGAGCCGGTGACGGCCGCCCAGCCGATGAGCACGGGCATGCAGCCGGCCGCGCCGCCCCACACGATGTTCTGAGCGGTCCGTCGCTTGAGCACCATCGTGTAGATCACGGCGTAGAACGCGATCGCGATCGCCGCGAGCCCGGCCGCGAGCCAGGTGGTCGTGAACCCGAGGAGCAGCACCGACAGCGCGCCGAGAACCAGCCCGAACACCAGCGCGCCCCGGGGGCTGACCGCGTCGCGCGCGAGGGCACGCTTCTCCGTACGGTGCATGAGGGCGTCGATGTCGCGGTCGTACCAACAGTTCAAGGCATTTGCGCTGCCCGCAGCCAGTGAGCCGCCGACCAGGGTCACCAAGATCAGTTCGAGCCCGGGCAGGCCCCGAGCCGCAAGGATCATCGTGGGCACGGTGGTGACCAGCAGCAGCTCGATGATCCGCGGCTTGGTCAGCGAGACGTACGCCTTGGTCTTCACCAACGCTGCCGCCAGGACCGACGGTGACCCGGGGGCCGGGCGCTCGGTGGAGGGGGCAGAGGACAACGTCGTCACGAGCCTGAGCCTAGACGGGGGACGCGCTGCGGTCCTGCCGGACACGGGCCGACGGGCGGTTGACCGCCGTCCGACGGGTTGAGGTCTGACACATCGGGGACACGACGTGCGGGGGCAGAGATCTTGCGAGAGAGTCCGCCCCGCCCGCACGAACGACCGACGACCCGAGTGGAGCACCCGCGTGAGCAGCAGCCTGGACTGGACCGACCTGGACAGCAAGGCGGTGGACATCGCGCGCACGCTTGCGATGGACTCGGTCGAGTCCGCGGGCTCGGGGCATCCCGGGACGGCCATGAGCCTGGCGCCGGTGGCGCACCTGTTGTTCAGCCGCCACCTGCGTCACGACCCGATGGACCCCCAGTGGGCGGGCCGCGACCGGTTCGTCCTGTCCTGCGGGCACACCTCGATCACCCTGTACGCCCAGCTCTACCTCAACGGCTACGGCCTGACGCTGGAGGACCTCGCGCACCTGCGCCAGTGGGACTCGCTCACGCCGGGCCACCCGGAGCACGGGCACACGGCAGGGGTCGAGACCACGACCGGCCCGTTGGGCCAAGGCGTCGGCAACGCGGTCGGGATGGCGATGGCGGCGCGTCGCGAGCGTGGGCTGCTCGACCCGAAGGCTGCCGAGGGCGCCTCGGTGTTCGACCACCACGTCTACTGCATCGCCTCCGACGGTGACCTCCAGGAGGGGGTCTCGGCCGAGGCCAGCTCGCTCGCCGGCACTCAGCAGCTCGGCAACCTCACGCTGATCTGGGACGACAACCACATCTCGATCGACGACGACACCTCGGTGGCGTTCAACGAGGACGTGCTGGCCCGCTATGCGGCCTACGGCTGGCACACCCAGTTCGTCTCGTGGATCCAGGACGACGGGTCCTACGAGGAGAACGTCGCTGCGCTGGACAAGGCCTTGAAGAAGGCCCGTGAGACCACGGACAAGCCGAGCTTCATCGGGCTGCGGACCATCATCGGGTGGCCCGCCCCGAGCAAGCAGGGAACAGGCAAGGTGCACGGCAGCGCGCTCGGTGCCGAGGAGATCACCGCCACCAAGAAGATCCTCGGCCTGCCGGACGAAGCGTTCTGGGTGCCCGAGGAGGTGCTCGCGCACACCCGCCAGGCGATCGACCGCGGTCGGGACATGCGGGAGACCTGGCAGCACGACTACGACGGCTGGGCGAAGAAGAACCCGGACGGCAAGGCGCTGCACGACCGGCTCGCCACCCGCACGCTGCCGGTCGGCTGGACCGACGCCCTGCCGGTCTGGGAGCCCGGCAAGAAGGTCGCGACCCGCAAGGCCAGCGGAAAGGTGCTCACCGACATCTCGCCGGTCCTGCCCGAGCTGTGGGGCGGGTCGGCCGACCTGAACGAGAGCAACAACACCGCCCCTGCCGGCGAGCCGAGCTTCCTTCCCAAGAGTGCGCAGAGCGACGAGTGGTCCGGCGGGCCTTACGGCCGGGTCCTGCACTGGGGCATCCGCGAGCACGCGATGGGCTCGACGATGAACGGCATCGCGCTGCACGGCGGCACCCGCGTCTATGGCGGGACGTTCCTCATCTTCAGCGACTACATGCGGCCCGCCGTGCGGCTGGCAGCACTCATGGGCCTGCCGACCACGTACGTCTGGACGCACGACTCGATCGGCCTGGGCGAGGACGGCCCGACCCACCAGCCGGTGGAGCAGCTGGCGGCCCTGCGTGCGATCCCGGGCCTGTCGATGGTGCGCCCGGCCGACGCCAACGAGACCGCGGTGGCCTGGAAGACGATCCTGGAGCGCGGCTCCACCGCGCAGGCCGGGCCGTGCGGGCTCGCCCTGTCCCGTCAAGACCTCACGGTGTTCGACCGGACCGAGTTCGCGAGCGCGGACGGGGTCGCCAAGGGCGCGTACGTCCTGCGCGACTGCAGCCACGGCACGCCAGAGGTCATCCTCATGGCGACCGGCTCCGAGGTCGAGATCGCGGTCGCGGCGCAGGACCTGCTGGAGGCGGAGGGCATCCACACCCGGGTGGTCTCGGCCCCGTGCCTGGAGTGGTTCCGCGAACAGGACGAGGCCTACCGGCGCACCGTGCTCCTTCCGGACGTCAAGGCCCGGGTGTCGGTCGAGGCTGGCATCGCTCAAGGCTGGCACGAGTGGCTCGGTGACGCGGGCGAGACCGTGTCGCTGGAGCACTACGGGGCGAGCGCGCCGTACGGCGTGCTGTACGAGCAGTTCGGCTTCACCCCGGAGCGCGTGGTGGCGGCAGCCCGGAGCTCGCTCTCCAAGCTGGGTAAGACGCGTGGCTCCACCACCGGCAACTGACCCCGACTGACATTCACCCTCGACCTGAGACTGAGGCATTCATGAGCGACTCCCTGGCCGACCTGTCCGCCACCGGGGTAGCCGTCTGGCTGGACGACCTGTCCCGCGAGCGGCTGCGCACCGGCAACCTCGCCGAGCTGATCGAGACCCGCTCGGTGGTCGGCGTGACCACCAACCCGTCGATCTTCCAGAAGGCGCTCTCGGACGGGGCGGCGTATGACAGCCAGGTCCGCGACCTGGCCCTTCGCGGAACCGACGTGGGCGAGGCTGTACGATCGCTCACGACGTACGACGTCCGCTGGGCCTGCGACGTGCTGCGCGAGGTGTACGACGGGAGCGACACCGTGGACGGCCGGGTGTCGATCGAGGTCGACCCGAGGATCGCTCACGACAGTGATCGGACGGTCGCCGAGGCCAAGGCGCTGTGGTGGCTGGTCGACCGGCCCAACCTCTACATCAAGATCCCGGCCACGCTCGAGGGCCTGCCCGCCATCACCAAGACGCTGGCCGAGGGCATCAGTGTCAACGTCACCCTCATCTTCAGCCTTGACCGCTACGACGCGGTCATGGACGCCTTCCTGGCCGGACTTGAGCAGGCCAAGGCGAACGGGCACGACCTCGCGGGCATCGGGTCGGTCGCCAGCTTCTTCGTCAGCCGGGTCGACAGCGAGATCGACGGTCGGCTCGGCGACGACTCCCCGCTGCGGGGCAAGGCCGGCATCGCCAACGCCCGACTCGCCTACCAGCACTACGAGAAGGTCGTTGCCGGCGACCGTTGGAAGGCGCTGGCGTCTGCCGGCGCCAAGCCCCAGCGGCCGCTGTGGGCCTCGACCGGTGTGAAGGACAAGGCCTACGACGACACCATGTATGTCGTCGGGCTCGCGGCGCAAGGCACGGTCAACACCATGCCCGAAGCCACCATGGAGGCGGTCTTCGACCACGGCACCGTCGCCGGAGACACGATCACCGGTGGCTACGCCGAGGCCCAGCAGGTGCTCGACGACCTCAAGGAGGCCGGGATCGACTACGACGACGTCGTAGCCCTGCTCGAGCGCGAAGGCGTCGACAAGTTCGAGCAGGCCTGGGAGTCGTTGATCGGATCGGTCACCGACCAGCTGGAGAAGGCCGGTGCCCAGGTGATGCCGGCCGGGCAGACCCAGCCGGCCGGGGACGGGCCCGGTGCGGCCTCCCCCCGCTCCACCGCATGACCGTCCACAACCCGCTGCGAGATCCACGCGACCGCCGCCTCCCCCGGGTGCCGCCGCCGTGCGCCCTGGTGGTGTTCGGTGTCACCGGCGACCTCGCTCGCAAGAAGCTCATCCCCGCGGTCTACGACCTCGCCAACCGCGGCCTGCTGCCGCCGGGTTTCGTGCTGCTCGGCTTCGCCCGCCGCGACTGGGGCGACGGCGACTTCGAGAGCGTCGCCAAGGCTGCGGCCAAGCAGGGCGCACGGACCGGTTTCCGCGAGGAGACCTGGTCACGGCTCGCGGAGGCCATCCGCTTCCTGCCCGGATCGTTCGACGACGACAAGGCGTTCGACAAGCTCGCCACGACGCTCGTCGACCTCGACAAGAGCCACGGCACGCAGGGCAACGCCGCCTTCTACCTCTCGATCCCGCCGGCGGCCTTCCCCACGGTGCTCGCGCAGATGAAGCGCACCGGGATGGCCGACAACCACAAATCCGGCGCCTGGCGGCGGGTGGTGGTGGAGAAGCCGTTCGGGGAGGACCTCGCGTCGGCGAAGGATCTCAACCACATGGTCGACGACGTCTTCACCGGCCAGGACGTCTTCCGGATCGATCACTACCTCGGCAAGGAGACCGTCCAGAACCTGCTGGCCCTGCGTTTCGCCAACGAGCTGTTCGAGCCGATCTGGAACCGCCAGCACATCGACTCGGTGCAGATCACCATGGCCGAGGACGTCGGGATCGGCACCCGGGCCGGCTTCTACGAGGAGACCGGCGCCGCCCGCGACGTGCTCCAGAACCACCTGCTGCAGCTGCTGGCGCTCACCGCCATGGAGGAGCCGGCCAGCTTCGACGCCGAGAGCCTACGGATCGAGAAGCGCAAGGTGCTGTCGGCGGTCATGCCCCCGAGCAACATGGCCAACGGCGTCGTCCGCGGTCAGTACGAGCAGGGATGGCTGGCCGGCGAACGGGTGAAGGGCTACCGCGCCGAGGACGGGGTCGCGCCCGCCTCCACCACCGAGACGTACGCCGCCGTCCGCCTGGAGGTCGAGAGCCGCCGCTGGGCGGGCGTGCCGTTCTACCTCCGCACCGGTAAGCGACTCCCGCGTCGCGTCACCGAGATCGCCGTGCTGTTCCGCAAGGCGCCGGTCCTGCCGTTCACCCGCACCGACACCGAAGAGCTGGGCAGCAACCAGCTGGTCGTGCGGGTACAGCCCGACGAGGGGATGACGCTCCGCTTCGGCTCGAAGGTCCCTGGCACGCAGATGGAGGTCCGCGACGTCGCGATGGACTTCCTGTACGGCGAGGCGTTCACCGAGTCGAGCCCGGAGGCGTACGAGCGGCTGCTGCTCGACGTCCTGCTGGGTGACGCCTCCCTGTTCCCTCAGAACGCCGAGGTCGAGGAGTCGTGGCGGGTCATCGACCCCATCGAGGCCTACTGGCGCGAGCGGGACGCGGCCGGCGGCACGCCGCAGCTGTACCGCGCGGGCGAGTGGGGACCGCGGGCTGCCGACGAGATGCTCGCCCGCGACGGCCGTAAGTGGCGCCGACCGTGACGAACTGGGGAGACACATGACGACGACGCTGACGACACGGGAGTCGTCCCTATGACAACTCTGTGGGACACCACCGGCACCGCCGTGGTCAAGGCCATGAGCAACGAACGACGAGAGTCCGGGGCGGTCAGCTCGGGGCTCGCTCTGACGCTGGTCGTGGTCGTGGACGAGAAGCGGGTGACCGAGGCCGAGGTGGCCGCCACCCGCGCTGCGGCGCAGCACCCGTGCCGCCTGCTCGTGGTCGTGCGTCGCCGCCCGGACGCCCCGGAGCCGCGCCTGGACGCAGAGGTCTCCGTCGGCGGACGGCTCGGGCCGGGCGAGGCGGCCGTCATGCGGATGTACGGACGCCTCGCGCTGCACGCCGAGTCGGTCGTGCTGCCGCTGCTGGCACCGGACGCGCCGGTCGTCACCTGGTGGTACGGGCAGCCGCCGGTGCTGCTTGCCCACGACCCGCTCGCGATCTTTGCCGACCGCCGGGTGACGGACTGCCACCTGGCCGAGGACGTCGACGTCGCCCTGAAGCAGCGGGCGAAGGACTACGTGCCCGGCGACACCGACCTGGCGTGGACCGGCACCACCGACTGGCGGGCGCTGTGCGCCTCGACCTTCGACGCGGTGTCGGAGGCGCCGACGAAGGTGGTCGTGGTCGGACAGGCCGGCAGTCCGGTGCGTGCGCTGTTCGCCGGGTGGCTCTCGAGCCGGCTGGGTCTCACGGTGAAGGTGACAGACGGTGACGGAGACCCGATCCACGAGGTCGCGTTCACGACGTCGGCCGGCGAGATCCGGCTCGTACGAGGGGACGGACGGACCGTGCTGCTGCACCGCCCCGGCCAGCCGGAGCGCACCATGCCGCTGCCCGAGCGCGACCTGGGCGAGCTTCTCGCCGAAGAGCTGCAGCGCCTGGACGCGGACGAGCCCTACTCCGAGGCGCTGTCGAAGGCGACCCGGACGACCCTGTCGGGGGTCGACCCTCGGGTGCACGTGTGGGTGGACCCGGCCGAGGGGCAGGAGAGCAACCTCGTCCAGGGAGGCGCACACGCCAAGGTCGGAGCGCAGCCCGACCCGAACGCGCCGGACCCCACCCAGGACCCCAAGCAGGCCCGCAAGCAGGAGGCCGAGGCCGGAGGCAAGCCACCCGCCGCCGCGAAGGGTTCCCGCGGACGCAGCTCCGACCGGACATGACCGGCTCGCCCGTACCGGTCGCGGTGGTCCATCCCGATGCCGAGATTCTCGCGGCGGCCGCGGCGGCCCGGCTGGTGACGGCCCTCGCGGACGCCCAAGCCGCACGCGGCGAAGCGTCTGTGGTGCTCACCGGTGGCGGCGTGGGGATCGCCATGCTTGAGGCCGTTCGCACCTCCCCGGCTCGTGACGCCGTCCGCTGGGAGGCTGTCGATGTCTGGTGGGGCGACGAACGGTTCGTCGACGCGGCCTCCGGCGACCGGAACGAGAGGCAGGCGCGCGCGGCGCTGCTCGATCATGTCCCGCTCGACCCGGCGCGGGTGCACCCGATGGGTGCCGCGGACGCGTTCGCAACCCCTGAGGACGCCGCCGCTGCCTACCTCGCTGAGCTGGCGCGGGTTGCCTCACGACAGCCGGTAGGTGCCAGCGCCGTGCCTCGCGGTCGAGGATCCGGGGCGTCGCTGCCCGTTCTCGACGTGCTGCTGCTCGGGATGGGACCTGAAGGTCACACAGCGTCGATCTTTCCGGAGTCGCCGGCTTCCCGCGACGAACGGGCGGTCTTCGCGGTGCGGGACTGCCCAAAGCCGCCTCCGACGCGGATCTCGCTCGGTTGGGGTCCGCTCACCGCGGCTCGTGAGTGCTGGATGATCGTGGCCGGGTCAGACAAGGCGTCGGCCGTGGCCCAGTCCCTGTCCGGGGCGGACCGAGTGCTCGTGCCGGCGGCCGGACCGGCCGGGACGGAGCGGACGCTCTGGTTGCTCGACCGTCAGGCGTCGTCAGGGCTTCCCGGCGCCTGAGTCGCCTGCTCGATCCTGCCGGCCTCACGCCCTGCCTGCACCTGGCGCACGGCCGATGCCCTGCCTGCACCTTCGCACGGCCCGTCTCCCGTCTGCACCCGCCGGTCTAGCTAGATGCCTGCACCTGCACCCGAGCCGACGCCACTCAGCCCGCGGATCGAACGCTCCGGTGATCGTGCTCAACCCACCGTTGCATGATCACCGGATGGTCCGACGCACGAAACCGCGGCCATACCGAACAGCAGACGGTCATCGACTCCGGTGATCATGCAAGACCACCCTGGCTGCATGATCAACGGAAGGCTTGCGGTCCGGAGCGCTGCCGTCGTCGTGGATCTCGACTTCCGGCGGACGACGAGCTCGTCGCAAGGGTGGCACCCGTTCCAGCCGCTGCTGCTCGACGGCGGTAAATCCGAGAGCCCTAGCGGCGGTCCTTGCGCAGCTTGGCCAGCGCCTCGGCGAGGATCGCCTCCCCCTCGGCCGGGTCGCGACGCTCCCGGACGTAGGCGAGGTGGGTCTTGTAGGGCTCGTTCTTGGTGGGCGGAGGCGGGTTGTCACGGTCCAGACCCGCCGGGTAGCCGCAGCTGTTGCAGTCCCAACCAGCCGGCACCTCCGCGTCGTGCGCGAACGACCTGAGGGTCTGGTGCTGCTTGGCGCACCAGTAGCTGATCTGCTGACGCGGCGCCGCCTCGCCGCGCTCGGACTCCCCCATGGGTCCGGCGCCGACCCGGCTGCCCCGGATCGCGTTGCCTCCGGCCATCTCAGCCGCCGTCCTTGATGAGCAGGCCAACGCCGATGATGCTGATCGCCCAGAGAAGGCCGCAGAAGATCGTCAGCCGGTCGAGGTTCTTCTCGACCACCGCGCTGCCGCCGAGCGAGGAAGACACGCCGCCCCCGAACAGGGTGGACAGCCCGCCGCCTTTCCCGCGGTGCAGCAGCACCAGCACGATCAGCAACACACTGGTGATCACCAGGATGATGTCCAGCGTCAAGACCACAGAAAAACTCCTTGCAGAGGGGGGTCGGCCAGGGACCAGGGTACGGGGTGGGGCGCGCAGGCTGGGGCCGTCACCGGCCGGCAATCACCTTGGTGTCGACCTCGGCGAAGTGGCACCGGCTGAGGTGGTCGATGCCAGGGCGCATCTCCAGCTCCGGCTCGACCTCGGCGCAGATGTCCT
The DNA here is from genome assembly GCA_038235705.1 of Mycobacteriales bacterium. Classification (GTDB taxonomy): domain Bacteria; phylum Actinomycetota; class Actinomycetes; order Mycobacteriales; family SCTD01; genus CANKBT01. The sequence goes on from JBBSTR010000025.1 coordinate 22,468, forward strand.
GCGCCTTCCAGCACCGGGTGCGGAACTTGCAGCCGCTCGGCATGTCCGCCGGGCTCGGGACCTCGCCGTCCAGCACGATCCGGGTCCCCATCCCGCGCACCGCGGGGTCCGGCACCGGCACGGCCGACAGCAGTGCCTGGGTGTAGGGATGAGCCGGCCGGCTGTAGATCTGGTCCTCGTCGCCGATCTCGACGATCCGCCCGAGATACATGACCGCGACCCGGTCGGAGATGTGGCGCACCACCGACAGGTCGTGGGCGATGAACAGGTAGCCGAGGTTGAACTCGGACTGCAGATGCTCCAGCAGGTTGATCACCTGCGCCTGGATCGAGACGTCGAGGGCGGAGACCGGCTCGTCGCAGATGATCACCTTGGGCTGCAGGGCGAGCCCACGGGCGATGCCGATGCGCTGGCGCTGCCCCCCGGAGAACTGGTGCGGATACCGGTTGATGAACTCCGGGTTGAGCCCGACGACGTCGAGCAGGTCCTGCACCTTCTTGCGCCGGTCCCCCTTGGGAGCGACGTCAGGATGGATGTTGAAGGGCTCCCCGATGATGTCCCCGACCGTCATGCGTGGGTTCAGGGACGTGTAGGGGTCCTGCAGCACGATCTGGATGTTGCGGCGGGCCCGACGCAGCCCCTTCCTGGACAGTGAGAACAAGTCCTCGCCCTCGAAGAACACCTGCCCGGACGTGGGCTCGTCCAGGGCGAGCAGCAGGCGGGCCAGGGTGGACTTTCCGCAGCCGGACTCACCGACCAGTCCGAGCGTCTCCCCCAGGCTCAGGTCAAAGCTGACCCCGTCGACCGCCCGGACCGCACCGATCTGCTTCTTGAACAGGATCCCCTGGGTGAGCGGAAAGTGTCGGGCGAGATCTTTGACGACGAGGATCGGTTCAGCCACGACTGTCTCCCTGGACGGTGCCGGCGCTCTGAGCGCTCGAAGCGGACGGGGCGGTCTCGGCGAGGACGTCCTCCCAGTAGTGGCAGGCGCTGGCTCGGGTGCTGTCGATGTCGAAGAGCGGTGGCTCGTCGACGCGACAGTTGTCCTGCACCCGGTCGCACCGGGGGTTGAAGCTGCACCCCTTCGGGATCCGCGTCAGCGTGGGCGGCAGACCGTTGATCGCGTACAGGTTCTGGCCCTTGCGGTCCACCCGCGGGATGCTGGCGAGCAGGCCCTGGGTGTAGGGGTGAGCCGGTCGGGCGTAGATGTCGGCGACCGGGGCGTGCTCGACGATGCGTCCGGCGTACATCACGGCGATCTCGTCCGCAACGTCCGCCACCACGCCGAGGTCGTGGGTGATCAGGATGAGGCCGGTGTTGCTGTCGCGGAGGAGGTCGGCGAACAACGCCATGATCTGCGCCTGGACGGTCACGTCCAGAGCCGTTGTCGGTTCGTCGGCGATGAGCACGTCGGGGTCGAGCGCGATGGCGATCGCGACCATGATGCGCTGGCGCATTCCGCCCGAGAACTCGTGCGGGTAGTCCTTCACACGACTCTTGGCGGCCGGGATCTGGACCCGGTCCATCAGCTCCGCAGCCTTGATCATCCCGTCCTTGCGGGAGGTGCCCCGGTGGACGCGGAACATCTCAGCGATCTGCCACCCGACGGTGTAGACCGGGTTCAACGCCGACAGCGCGTCCTGAAACACCATGGAGATCCGCTCCCCGCGGATCTGCCGAAGCTCCTTCTCCGGCATCGTCAGCAGGTCACGACCGTCGAAACGGATCTGCCCCTCGGTGATAAAGCCGGGCGGGCTGTCCAGGATCCCCATGACGGCCTGTGCGCTAACGCTCTTCCCGGAGCCGGACTCGCCGAGGATCGCCAGCGTCTTGCCTGCCCGTAGCTCATAGCTGACACCGTTGACGGCTTTGGCGACCCCGTCTCGCGTACGGAACTCGACGTGCAGGTTCTCCACCTCAAGCAGCGCATGGCCGGGCTGCGACGGGTCGCGCGGCGTGTCGATGCGGACGGACGTGGTCACGAAGGCCCCTCTGTAGCGGTAGTGGCGGGTGCGGGCGAACAGGAGCCGCTCATCGCAACCTCGGGTCGAGGGCCTCGCGGACCGCCTCGCCGAGCAGGATGAAGGACAGCACCGTGATGCTGAGAGCGCCCGCGGGGATGAGCAGGATCCGTGGCGTCGTCCGAAGGGCTGCCGTGGCGTTGTTGATGTCGCCGCCCCAGGAGACCGTGGTCGGCGGCAGCCCGATGCCCAGGTAGGACAGGGTCGCCTCGGCCACGATGAAGATCCCGAGCGAGATGGTCGCGACGACGATCACCGGAGCGATGGCGTTAGGGAGCACGTGCCGGAACAGCAGGCGACTGTCCTTCGCCCCGAGGGCTCTGGCGGCCAGCACGTAGTCCGCGTCCTTCACGCCGATGACTGATCCACGCATGATGCGGGCGATCTGCGTCCAGCCCAGCACGATCAGGGCGAAGGCCACCACGAAGACCGTGCGCTTCTGGAAGTTGCTGAGGAAGACGATTGCGCCGAGCAGCAGCGGCAACGCGAAGAACACGTCCGTGACGCGGGACAGCACGCTGTCGACAAGGCCGCCGTAGAACCCGGCCAGTGCACCGACGGCCGCTCCGAGGAGCACGGCCCCCACGGTCACGAGCAGACCGACCTCGAGCGACGCGCGAGTGCCGTGCACGGTGCGCGAGAACGTGTCGCAGCCCTGGCGGTCAAAGCCAAAGATGTGCCCCTTGATGGGCCCCTTAGCAGCATCGCTGAGCTGGCAGAACCGCGGGTCGACGCTGGTGAACAGACTGGGAAAGATGGCGACGATCGCCAGGAACAGGATGACCGCGAGCGGGATGATGAACAGCGGCTTGCGTCGCAGGTCATAGAGCGCGTCGGTGAACAGGCTCCGCGGCTTGCCGGTGCTCCCGCTGATGTCGCCGGCGTCGCTGGTGTCCCGGATGTCCCGGGCCGGGGCAGCGGCCGGCAGGATCGGCGTCGCGAAGTCTCCCGTCGGCCGGATGCCGGACTGCTGGGTCGTCACCCCCTGCCCGCTGCGTGTCTCGGAGGTCTGCGACTTCTGCGACGCCTGTGAGTTGCTCGGTGCGTCGGGAGAGTCGGACGGAGCGGAGCGGTCAGGCATAACGAATCCTGGGGTCGAGGACGGCGTAGAGCAGGTCGACGAGCAGGTTCGCGATGAGGAAGACAAGGACCAGGACCGTCACGATCGAGACCACGGTGGCTGTCTCGCCGCGAGTGATCGACAGGAACAGCGTCCCCCCGACTCCCTTGATGTTGAAGATCCCCTCGGTGACGATCGCGCCGCCCATCAAGGCGCCGAGGTCGGCGCCCAAGAACGTCACGACGGGGATGAGTGAGTTGCGGAGCAGGTGGACGGTCACGACCCGGCCCCGTCCCAGACCCTTGGCGGTCGCGGTGCGGACGTAGTCCGAGCGGGCGTTCTCCGCGACCGACGTGCGGGTCAGGCGAAGGATGTACGCCACCGAGAGCGAGCCGAGGACGACCGCCGGCAGAACCAGGTCCTTCCACGGCGTCGTCACGCCGACGGTCGGCGACCCGAACCCCAGCTTGATCGCAAGGAACAGCTGAACGACGAAGCCGAGGACGAACACCGGGATGGCGATGACGATCAGAGAGGCGAACAGCGAGGTGGAGTCGAACAGCTTGCCGCGTCGCAGACCGGCGATCAGCCCGGCCGGCAGACCGATCAGCATCTCGAAGGCCAGCGCCAGAAAAGCCAGCCTGATCGTGATCGGGAAAGCGGCTTTCATGATGTCGATGACCGGGCGACCGGAGAAGGTGGTCCCGAAGTCGAGGGTCACCACCCCCTTCATGAAATACAGGTACTGGATGAACACGTTCCGGTCGAGGTGGAACTGCTCGGTCAGCTGCGCCCGGACGTTCGGGTCGAGCGCGCGAGGACCGGCAAGGTTGAGCAGCGGGTCGCCCGGGGTCAAGTTGACCAGGAGAAAGATCAGCAGGGTCGACCCGATGAAGACCGGGATCATCTGCAGCAGACGACGTGCGACGTAGCGACCCAACGGGTGCCTCCAGCGTGAGGTGCTCTCCGGTGGATCACGGATCCGGAGGGCTGTGTGACGGAGAACGGGCGCGGTGCGGGTGTTGCGCAGGTCACGTCGTCGCTGACGCGTCCGGCAGACGGATGCTAGACCGATCGGCGGCGCTGTGGGGGACCTTGGAACGAACAATCTCCGGCCCGAGCAGCCGGGACACGCCTCGGGGGGCGTGAGCCGAGGCTCACGCCCCCCGAGGGACCGACAGGTGGTGCTACTTCTTGGTGATCTCGGCGTACAGCGGGACCGAGAAGACGTCGAACTTGACGTTCTGGACCTTCGTCGAGAAGCCACCGGTCGCATTGCTGTTCCACAGCGGGACAGCCGGCATGTCCTGAAGGATGAGCTTCTCCGCCTCCTGGAACTTCGCGATGCCGGCCTCGGCGGACGGAGCCGCGGAGCCCTCGGCCAACAACTTGTCGACGGCCGGGTTGCTGTAGCCGCCGTCGTTGCTTCCAGCCCCGGTCTTGTAGAGCGGGATGAGGAAGTTCTCCAGCGCCGGGTAGTCCATCTGCCAGCCGGTACGGAACGCGCTGGTCTCCTGCTTGGCGGTGACCGTCTTGCGGAAGTCAGCGAACAGCGGGCTCGGGTTGCCGGTGCACTGGACGCCCAGCGTGTTCTTGATGCTGTTACAGACCGCGTCGACCCAGTCTGCGTGACCGCCGTCGGCGTTGTAGGCGATGCTCATCGCGTTGCCCGGCAGGCCACCGGACTCCTTGTAGAGCGCCTTGGCCTTGTCCGGGTTGAAGGTGCAGAGGTCGCCGCAAATGTCCTTGCTGTAACCGGCCACGACCGGCGAGGACAGGTCGGTCGCCGGGATGCGGGTGCCGTTGAAGATGGTCGGCGCGTCGGTGATCGACTTGCGGTCGATCGCCATCGAGATCGCCTGGCGGACCTTTGCGGCGTTCGGGCCCTGGAAGTCCTTCTGGTAGAGCGGGAACGTGAAGCTCTGGAAGATCCCGGCGGGCGTGTTGAGCGCCCGGTCGCCGAGGTCCTGCTTGTAGGTCGCGATCGCGGCCGACGGCAGCGCGTCGATGACGTCGAGGTTGTCGGCCTGCAGGTCGGCGTAGGCCGCGTCGAGCTTGTCGTAGAACTTGAGCGTGATGCCGCCGTTCTGCGGCTTGTCGGCCCCGGTGTACATCGGGTTGGGAACCGTCTTGAACTGGACCTTGTGCTCCCACTTGCCGTCGAGCATGTAGGGGCCGTTGCCGATCGGTGACTCGCCGTAGGTCTTCGGGTCCGCCAGCGCCTTGGAGGGCAGCGGGAAGAAGGCGGTGTAGCCGAGGCGCTGCGGGAAGCTCGAGTCGGCGTCGGTCAGCGTGATCGTGAAGGTCTTGTCGTCGACGACCTTGAGGCCGGACATGGTCTGCGCGGTGGGCGCCGGCGGGGTCGCGTCGGCCGGGGCGTCCGCAGGGGCGTCCGGGTGGACGTCGGCGTAGCCGGCGATCGGGTCGAAGAAGAAGGCGTTCAGCTGCGCGTTGGTGCCGAGCGCCGCGAAGTTCCAGGAGTCGACGAACGTCTTGGCCGTGATCGGCTCCCCGTCGCTGAACTTCTCGCCGTCGTTCAGCGTGACCGTGTAGGTCTTGGAGTCTTCGGTCTTGATGTCCTTGGCGACGGCGTTGACCGCCTTGCCCTCGGCGTCGTAGACCACCAGACCGCGGAACAGCAGCTGCATGATCTTGCCGCCGCCGGTCTCGTTCGTGTTGCCCGGCAGGAGCGGGTTCTGCGGCTCGGAACCGTTGGCGGTGACGATGCCGGTGGTGACACCGGTGGCGCCGCCGGAGGTCGACGAGGTCGGGGTGTCGCCGGTGGGAGGGGAGCTGCTGCCGCCGCAGGCAGCTGCGCCGAGCGCGACCGCGAGCAGCGCGCCGGCGAGCCGGAGTCGCGTGGGGTTCTTCACCTGGGTTGTGCCTCCTTCTCCCCGAAGGGAGCTCGAATCAGCCGGACGATCGGCCCGGGCTGGTGTGTATGACGGAGTGTAGGCACGCCGATCGGCGTATTCGGGCGTCAGAAACCAGGCCTTACGGAGATCGTGACCCGCCCGTGATAAGCCGAGGGCTCAAGGCCGGACGGGTCGGCAGATCTGAGCGAACTGCTCGGCGTCCAGGCTGGCCCCGCCGACCAGCGCTCCGTCGACGTCCGGCTGCGCCAGGAGGTCGGCCACGTTGCCCGGCTTGACCGAGCCGCCGTACAGCACGCGCACCGCTGCGGCCACCTCGGGCCCGGCCAGCTCGGCGAGTCGTGTGCGTAGCGCGCCGCACACCTCCTGGGCGTCGTCCGGCCCCGCGACCTCGCCGGTGCCGATCGCCCAGACGGGCTCGTAGGCGAGCACCCACGACCCGGTGACCGGCAGTCCCTCGAGCGCGGCCGTCAGCTGTGCCGTGCAGTGGTCGACGTGGTCTCCGGCCTGACGCACCGCCAACCCCTCCCCGACGCACAGGAGCGGCGTGAGCCCGTGCCGCACCGCGGCCTCGACCTTGCTGCGCACCACCGCGTCGTCCTCGTCGTGGTGCTCACGCCGCTCGGAGTGCCCGACCAGGACGTAGGTGCAGCCCAGCTTGGCGAGCATCGAACCGCTGATGTCGCCGGTGAACGCCCCGTTGTCGCGGGGCGACAGGTCCTGAGCCCCGTAGAGGAACCGCAGATTGTCCCCGTCCACCAGGGTCTGCACGCTGCGCAGGTCGGTGAACGGCGGTAGCAGGACCACCTCGACCGCCCCGAGATCCTCCCGGTTGAGGCTGAACGCGAGCTTCTGGGTCAGCGCGATCGCTTCGAGGTGGTTGACGTTCATCTTCCAGTTGCCGGCCATCAGGGGCCGCCTGGTCTTCGCGGTGGTCATGACAGGGCCTCGAGCCCGGGCAGGGTCGCGCCCTCGAGCTTCTCGAGCGAGGCTCCCCCACCGGTCGAGAGGTGGGTGAACCGCTCCTCCCCGATGTCCAGGGCGCGGACGGCCGCGGCACTGTCGCCGCCGCCGACGACGGTCAAGGCGTCCGTGAGACACGCGATCGCCTCGGCAACCCCGCGGGTGCCCTCCGCGTACGGCGCCAGCTCGAACACGCCCATCGGCCCGTTCCAGAAGACCGTCTTCGCCCCCTGCAGGGCTTGCGCGAAGACCCTCACCGACGCCGGCCCGATGTCCAGGCCCATCCGGTCGGACGGGATGGCGTCGACGGTGACCACGTCGTGCGCGGCCTCGGCGGAGAAGGCCTCGGCGACCACGACGTCGACCGGCAGCACGATCTTGCCGGTCTTCAGCAGCTCACGGCACCGGTCGACCTGGTCGGCCTCCAGGAGCGAGGCGCCGACGCCGTGGCCCTGCGCCGCCAGGAACGTGAAGCACATCCCCCCGCCGACCAGCAGCGTGTCGACCTTGGGCAGCAGCGCCTCGATGACGGCGAGCTTGTCGCTGACCTTCGAACCCCCGAGCACCACGGCGTACGGACGGGCCGGGTCCTCGGTGAGCCGGTCGAGCACGGCCACCTCCGCCTGCACCAGCGGGCCGGCGGCGTTCGGCAGCCGCTGCGCCAGGTCATACACGCTGGCGTGCTTGCGGTGCACCGCCCCGAACGCGTCGTCGACATACAGCTCGCCGAACGCGGCGAGCCGATCGGCGAACGCGCCCCGGACAGCGTCGTCCTTGCTGGTCTCGGCCACCTCGAAGCGGACGTTCTCCAGCACCACGACCTCGCCGTCAGCCAGCTCGCCGACGCGCTTCTCGGCGTCGGGCCCGACCACGTCGGCGGCGAGCGCCACCGGGACGCCGTCCAGCAGCTCCCCGAGGCGAGCGACGACCGGGGCGAGCGACAACGCCGGGTCGACGCCCTTGGGCCGCGCGAGATGTGCGAGCACGATCACCCGCGCACCTCGCCCGGTCAGGTCCCGCAGCAGCGGCAGCGAGGCCTGGATGCGACCGTCGTCGGTCACCTGGCCGCCGGACAGCGGCACGTTGAGGTCGCAACGGACCAGCACCCGCCGGCCCGTGACGTCGAGGTCGGCGGCACTCCTCACGTCAGCGAGCCGCCGACCAGCACGGACAGGTCGACGAGCCGGTTGGAATAGCCCCACTCGTTGTCGTACCAGCCGATCACCTTGATCTGGTTACCGCTCGCCATCGTCAGCTTGCTGTCGAAGATGCAGGAGGCCGCCTGGCCGACGATGTCGGAGGAGACGATCGGGTCCTCGGTGTAGTCCAGGATCCCCTTCAGCTCACCGTCGGCGGCCGCCTTGAAGGCCGCGTTGATCTCATCCACGCTCGCCTCACGGCCGAG
>JBBSTR010000026.1:0-30221 GCA_038235705.1 Mycobacteriales bacterium
ATGATCATGACGTGCGGGCTCGGAGCCTTCGGGGCTGCGACGTTCCACCTCGTCGCCCACGGCATGTACAAGTCCACGCTGTTCCTGGGTTCCGGCAGCGCGGTGCGCCGTCATGTGCGGCACCTCACGGCGCCGCCCGCCCCTCGCGTCGCCGTTCCCCCACAGCTGACCACCGTCGCGCTTGTCCTTCCCGCCCTGGCGCTGCTCGCAGCGGCTGTGCTGCTGCACCCCGAGGTCGGGGGCGGCGCCGGCTCCGGCGCGCTGCTGGTCTTCGCCTGGGCCAGCCTGAGCCTTGCCAGCCTCGGTTGGCTGCGTCGGCACCCGACGCCCGGCGGAGCGTTCGTCGCGAGCGTGGTCGTCCTGCTCGCCGCGTTCGCCTATCTCGCCCTGCTACGCGGCGTGACCGAGCTGCTGGCACCCGCGCTGACCGGGGCCGGTTCCGGGACGGTGAGCGCGTGGTGGCTGCTGCCGGTGGCCGCGCTGCTGGCCGGCATCACCGCCGTGCGGCTCGCACCGCAAGCGTCTCGCCTGGCCGGCGTCCACGACTCCCTGTACGTGCTGGCGCTCGGTTCCGGGCACGTGGGTCCACGTCGCCTGCCGCGGGACCGAAGCAGGCCCGTGCCGGCACCCGTCGCCAGCCAGGAGGTCGTCGCATGACCGCGAGCACCACCCACGTCCAGGTCGCCGTCGATCCTGGCCTGGCGAGCAGGCGGGCCCGCCTGCGCGCCGACGTCGCCCTTGCCGCGCGCATCCTGGCCACGAGCTGGCCGTTGGAGAGCTTCATCGCGGTCAACCCGCTCGCCGGCCTCGAAGACCGGCCCTTCACCGAGGCTGTCCGCGTGGCGGAGGAGGCGTTCGGTGCCCGAGGCACGCTCAGCCTGGACGAGCTGCGCGCCCACCACGGCACCGGCCGCATCACGGACAGCGATCTGCGTCGAGCCCTGCTGCTGCGCTTTCCTGAGCTCGCCGCGGTGACCGTGCCCGTGGGCGGGACGCGGGTCCCCTCCGTCGACACGTTGCTGGTGGACCTGCTGCACGCCCCCTCCTTGCCGCCGCCGTCCCGGTCGGTCCGAACCGTTGCAGAGGCGGTCCCTTCGGTCGCCGCAGCCGTCGACAGCCAGACGACCAAGTGGTGCGCGGCCTACCTCGACGAGGGGCAGGCCGGCTGGGCGATGCCCGGCAACCAGCGCGGGTTGTACGCGGCGTGGCGCGCCCTTGCCCACCGCGACCGCTCCGTGCCAGGCCGGGTGCGCCGTGAGCTCGCCGAGCTTCCCGAGCGCGCCGACGACGCCCTGCTCGCCGCGCTCGACCGCCTGCGCATCGGCCCCGACGAGCAGCGGGCCCAGCTGCGGGCCGAGCTCGCACGGCTGCCCGGCTGGGCAGCGCACGTGCGCTGGCGCGGTGAGAACGGGGCCGGGGTCGACCTGCTGAGCTACCTCGCCCTGCGCATGACGTATGCCGCCCTGCTGCTCCCTCCAGGAGGGGCGCGCCACCAGGCGCGATCGGTCGTCGGTCAGGAACGCTCGACCTCCGGGCGGGCGCGGTTCGTCGCCGACCGGCTCGCAGCCGGACCGCCGACGCCGGAGCAGATGTCCGCCTTGGCCGCTGTCCTTGACCGGCTGCCGGAGCACGAGCGCCCGCTCGTCTGGCTCGAGGCCTTCGAGGGGCACTACCGGGACGAGCTGCTGACCCGGCTGACCGGGCGGCTCCTGCCGACGAGTGGTGACCGCCAGCGCCCCGCTGCCCAGCTCGTCACCTGCATCGACGTGCGCTCCGAGGGGCTACGACGTCAGCTGGAGGCGGTCGGTCCCTACGAGACGTTGGGGTTCGCCGGCTTCTTCGCCGTCGCCATCAGCTTCACCGACCTGGCCGGCGGCGCGCCCTCCGCGCTGTGCCCGGTGCTGCTCAAGCCGCGCAACGAGGTGAAGGAACGGCCGGTGCCCGACGGGCGGGACACGGCCGTCCGGCGCCTTTCCGGCCTGCGGGTGCTGGCAGGCGCCGAGGAGGGCTTCCACAACGCCAAGGACGCGGCGGCTGGGCCGTTCGCCCTGGCTGAAGCCGCCGGCTGGTTGGCCGGGCCGGTGGCCGCCGCCAAGACCGTGCTCGCCGGCCCCTATGGCCGGGCGCGCCGCGGGCTCCAGCGCTCGGTGGTGCCGCCGGCGACCACCGAGGTGACCGCGATGGACGGCTTTTCACCCGACGAGCGGGCGCAGGTCGCCGAGGTCATGTTGACGATGATGGGCCTGACGTCGGGCTTTGCTCGCCTGGTCGTGCTGTGCGGGCACGGCAGCACCACCGAGAACAACCCCCATGGCAGCTCGCTCGACTGCGGAGCGTGCGGCGGTAGCCGCGGCGGTCCCAACGCACGCACGGCCACAGCCCTGCTCAACGACGCTGCCGTGCGTCATTGTCTCGCGGACGTCGGCATCGAGGTGCCCGCCGACACGTGGTTCCTCGCCGGCGAGCACGACACCGCCACCGACCGTGTGCGGCTGCTCGACCGCCACCTCGTCCCGGCCAGCCACCACGGCGAGCTCGACGGGCTCGCGCGGGACCTCGAGCGAGCCGGCACGGCGCTGGCTGCTGAGCGGTGCGCCGTCCTGCCTGGCGCGCGGCGGTCAAGGTCGGCGCGGGGAGCCGCCCGGCACGTACAGGCCCGCTCGACCGACTGGGCGCAGACCTATCCCGAGTGGGGGCTGGCCGGCAACGCCGCCTTCGTCGTCGGACCCCGCTCGATGACCGTCGGGCTCGACCTCGGACGACGCGTGTTCCTGCACTCCTACGAGGCAGCCGTCGATCGTGACGGCGCAGCGCTCGAGACGATCCTGACCGCCCCGCTCGTCGTCGGGCAGTGGATCAGCGCCCAGTACTACTTCTCGAGCGTCGACCCTCAGCACTTCGGGGCCGGCAGCAAGACGATCCACAACGTGGTCGGGGGCATCGGCGTGCTCTCCGGGCAGGACGGTGACCTACAGCTCGGACTGCCCTGGCAGTCCGTCGGCGTCGGGGAGCAGCTCGTGCACGAGCCTGTGCGGCTGCTGGCCGTCGTCCAGGCACCGCTGGAGCGCATCGACGCGATCGTGGCACGCAACCCCGTCCTGCAGCGTCTGTTCGGCGGTTCCTGGATGGCCCTGGCCGCCCGCGAGCACGACGACGATCCATGGCAACGTCACACCCCCCACGGTTGGCAGCCGTGGTCCCGACCGGAAGGAACCGCATGAGTCGCGACGGCCTGACCCGTATGACCAAGATCGAGGTGGTGGTGTCCGGTCAGGACGCCGCTGCCGTGCGCGAACTCATCTCGGCGGTGGGGGCGACCGGTTACACCGGGTTGTCCGGCGTCTCGGGGCTGGGGCACGACGGTTACCGACAGGGCCGGCTGCTGTTCAACAGTCAGGCGACGCTGGAGATGCTGATCACCGTGGTCTCCGACGACAAGGTGGACGCCCTGCTGGCAGGCCTTCGACCGCTGCTGGCAGAGACCTCCGGCGTCTTGTTCGTCTCGGAGACCTACGTCAGTCGTCCCGAGTACTTCATGTGAGACGCCGCTGCCGTGGCTGGGCAGACCGCTGGCCCGCAGCGCTGGCTAAGGTGACCTCACCGCCTCCGTAGCTCAGTGGATAGAGCGCCTCCGTCCTAAGGAGGGCGTCGGGAGTTCGATTCTCTCCGGGGGCACCACCAGCCCGGCAGCGTTACCGTCGCGGCTGTGACGACAAGCCTGCTGTGGTTCCGCCGCGATCTTCGCCTCGCCGACCACCCCGCGCTGCTCGCCGCCCGTGACGCGGCCGACGAGGTGGTGCCGGTGTTCGTGCTCGACGACGCGTTGCGCGGTCCGTCCGGGGCGCCTCGGCTGGCGTTTCTCTACCGCTGCCTGCGCGACCTCCAAGAGCAGACCGGGGGCGCGTTGCGGGTCGTGCACGGCGTGCCGGAGCAGGTGCTCCCCCGGCTCGCCGCCGACTGCGGGGCGAGCAGCCTGCACCTCAGCAGCGACCACGGACCGTACGGCCGCGCGCGGGACGAACGGGTCGCGGACGCGCTGGGAGACATCCCGATGGAGGCGCTCGGCTCCCCGTACGCCGTGACGCCCGGGACGCTCGCCACCGGCGCCGGCGGGCCGTTCAAGGTCTACACGCCGTTCTACCGGGCCTGGACCGAACGTGGTGTGCGCGGCCCGGCGACGAACCCGCGCAGCGTGCCCTGGACCGACGGCGGGCTCGCCGGCGACGGCGTGCCGGACGACCCGGACCTGGGCGAGGTCTCGCTGCCTGAGGCCGGGGAGGGAGCGGCCCGAGCCCGGTGGAAACGCTTCGTGGACGAGGATCTGAGTGATTACGCAGATCTGCGTAATCGTCCGGACGCTGACCGCACCTCGGAGATGTCGGTCTACCTGAAGTACGGCTGCCTGCATCCGCGCACGCTGCTGACCGACCTCGGCGCAGGGCCCGGCCCGGACGCCTACCGGCGCGAGATCGCTTTTCGCGACTTCTACGCAGACACCCTGTGGCACCGGCCGGACTCCGCCCGGCACGAGATCCAGGGGCACCTCGCCGGCCTGTCGTACGACACGGGGACCGAGGCTGACCGTCGCTGGCAGGCGTGGGCCGACGGCACCACCGGTTTCCCGATCGTCGACGCCGGGATGCGTCAGCTGCAGGGGCAGGCATGGATGCACAACCGGGTCCGGATGATCGTCGCGAGCTTTCTGACCAAGGACCTGCACCTGCACTGGCGTCGGGGAGCCCGGCACTTCATGCAGCTGCTGCGCGACGGCGACCTCGCCAGCAACCAGCACGGCTGGCAGTGGACTGCGGGGACCGGGACGGACCCTTCGCCGTACTTCCGGGTCTTCAACCCGGTCAAGCAGGGACAGGACTATGACCCGGTCGGCGACTACGTCCGTCGGTGGGTGCCCGAGCTCCGGGACGTGCCCGGCAAGGCGGTGCACACCCCCTGGACGCTCCCGGGCGGGCCACCGAACGGCTACCCGGCGCCGATCGTCGACCACGCCGTGGAGCGCAAGGTCGCGCTCGAGCGTTACGCGGACGTGCGCGCCTAGCGTGGGCCGCACCATCGAGACGAGGAGCCGGCCATGGCGTTCTGGGACCAGCTGAAGAGCAAGACAGCCGAGATGACCACCCAGCTGCAGACCAAGAAGAGTCAGTTCACGACCAAGGACTTCGCGAACGCGAGCATGGCGATGTGTGCGCTGATCGCGGCGGCCGACGGATCGGTGGACGCTGCGGAGCGTCAGAAGACCGCGGCGCTGATCCGCAGCAACGACCTGCTGTCGGTCTTCCCGCCGGACGAGCTGCAGCAGAAGTTCGACTGGTACTCCGACAAGCTCGCCAAGAGCTTCGACTTCGGCAAGGTCGAGGCGACCGCCACGATCGCCAAGCTGAAGAGCAAGCCGGACCAGGCGCGCGCCGTGATCCAGATCGGCATCATCATCGGCGGTGCCGACGGCGACTTCGACGCCGACGAGCGCCGCACCGTCAAGGATGCCTGCTTCGCCGTCGGGATCGCGCCCGCCGAGTTCGAGCTCTAGCCGGACCCGTGCCGCCCCGCACCCGACGTGACGCCGACTGGCTCGGCGCGGAGAGCTTCCTGCCGGAGGACCGCTCGCTCGAGGCGCTGAGGCAGGCGGCAGCCGGCTGTCAGGGCTGCCCGCTGCACGAGCCCGCGACCCAGACCGTCTTCGGGCGCGGGCAGACCTCGGCGCGCCTCGCCCTGGTCGGCGAGCAGCCGGGCGACGTCGAGGACCAGCAGGGTCTGCCTTTCGTCGGACCGGCGGGACGTCTGCTGGTCGAGGCGCTGGACGAGGCCGGCGTCGACCGCAACGACGTCTACGTCACCAACGTGGTGAAGCACTTCAAGTTTTCGCCCCGTGGTAACCGGCGCATCCACGCGACCCCGGACACGTACGAGGTGGAGGCGTGCGTCCCGTGGCTGTCCGCCGAGCTGACGGCCGTCTCCCCCGAGCTGACGGTGCTGCTCGGGGCCACCGCCGCCAAGGCACTGCTCGGGCCGTCGTTCCGGGTCACCCGGCAGCGCGGTGTGCTGATGCCTCGCGAGGGCGGTGGGCAGCTCATGGCGACCATCCACCCGTCCGCCGTGCTGCGAGCCGGGGACGACCGCGCCGGGGCGATGGCTGGCCTCGTCGCCGACCTCCGGGTGGCGGCCGCAGCCCTGGCCTGACCGCCCCCTGGTGAGGCCGGGCGGGCTCCGAGGAGGGTCAGCCGGGAGGCCCGGGGGGTGCCGGGAGCGGGGGGACGTCGTCCTCGGGGCGCAGCGCGACGCGGCCGACGGGGCCGTCATGGTCGGTCAGGTCGACCCGGTAGGCCCACAGCTCCGGCATCAACCGCGAGACGGCCAGCGTCGCCACCACGACGGCGACCCCTCCCGCGACGATCGCGGCCTCCGGTCCCACGACCACGGCGGAGAGCCCCGCGCGCCCGTCGGCGAGCCGCGGGCCACCGGCGACCACCACCGTGAACACCCCGCCGACCCGGCCGCGCATCTCGTCGGGTGCGGCCGCCTGCAGCACGGCGGAGCGGAAGATCGCCGACACCCCGTCCGCAGCTCCGGCCGCTGCCAGCGCGATCAGCGCCAGCGGCAACCAGGTCGACAGGCCGAACACCGTGATGGCCACACCCCAGGCCACGATCGACCACACGACAGCGACGCCGTGCCGCGTGATCCGCGAGGACCAGCCGGAACCGAGCGCGCCGAGCAGACCCCCGACGGCCAGGGCGGAGTAGAGCAGCCCTGCCGTCTGCGTGCCTCCGCCGAAGACCTGGTCGGCCAGCTGGGGGAACAGCGCCCGGGGCATGGCCAGCACCATCGCGATCAGGTCGAGCACGAACGTCGCGAGCAGCACGCGGCGCGTTCGGAGAAACCGCAGACCCTCGAGAACGCTGGCCGTCCCGGCGCGACGCCCGCCGCCCTCGGGGTGCAGCAGGGGCAACCCCCGCAGCGCGGTCAGCGCCACCGCGAAGGTGAGAACGTCGAAGCCGTAGGCCGCCTGGTAGCCGAAGGCGGCTGCGAGCACCCCGGCCAGCAGCGGACCCACCGCGATCCCCACGTTGAACTCCGCCATCCGCAGGGCGTTCGCGGCGGGCAGCAGGGCAGGGCGCACGAGCCGCGGCAGCATGGCGCTCCGGGTGGGGCTGGCGATCGCGAAGAGCCCGGACTGCGCGGCGACCACGCCGTACAGCAGGAGCGTGCTGTCGGTGTGTGCCGCGGCCTGGACGAGCAGCACGACCGACAGCGCCGCCTGGGCGATCGAGACGGCGATCAGCAGCCGGCGTCGTTCGAACGCATCGGCGATCGCGCCGCCGTACAGGCCGAGCACGATCAGCGGGAACAGCCCGGCCAGGCCGACGAGCCCGACGGAGGCCGAGCTCCGGGTGATCTCGTACACCTGCAGCGGCACGGCCACCGTGGTGACCTGGGTCCCGAGCGTCGAGACGGTGTCGCCGATGATGAGCAGCCGGAACGGTCGGGACTCACGCAGCGGCGTGACGTCCATCACGACGGACCGCAGCTTCACGTCGTCACCCTCACGGTGACAACCGCTCGACGGCACCGGTCGCCACGTCGAACCGCAGCCGGTCGTGGAGCCGGGACGTGCGTCCCTGCCAGAACTCGACCGTTGCGGGCACGACCCGCAGACCTCCCCAGAACTCCGGCACCGGCACGTCGCCGGTGAACCGCTCGCGCAGCTCGTTCTCGCGGGCGTCGAGGACCGCTCGGGACGGGATCACCGTCGACTGGCGCGAGACCCACGCACCCAGCTGGGAACTGCGCGGACGGGACCGAAAATACGTCTCGACCTCGGCACGGTCCACCGGCTCCACCCGACCCTGGACGACGACCTGACGTTCCAGCGGCACCCAGGGGAAAAGCAGAGACGCATAGGGGTTCGACGCCGCCTCGGTGGCCTTGCGCGAGGTCAGGTTGGTGTAGAGGACCAGACCTCGTTCGTCGAGCCCCTTGAGCAGCACGGTGCGCTGGCTGGGTCGACCGTCGGGGGTGGCGGTCGCCAGGACGACGGCGTTTGGCTCAGGCAGGTCGGCAGCGTCCACCAGCCACCGTTGCAGCTGCGCCAGCCAGGTCCTGGCAAGATCTTTCTCGGCGAGCCCGCCTGCGGTGTAGTCACGGCGGAGGTCGGGCAGGTCGGGCATGGGAACAGCCTGCACCGAACCGCCGCGGGCGCCACCCGGCATGATGCTGGTGACGGACCAACGATCTGGCCCCGGCACGACCGAACCCCCGACGCGAGGAGAGCCACCACATGGCTGACGAGGACTTCAAGGCCGGCCTGGAGGGCGTTGTCGCCTTCCACTCCGAGATCGCCGAGCCCGACAAGGAGGGCGGCGCGCTTCGCTACCGGGGCGTCGACATCGAGGACCTCGTCGGCAAGGTGTCCTTCGGCGACGTCTGGGGTCTGCTGGTGGACGGCAAGTTCCGGCCCGGGCTCCCCCCGGCCGAGCCGTTCCCGCTGCCCATCCACTCCGGCGACATCCGGGTCGACGTGCAGTCGGCGATCGCGATGCTCGCCCCCGCCTGGGGCCTGCAGCAGATGCTCGACGTCGATGTGGACCAGATCCGTGAGGACCTCGGCCGCATCTCCGTCATGACGCTGTCCTTCGTCGCCCAGTCGGCCCGCGGGCAGGGCTTGCCGATGGTCCCGCAGAGCGAGGTCGACAAGGCCAGCACCATCGTCGAGCGGTTCATGATCCGCTGGAAGGGTGAGCCGGACCCGGCGCACACCCGGGCGGTCGACGCCTACTTCTGCTCGGCAGCCGAGCACGGGATGAACGCCTCGACCTTCACCGCGCGAGTGATCGCTTCCACCGGCGCTGACGCCGCCGCGAGCATCTCCGGCGCGATCGGCGCGCTGTCCGGCCCGCTGCACGGCGGTGCGCCCTCGCGCGTGCTGACCATGCTCGACGACGTCGAGAAGAGCGGCGACCCGGTCAAGTACGTCAAGGGTCTGCTCGACCGCAAGGAACGTCTGATGGGCTTCGGTCACCGCGTCTACCGCGCCGAGGACCCGCGGGCACGCGTGCTCCGTCGCACGGCCAAGGAGCTCGGCAGCCGCCGCTACGAGGTCGCCGACGCGCTCGAGAAGGCCGCGATCGAAGAGCTGACCGCCCGCTACCCCGACCGGGCGCTGCGCACCAACGTCGAGTTCTGGTCGGCGGTCGTCCTGGACTTCGCGCAGGTGCCGCCGCACATGTTCACCCCGATGTTCACCTGCGCGCGCACGGCGGGCTGGAGCGCCCACATCCTCGAGCAGAAGAAGCTGGGCAAGCTGATCCGACCGTCCGCCAAGTACGTCGGCCCAGGCCCCCGACCGGTGTCGGAGGTCGCGTCCGGCGACCTTCCGGCCGGGAACCAGGTCTGACCCGCCGGGCGTCCCCCACCCGTTAATCTCACAGCGTGCCCAGCATCGAGATCCCCGCCGACCTGCTCCCCGCCGACGGACGGTTCGGGACCGGCCCGTCGAAGGTCCGGCCGGCTCAGCTGGAGGCGCTGGTGGCCACCGGCCGCACCTACCTCGGCACCTCGCACCGGCAGGCTCCCGTCAAGGACCAGGTCGCCCGGGTCCGGCAGGGGCTGCGCGAGCTGTTCACGCTGCCGGACGGGTACGAGGTGCTGCTCGGCAACGGCGGAGCCACCGAGTTCTGGGACATCGCCACGTTCGGGCTCATCGAGCGCAAGAGCCAGCACCTGACGTTCGGCGAGTTCAGCAGCAAGTTCGCCGCAGCGGCCGCGGCGGCCCCCTTCCTCGACGAGCCGTCGGTGATCACGAGCGAGCCGGGGACGCACCCGGAGGCGGCCGCGGAGCAGGGCGTCGACCTGTACGCGTTGACGCACAACGAGACCTCGACCGGCGTGGCGATGCCGATCGCACGGGTGCAGGGCGCCGACCCCGGCGCTCTCGTCGCGGTCGACGCGACCAGCGGTGCGGGCGGGCTCCCGGTCGACGCGTCCGCGTTCGACGTCTACTACTTCTCCCCACAGAAGTGCTTCGCCTCCGACGGCGGGCTGTGGCTGGCGCTGTGCTCGCCCGCGGCGCTGGACCGCATCGCGCGGATCGGGGCGACCGACCGGTGGGTGCCCGCGTCGTACGACCTCACGATCGCGCTGGACAACAGCACGAAGGACCAGACGTACAACACGCCGTCGCTCGCCACGATCTTCCTGATGGCGGAGCAGATCGACTGGTTCAACGCCCAGGGCGGCCTGGACTGGGCCGTGGCCCGCACCCGTGAGAGCAGCGACCACCTCTACGGCTGGGCCGAGCGGAGCGCCTACGCGTCGCCGTTCGTCAAGGACCCTGCGCACCGCAGCCAGGTGGTCGGCACGATCGATGTCGACGACTCCGTCGACGCGGCCGCGATCGCCTCGGCGCTCCGGGCCAACGGCGTCGTGGACACCGAGCCCTACCGCAAGCTCGGGCGCAACCAGCTGCGCATCGCGATGTTCCCGGCGGTCGAGCCAGCCGACGTGCAGGCGCTGACCGCGTGCATCGACCACGTCGTGGAGCGGCTCTGAACCGGCATGACCGACCCTGACCGCATGCCTCAGGCCTGGGTGCCGCGAGTCCTGAACGGGGCGATCGCGATCGTCCTGGTCGCCCTCTGCTCGCCCATCGTCGTGACCTGGGGGGACCGGTCGGTGGCGCTCCGGGTGTTCCTCGTCGCAGCCGTGATCCCGGTGCTGCTCGTGGCCGGTCTGTGCCTCGCGTCGGCGCTGCGGCCCGGGTCGCTGGGGCGGGCCGCCCGTCGCGCACGCGCCCGACGAGCCGCACGGTGACCGTCGAGCCCGGCCGTCACGAGACCCAGGAGCAGCGGGCCGACCGCAACCTGTCCGAGCTGCTCCAGGAGCTGCGCGTCACGCAGACCGGCGTCACCGTCCTGTTCTCCCTGCTGCTGACGGTGCCGTTCACACAGCGTTTCGAGAGCCTCACCCACGCCCAGCGCGGGATGTACGTCACGGGGCTCCTGCTCGCCGCCTTGGCTTCCCTGGTGCTGACCGCGCCCGTGGCCGTGCACCGGCTGCTGTTCGCCAAGGGTCAGAAGCCACGCGTGGTGGTCCTCACGAACCGGCTGGAGATCATCGGGCTCCTGCTGACGGTGCTGACGGTAGCCACGACACTGCTGCTGGTCACCGACGTCGTCGTCGGACGGGCGTTCTCGGTGTCGGTGACGGCCGTCGTCCTGGCGGGCACCGCCGCGCTCTACCTGTTGCCTCCCCTACGCCACCGCTGAGCCTCGCCGAAGGGTCACGCGGCGCGCACGCGTCGCGGTTCGGCCGGGCCCGTCGCCGGGGTGGCCTCCTCAGCGATCTCGGCGGACATCGTGCCTGGCACGAGGGCAGCGTCGCCCAGGGCGTGGACGCTGACGTAGGGACGGCGCCGGAGCAGGTGCGGCTCGAGCCGCAGATTCCCCTTGCGGGTCAGCACCAGGGTGCCGCCGACAGCAGCCAGGACGCACGCCAAGCCGCCCAGCAACAGCCCGAACCGGGGTCCGTACGCCTCGGCGAGAGCGCCGATGACCGGCGCCCCGACCGGCGTGCCGCCGAGGAAGACGAGCACGTAGAGCGCCATCACGCGCCCGCGCACGTAGGGTTCCGCCCCGAGCTGGACCAGCGTGTTGGCCGTGGTCGTGAAGGTCAGCACAGCGAAGCCGGTGGGCACCAGCAGCAGCGCCATCACCAGGAACGTCGGGGCGAGCCCGACCGCGATCTCGAGGACCCCGAAGGCGAGCGCGGCGATCATCAGCGTGCGCTGACGGGGCGGTCCGAGGCGGCGAGCACTGACCAGCGCCCCGATCAGGGAACCGACGGCCAGGGAGCTGATGAGCAGGCCGAACGAGCCGGCCCCGGTGGCGAACAGCTGCTTGGCGACCAGGGCCAGCGTGACCTGGAAGTTGAGGCCGAACGTACCGATCACGGCGACCATCGCGATCGGCACCAGGAGGTCGGGGCGGCTCCGCACGTACGCCACGCCCTCGCGCACCTGACCGCGCCCACGACGCACCGGCTCGGTACGCCAGAGCAGGTCCGCCCGCATCAGCGTGAGCCCGGCGATCACGGCGAGATAGCTGGCAGCGTTGGCGACGAAGACCCAGCCCGTGCCGATCCCGGCGATCATCACACCGGCGACCGCGGGCCCCGCGATGCGCGCGGTGTTGAACGTCGCGCTGTTGAGGCTCACCGCGTTGGGCAGCTCCGCCGGCCCGACCAGCTCGCTGACGAAGGACTGCCGGACCGGCACGTCGAACGCCGCGACCGTCCCCAGGGCGAAGGAGAGCACGTACACGTGCCACAGCGCGACCGTGCCGGTGAGGTCCAGCAGACCGAGCGTGAGGGCGAGCAGGCCCATCGCCGACTGGATGCCGATCAGCATCCGGCGCTTGTCGTAGCGATCGGCCAGCACCCCGCCCCAGAGGCTGAGCATCAGCACGGGCAGGAACTGCAGCGCGGTCACGAAGCCGAGCGCGACCCCGCTGTTGCCGGACAGGTTGAGGACCAGCCAGTCCTGGGCGACCCGCTGTCCCCAGGTCCCGGTCAGGCTGACGACCTGACCGCCTGCGAACAGGCGGTAGTTGCGGTTGGCGAGCGAGCGGAACATCGGGCTCATGCGGCTGACAGCCGCTCCAGCACCACGCTGGCTTCTCGCAGGACCTCACGATCCTGCGGGGACAGCTCGGCCAGCCGCTGGGCGAGCCAGACGTCACGACGTCGGCGGTCCTCACGGACCATCGCTCGACCCTGCTCGCTGAGCGAGACGAGCACCTGCCGTCCGTCGCTGGGGTGGGGCGAGCGGACCAGCAGCCCGGTGTCGTCCAGCGAGGCGACGAGCCGGGTCATCTGCGGCGGGCGCACGCGTTCGAGCACCGCCAGCTCGCCGGGCGTCGACGAGCCCTCTCGCTCCAGGCAGGCCAGCAACGACAGCTGCCCCAGGGTCAGGGCATTGTCGGCACGCTCGGCGCGGAGCCGGCGGGACAGGCGCATCACCGAGAGCCGCAGCGCGGAGGCGAGGGCGGGGGCGGAGGTCGTCACGACGGAGAACATTACCTCACGTAACGAGATGGCTGTCGCGGAGATTCCTTGTACGGTGCGTCCGTGCCCGCTACCCCGCCGCCGCTTCAGCTCGACGACGTCCGTGTCGTCGGCCTCGGCACGCTGGCCTGGCTGCTCGGGCTGATCGGCCTCGCGATCTTTCACGCCGCCGGTCGCAGCACTCCGGGCTGGCAGTACGTGATGTGTCTCGCCGGCCTGGTTCTGGGAGTGCTCGGGACGCGCGTCGTGCGGGGTCGCCGCAGGTCCGCCGCCGGGCGCTAGCCCAGGTCGGCGGTCGGCACCAGCTCGAGGTCGTCCTCGATGGTGGCCAGACCGGCCGTGGCTGCGTGCGCGCTGTCGACGGTCGTCTCGCTGTGCGCCCCGCAGCCGTGTGCCAGCGCGACCACCCGGCCGTCATCCGGCGCGTAGGCGTTGGCACAGACCCCGAAGGCAGCCCGGAGCGCCCCCCCGAGCGGGACCAGGAAGCCGCACCCGTCGCAGGTGCCCGGCGCCTGCTTGGCGATGGGTGCGTGCGGACCGGCGTCACCCTCGAACCAGCGCTCGGCCGCGTCCGCCCGACCCTCGATCGACAGCACCCGGGCCCGGCCGAGGCCCAGCTCGTCCCAGACCTCGTCGGCCAGATCGAGGTCACCGTCGTCGGGCCCGGCGTAGGACGGGACCAGGCGAAGGTCGCCCTGCTCCGTCGGCAGCAGGTCTCCGGGGGAAAGGTCACCGGCGGCGACCCGCTCCGACCACGGCAGCCAGGCCGGCGCCAGCAGCGCGCCGTGCCCCGGCAGCAGCACGACCTCGTCGACCGTCACCTCGGCGCTGCCCTCGGCTCGCGCGAGGGTGACCGCCCAGCGCCAGCCGACGTAGGCCGGGTCGGTGCTCGCGAAGGAGTGCGTGACCACCGGGCCGCTGCCCGGCTCGGCGTCCGAGCTGGCCCCGAGGTGCTCACCGACCGCCTTGCCGCCCACCTCGACCGCCACCGCACGGGCCGTCTCGACCGCGTCGTGCAGGACCTGGTCGCGCTCCTCGCCGGAGTGCTGGTCCGGCACCGGGGCGGCAGGGGCGACGCCGACGACCTCGGTGACCGCATCCTGCTCGGCCGGCGCCTCGTCGGCCCCGGCGTCCAGCGCCGCACGCTCGAGGTCCTGTTCCTCCGCGTGCTCCTCGACCACGTCCGCAGGACCCTCTTCGTCGAGGCTCGGAGGCTCTCCGACGGCCTCGACCGGCCGTCCGGTCAGCACGCCCGATACCTTCGACTCCACGCTCGCCCTCACGTCTCGCAGCCTCCGCCGCACACCAGCCATGGCCCCAGTCCACCACCTTCCCGTCCGGAGCACCGCATGCCTGCCCGTCCCCGCCGTCTGATCGCCGCCCTCGCCGGGGGCGCCGCGCTGCTCACGCTGTCCGGCTGCGGCGCCAAGCCCACCCCGATCGTGACCCTCTACAGCGGGGACACGGCGATTCACAGCAACGCTGCGGTCTACTGCTTCGACGGACAAGACCCCAGCAAGCAGGAGGGCACCGCCGGTGCGTGCCGGTACGACGTGGCGCGCACCCCGGAGCTGATCTCGGTCCAGCCCGGCGCCCAGGTGCTGGTCGACGTCGACAAGGACCTCGCCGACGCTGCCTGGTTCGTGACCCTGCGTCCGGCCGAGAACGCCGAGGCGAGCAGCGAGATCCCGGTCAGCACCATCGAGTCCGACAGCCACACCGTCCGGGTCCAGCCGGACTTCAGCCAGTCGCCGCGCCAGGTGCTGACGGTCCGCAAGCTGGCCAGCGACAACAAGGACGCGACCGTCCTCGGGCTGTGGACGTTTCTGGTGGTGCCCAAGGTCTGACGGGGGCGCGCTCAGCCTTCGAGCTCGCCCGCCACCGCCCGCAAGATGGTCGCCACCCGCTTGCCGGTCTCCCGGTCGGGGTGCTTGCCACGACGCAGACCGGGCTGCACCCGGGCCTCGAGCAGCTTGATCAGGTCCTCGACCATCGAGCCCAGGTCCTCGGCGGGCCGGCGGGCACCGGCGATCGTCGGCGGGGCGTCGAGCACCACCACGGACAGCGCCTGCTCACCTCGCTTGCCGGCCGCGACCCCGAACTCGATCCGGGTGCCGGGGCGCAGCTCGTCGAGGCCCTCCGGCAGGGCGGACGAGGGCACGAAGACGTCGCCGCCGTCGTCGCGGGCCGCGAAGCCGAAACCCTTCGCCTTGTCGTAGAACTTGACCTTGCCGGTGGGCACGTCGGACCTCGTCTGCTCGTGGGGGGAAGCCGTCAGCGTAGGCCGTAGCCTCGGGCGGCAGAGCCACGATCGGCGGCCGGAGAACACGGCCCGATCACCACGACGAAGGAGCGGTGCGGTGAGCGCACGGCACGAGGCGACGAACGACCGGCGACCCGGGGACCTGCTGGTCCGCGGCGGAGCCGTGCTGTTCGGCGTCGGCCTGCTGGCGCTGATCGTCGGCGTCGTCCCGGCGGTGATCAGCGATTCGACGGCGCCAGCGGCGCTGCTGGTGAGCGCCGTTTCCCTGCTGCCGCTGGGCCTCGCGGTCGCTCTGGTCGGCTTGCTGCGTGGCGCCCGGACGCGTCGTCGCGAGGCCCGTCGCAGCGACTAGCCCTCGCCCTCCTCGAGCTGCTGACCGGTCCGCGGCGCCTCGCGGGACTCGGCGGTCTCCAGGTCTTCGCCGGGAGCAGGATCGGACTCCCGCGCCGGGCGGCCGTGCGGCGGCGGTCCGAGGACCCCGGCGGCGTCATGGCCGGCGGCGGACTCGGTCGCCCCGGCCGCCGACCCTTCGTCGACGCCCTCGGACGGGACCAGCGATGCACTCATCGCTACGGCCTGCCCACGCACCGGAGGGACACACCCCTACTAGGCTGGATCGG
This sequence comes from Mycobacteriales bacterium, assembly GCA_038235705.1. Classification (GTDB taxonomy): domain Bacteria; phylum Actinomycetota; class Actinomycetes; order Mycobacteriales; family SCTD01; genus CANKBT01. The sequence goes on from JBBSTR010000026.1 coordinate 15,958, forward strand.
ATGGACGCCGCCTCGAGCCTCGCTGGTGACCTCCGCGGCCGCACCGACCAGCAGCTCGCCACGCTGCTGGAACGTCGTCCCGACCTCGCCTCACCCGTGCCGCCCGACCTCGGGGTGCTGGCAGCACGGGCGGCGGCCCGACTCTCGGTCCTGCGCTGCCTGGAGCGCCTCGACGCGTTCACCCTGACCATCGTCGACGCGCTGGTGCTGCTCGACCCCCCGGCGACCGTGGACCAGCTGGTCGGGCTCGTCGGTCGGTCCACGCCTCGGGCCTCGATCGTCGACGCGGTGGGTCGACTGCGGGCGCTGGCCCTGCTCTGGGGGCCCGACAAGGCTCTGCACCTGGTGACGACGGTCCGTGACGTGAGCAGCACGCCGGCCGGGCTCGGACGTCCCGCCGCGTCCTGCCTCGCCCGCTTCGACGACCGCCGCCTGGCTCCCGTCGCCCTGGCGCTGGGTCTGCCCGCGGCCGCCGGCCTGGCCGGGGTCCTCGAGGTGCTGACCGTCCCAGCCACGCTCGACAAGGTGCTGGCCGGGGCGGACGCCAGGGCTCACGAGGTGCTGCAGAGCCTCGCGGACGGCCCGCCGCTCGGGCAGGTCCGCGACGCCCAACGACCGATCGCTCCAGGCGACGACTCCCCGGTGCGCTGGCTGCTGGCGCGCGGGCTGCTCGTCGCCGTCGACGACACCACCGTCGAGCTGCCCCGGGAGGTCGCGCTGGCGGTGCGCGGCAAGGACCCCCTCGGTCCGATGTCGTCCGAGCCCCCGGCCCTGGTCGCGAGCGACCTCGGCACGGGCGTCGTCGACCGGGCGGCCGCACACACCGCTGCGGAGTCCGTCGCGCGGGTCGAGTCCCTGCTGCAGTCCTGGTCGGACGAGCCCCCGTCGGTCCTGCGCTCGGGCGGGCTGGGGGTCCGCGAGCTGCGGCGCCTGGTCAAGGGCCTCGACGTGACCGAGCGGGTCGCGGGGCTGCTGGTCGAGGTGGCCTACGGCGCCGGGCTCGTCGACCAGACCGCCGGCGTCGACGCGCAGTGGCTGCCCACCCCCGCGTACGACGCGTGGCTCGCCCAGCCTCCGGAGCGCCGCTGGGTGACTCTCGCCCGGGCCTGGCTCGACCTGCCCCGGTTGCCTGGCCTGGTCGGGCAGCGTGACGAGCGGGACAAGGCCCTCGCACCGCTGTCCCCGGAGCTGGCCCGGCCCGGCGCCCCCGCTGACCGGCTGCGGGTCCTGGACGCGCTCGCCGGCGTCCCGGCCGGACGGGCACCGTCACCGGAGAGCCTGCTCGAGCGTCTGGTCTGGACCGCCCCTCGTCGCGGAGGCCGGCTCCGCGACCAGGTGCTGACCTGGGTGCTGGAAGAGGCCGAGCTGCTCGGGCTGACCGGCCGTGCCGGCCTCGGCAGACCGGCCCGCCTGCTCGCGGCCCAGCAGGACGCCGAGGCCGCGAAAGCGCTCGGAGACCTGCTCCCCGACCCGGTCGACCACGTGCTCGTGCAGCCCGACCTGACCGTGGTCGCGCCCGGCCCGCTCGTACGGGAGCTGGCGGAGCAGATCGCGCTGGTCGCCGACGTGGAGTCCACCGGCGGCGCCACCGTCTACCGCGTGAGCGAGGCCTCGGTGCGTCGTGCGCTGGACGCGGGACGCAGCGGGGCCGACGTGCAGGAGCTGTTCCGTGCACGGTCCCGCACGCCGGTGCCGCAGGCCCTCTCCTACCTCGTCGACGACGTCTCGCGGCGCCACGGACGCCTGCGTGCCGGCGCGGCCAGCACCTACCTGCGCTGCGACGACGAGGGGCTGGTCAGCGAGGTGATGGCCTCGCGCAAGGCAGCCGGGCTCGGCCTGCGGCGCCTCGCCCCGACGGTGCTCGTGAGCCCGGTCCCGCTGAACCAGCTGCTCGAGGACCTGCGCGACGCCGGTTTCTCCCCGGCCCCCGAGGCCCCTGACGGTGCGCTGCTGCTGGCCCGCCGGCCGGCGCCGCGCACGCCGGTGCGTCCTCGGCCGTCACGCCCGGGCGAGCAGACCGCGCTGCCCCCGGAACAGGCGGCGCTGGCGGTCACCGCGCTGCGCGCGGGGGACACCGCGTCCCGGGCCTCGCGCCGGGCGCCCGCGACCCCTCAGACGACCGACACGCTGGCCTTCCTGCAGGAGGCTGCGCGCGAGGGACGACAGGTGTGGATCGGCTACGTGGACGCACAGGGACGCTCGACCTCCCGCGTGGTCGAGCCGCGCAGCGTCGAGGGAGGCTTCGTGATCGCCCGCGACCACCTGCGGCAAGAGGACCGGACGTTCTCGGTGCACCGCGTCACCGGCGTCGCAGCACTGGACGACATCGGGGAGGGTGCATGAGCCCGATCGTGTTCACGCCGCTCTACCAGGAACGGGTCTGGGGAGGGATCGGCTTCGCCACCGCGTACGGACGCGAGCTGCCGGACGGCCCCGTCGGCGAGTCCTGGGAGCTGGTCGACCGGCCCGAGGCGCAGAGCGTCGTCGCCGGCGGACCGTACGACGGGCGCACGCTGGCCTCGCTCTGGGCGGGCGACCGCGCCTTGTTCGGGGACCGCGCCAAAGACCTGACCGGGCCGTTCCCGCTGCTCGTCAAGCTGCTCGACGCCCGGGAATCGCTGTCGGTCCAGGTCCACCCGCCGGCACACCTGGCCGCGGCCCTCGGCGGCGAGCCGAAGACCGAGCTCTGGTTCGTCGCAGGCACCGAGCCGGGCGCGCACGTTCTCGCGGGAGTGCGAGAAGGAGTGACGCAGCAGCGTTTCGCCGAGGCTCAGACGGCTGGCGAGGACCTGTCCCGGCTGCTGCACCGGCAGGACGTCGTGGTCGGGGACGTGCTCCTCGTGCCGTCGGGCAGGGTGCACGCGCTCGGCGCCGGGTGCCTGGTCGTGGAGGTGCAGCAGAACTCCGACACCACCTACCGGGTGTACGACTACAACCGACCGGGTGTGGACGGCAGACCGCGCGAGCTGCACGTCGCGCAGAGCCTCGCGTGCATCGACTGGGACGACGTGGAGCCCGGGCTGGTCCCCAGGGGTGACCCGCTGGTCGTCGTCGACGACCACTTCGTCGTCACCAGCGAGCAGGAGGTCGATCCCGGCCAGGAGTGCGCTTTCGTCTGCGTGCTGAGCGGCCAGGCGAGCTGCCAAGACCGGGTGTTCGGGCCCGGCGACTTCTTCCTGCTGCCGGCCGGCGGGCCGGTCGTCCGGGGTGACCTGCTGGTCATCTGGCTGCCCGACCCGTCACGGGCGACAATGGTCGGATGAGTTCCCCCGACGGACCGCTGATCGTCCAGAGCGACAAGACCCTGCTGCTCGAGGTCGACCACCCGCTCGCCGCCGAGTGCCGACAGTCCATCGCTCCGTTCGCCGAGCTGGAGCGCAGCCCCGAGCACGTGCACACCTACCGGCTCACCCCGCTCGGCCTGTGGAACGCCCGGGCGGCCGGGCACGACGCCGAGCAGGTCGTGGACGCCCTCGTGCGCTTCAGCCGCTACCCCGTGCCGCACGCTCTGCTGGTGGACGTCGCCGACACGATGGACCGCTACGGACGGCTCACGATCGAGCAGGACCCGGTGCACGGGCTGGTTCTTCGTACGTCCGACCGGGCCGTGCTGGAAGAGGTCACCCGGAGCAAGAAGGTGGCGCCGCTGCTCGGGGCTCGCCTGGACCCGGACACGGTGATCGCGTTCCCGTCCGAGCGAGGGCGGCTCAAGCAGGCGCTGCTCAAGGTGGGCTGGCCGGCCGAGGACCTCGCGGGCTACGTCGACGGCGAGGCGCACGAGATCCTGCTGAAGCAGGAGGGCTGGGACCTCCGCGACTACCAGCAGCTGGCGGTCGACAACTTCTGGCACGGCGGCAGCGGTGTCGTCGTGCTGCCCTGCGGCGCCGGCAAGACGATCGTCGGCGCGGCGGCCATGGCCCGGGCCGGCGCGACCACGCTGATCCTGGTCACGAACACGGTCAGCGGGCGGCAGTGGAAGGACGAGCTGCTCAAGCGCACGTCCCTGACCGAGGACGAGATCGGCGAGTACTCCGGGGAGAAGAAGGAGATCAAGCCGGTCACCATCGCGACCTACCAGATCATGACGACGCGCCGCAAGGGTGAGTACGTGCACCTGGAGCTGTTCGGTGCGCGCGACTGGGGGCTCGTGGTCTACGACGAGGTCCACCTCCTGCCGGCTCCGGTGTTCCGGATGACCGCCGACCTTCAGTCACGACGCCGGCTCGGGCTGACCGCGACGCTGGTGCGTGAGGACGGCCGGGAGGGCGACGTGTTCAGCCTGATCGGGCCCAAGCGCTACGACGCGCCGTGGAAGGACATCGAGAGCCAGGGCTACATCGCGCCGGCCGACTGCACCGAGGTGCGGGTGACGATGACCGACGCCGAGCGGCTGACGTACGCGACCTCCGAGCCCGAGGAGCGCTACAAGGTCAGCGCCACCGCACACACCAAAATAGCGGTTGTGCGCAAACTGGTGGAACGGCACTCCAACGACCAGGTGCTCGTCATCGGCGCCTACCTCGACCAGCTCGAGGAGCTCGGCGCGGCGCTCGACATGCCGATCATCCAGGGGTCCACGAAGAACGCCGAACGCCAGCGGCTTTACGAGGAGTTCCGCACCAAGCGCATCCCAGGGCTCGTGGTGTCCAAGGTCGCGAACTTCTCGATCGACCTGCCGGAGGCGTCGGTCGCGATCCAGTGCAGCGGCACCTTCGGCTCGCGGCAGGAGGAGGCGCAGCGGCTCGGGCGCGTGCTGCGACCCAAGGCCGACGGACGGACGGCGCACTTCTACACGGTGGTCTCGCGCGACACCGTCGATGCCGAGTACGCCGCGCACCGACAGCGGTTCTTGGCCGAGCAGGGGTACGCCTACACGATCGTCGACGCGGACGACGTGCTCGCCACCTGAGGTTGTCCCTCTCCAAGCGCTGGGCTGCGTGACCGGTTGGACCAGGGCGTACGGTCACCACACCATCCGTGAGGGACGAGTCGTCCGGTCCGCCGGCGCGAGGAGCAGACGTGGCGAAGGACAAGGGCGGTCGCGAGGCCAAGAAGCCCAAGGCGACCAAGGTCAAGAACAATGCCTCCCAGCCGAGCACCAAGGGCAACGACGTCTCCGCGGTGGCCGCCAAGAAGGGTTAGCGTCGGCTGGTGACCCGGACGGCCTGGTTCGACGCACCGCTCCCCCGGGTCATCGCGCACCGAGGGCTGGCGACCCAGGCGGCTCAGAACGGGCTGGCCGCTTTCCGGGCCGCCCTGGACGCCGGGGCGACGCACCTCGAGACCGATGCCCGCGCGACCTGCGACGGGCACGCGGTGCTTGCCCACGACCCCGAGCTGCCGGGCACCGGCCCGGTCGCCTCGCTCACCCTGACCGCTCTCCGGGCGCAGCACCCCGACGTCGTCACGCTGCAGGCCGCGCTCGAAGAATTTCCACGGGCCCGCTTCAACCTGGACGTCAAGTCCGCGGACGCCGTGCTCCCGGTCGTCGAGACGCTGAGGGGCTCTGAGGACCGGGTGCTGCTCGCGTCCTTCAGCGACCGTCGCCGGCTGGCCTCGACACGAGGGGTGGACCGGTCGGTGGCCACATCGGCGTCCGGGCGGGGTGTCGTGCAGCTGCTAGCAGGCTTACGGCTGCGACAGCCCTTCCTTGTACGCCGGGCCCTCGCCGGGATCGACGCGGTGCAGCTGCCCGACCGGGCGCTGCGCTCCCCCGCCCTCGTCCGTGCGGTCGTCGTCGCCTGCCACGCGCAGGGCGTGGAGGTGCACGTCTGGACCGTCAACGAGCCTCGACGGATGCGGGAGCTGGTCGCGCTGGGAGCCGACGGGATCATCACGGACCGCTGCGACCTCGCTGCGGAAGCCCTGCTGAGCGACCCCGGAGTGGCCTGATCGGTCGGTGCCGCACGGCTCAGCCGGGGACGTCTGCGAGCAGCGCGTCGGAGGCGTACCGGTCGGCGGTCGGCTGATAGACCCCGGCGGGCCAGGCGCCGCGGGCAGGCTCAGCCTTGCCGGTGAGGACCGCGCTCGGACCCAGCTCACGGGTGTTCCGGGCGTCCAGGAACGAGCGTCCCCGGATGATGTACTTCCGGTCGCCCTCCAGCACCAGCTCCTTGAGAGTGGCCGGCGAGACGTCGCCCCGGCAGGCGGTCGCGTAGGCGAAGGACACCTCCGCCGTCCCGTCGTCGTCGAGGTCGGTCACCAGCAGCGGGCCCTGGGTCTCCCCCGAGCCGCCGACCTGCGGGTCGACGAACGGACCGGAGATCGCGCCGTCCGCCGGGCTGCCCTCCGGGGCGACGAACGACGCCAGCGTCTCCAGCGGGCAGGCGTCGACCCCGTCCTTGACCTCGCGGACGACCCGCGGCGCCCCCGGCCCCTCGATGAGGATGCTGTAGGCGAACAGACCGACCGACCGGGTGTCGGCGGCCGCGTCGTCCGACGTGGTCCGGGTCAGCACCGCGAGACCCTTGCCCCCCTTGTCGATCCAGGTGATCGCGGCGACCGGGTCTCCCTCCAGCTGCACCCCGTCCGGCAGGACGAGCGTCGCCGGGTCGACGGTGGCGACGTGGGACAGCGCCACGGGGGTCGGGCTCGCCGCCGGCGACGGTGTCGGGGACACCGACACGGACGGCGGCCTCGTGACCGGCGGGGGCGCTGCCTCGCGCGTCGGCGGACCGCTGGAGCAGCCGGCCACGGTGACGATCAGAGCCGCCCCGATAACGGCTGCCGCCGCACCGGCACGGGTGGGCTGACGTCGGGTCGGCACGGCCTCGATCTAACCACCGGTCCGATCGACGACCCTGGTGATCTTCGGCGCGAAACGCCGGTCAAGATCACCAACGCAGGAGTGCTGCAGCAGGTCGGGCCGCGTCAGACCGGCGCGGTCCTGCGTACGCCCACCACGACCGCGGCGGCGGTGCCGAGCAGCGCGGTCGCCACGACCACCGTGGTGGCTCCAGGCAGCAGACAGGACGCAGCCACCAGGACCGCGAGGGCTGGGACGGCGGCGTCGACCCCGGGGTCGCGACGCGGTCGCAGGATGATCACCCAGACCGCCAGCAGGAAGAGCGCGACCGGGACGGTCAGCCCGAGGCCGCCCGCCACGTCGCCGAGCCCGGTGTCTCCGGTGATCTCGTCGACCGCCAGCTCGACCCCCGCCGACACTGCTCCAAGGCCGGCGAAGATCAGGTAGTGGCCGTAGCCCCAGCGCAGGCTGGCGTTCAGACTCGTGACCAGGTCGTGCTGCGGCCGGTCGAAGTAGACCCACCAGAGGCTCGCGACCAGCACCAGGGACGCGGCCGAGACCGTCAGCAGCTGCGGGAGGTGCTCTCCCACATCGATCGCCTCGACGAGCACGTTGGCGGTCGCCAGGATGGTCTCGCCGAGCACGATGATGGTGAAAAGGCCGAAGCGCTCGGCGACGTGCCCCGGGTGCCAGGGGGTGTGCGCTCCCCGGCGTTCGACGAGCGCCGGGACGGCGAGCTCGGCCACCACCAGCACGGCGAAGACCGGCAGGAGCACGCCCTTCGGGACGAGCAGCGCGAGCAGCCACCCGACCTGGACGAGCACGATCGCGTACGCGTAGCTGCGTGCGACCGCCCGGTGGACCGGGTCCCGTGAGGCGCGGAGCCATTGGCTGACCAGCGCCAGTCGCATGATCACGTAACCGACGACGGTGAGCGTCAGCGCCCGGTCGACCACGAACGGGTGGATGCCGGCGGCGAAGACCAGCACGCCGCCCATCTGCACGAAGGTGAGGATCCGGTAGACCCAGTCGTCGGTGTCGAAGGCGCTGGCGAACCAGGTGAAGCCCATCCAGGCCCACCAGATCCCGAAGAACACCGCGGGGTAGGCGAGCAGCGCGTTCGCGACGTGACCCTCGGCCAGCTCGTGGTGCAGCTCCACGGCCGCCCGCGACACGGCGACGACGAAGACCAGGTCGAAGAGCAGCTCCAGCGAGGTGGGGGCCCGGTGCGGCTCGGCCGGGTCGCGCGGCCGCATCCGCGGCAGGGTCATGAGCACGAGCACTCCTCAGGGACGGCTCACCCTGTCACAGGAGATGGTGCGTCGGGGCGGCTTCAGCTCACGGTGAACGAGCCGTGCATGCTCGAGGTGTGGGGGTCGCACTCGTAGGCGTACGTCCCCTTCTTCAGGGTGATGTCGAAGGTGGCGTCGCCGGTGCCCTGCACGTCGGTCTTGTCGTCCACGCCAGGTCCCATGATGTGGAAGTTGTGGATCGTGGCGTTGTCGGTGACCTTGAGCGCATAGTTTCCGGCGGGCAGCTCGGTGATCTTCTTGCCACCGGCGTCGCTCAGGTTGATGTCGAAGCTCTCCGGGTTGTCCTTCGAACCGACCGAGCCGTAGATCGTCGTGCGCTCCCCAGACGCGTCGGCAGGGGCCGTGCTGGCGGTCGTGCTGGACGACGCGCTGCCGCTCGGCTCCGCCGTCGGCGCGCTGCTGCTGCCGCCGCAGGCGCTGGTCAGCAGCAAGGTGGAGAGTGCGGTCAAGGCGATCATGGCAGAGCGGGTACGCACGGGAACTCCAGGGTCAGACGGACGGTGCCACCATTGTCCCCGCTGGCCCGGCGGGTGTCTTCCTGACGCAGGTCACGTCGTCGCCTAACCTTCGACGCGTGGCTGTCGACACCGCCCGCGACCTCGTCGCCCACGATCTTCACGGCCGCTGGGCCGACCGGCTCGAAGGCGCCCTCCCCTACCGGCAGTGGTGGCTCGAGCAGTGGCCGGCAGGGGAGGCGTACGTGCCCGGGCTGCTCGCCCAGGACGTGCAGGAATCGGTGCACGCCGACCTCGACCCGCTGTGGCCGCTGTGCCCGACCTGCCGCGACCATGCGCTGTTCGTCGAGCCGGACCTCGGGGCCGACGCGTTCTGGGTCTGCCACCGCACGGGGCTCCCGGTGGCCGAGGTGGGGCGCCTGCCCGAGAACGGCTAGGGCACCCAGACGCAGGAGGATGCGAGCCACGACCGTCAGGAGAACGGGCTCGTAGGCTGCCCGGGTGCTGCTGGTGTCCACGACTCCCCGCCCGACCCGCCGGCCATCGGGGGCGGTGGCGGCCTCGACGCTGGCCCTCGTCGCGCTGGCCGGATGTTCCTCCGGCGCGGCCACGCGCGTGGTGCGGACGTCCGCACCGTCCGCGCCGACCACCTCCGCAGCGCCGGCGACGTCGATCCCGTCCGCCACAGCCGCCGGGCCCAGCGCGGCAACCACCTCAGCGCCCGGCGGGACGGCTCCCGCCTCGGCCGCTCCCGGAACGGCAGCGGGGCTGAGCAGGTCGGTGACGGTCAGCGGGGTCGCGGTGTCGCTCGTCGACGTCCGCTCCGTCGCCGTGAAGGGTCGGCCGGCGGTCTCCCTCACGCTGAGGGTGCGGAACGGTCGCGGCCAAGGTGTGTCGCTCAGCGGGGCGCGGGTGCGGCTCGAGCACGCCGGCGTCGCGGCTCCTCAGGACCGTTCCAGCGTGCCGGTGCCTGCATCGGTCGGCGCGGGCAAGACGGTGCAGGGCACGTACGTCTTCGTGCTGGCGCCTGACGCTCGCGACCGGGTCACCGTGACGGTGACCTCCAAGGCCAGCGGGCCGCTGACGTTCACCGGTCCGGCCCCCGCGCCCTGACGTCAGAGCAGGGCGTCGGCGTACGCGGCCCAGCCCTCGCGCGGCACGTCGAACGGGTTGTCCCCAAGCACCTGCAGGCAGACGTGCGTCGCTCCGGCCGCAAGGTGCTCGCGAACCCGGGCGACGCCGGCCTCGAGGCCGCGCGGCACGAGCGCCTCCTTGAGCCGGTCGCTGCCGCCGCGCCCGAGGTCCTCCTCGGCGAAGCCCGACCGCAGCCAGCTGTTGCGGTAGTTCGGGAGCCCGGTGTAGATCTCCAGGTGCCAGTGGGCCCGCGCCCGCCAGTCGTCCTGGTCGTCGGTGAGCACCACCGCCTGTTCCACCGCCAGCGTCGGCCCCTCGCCGAGGACGGAACGGGCCATGGCGGTGTGATCGGGCGTGACCAGGTAAGGGTGCGCGCCGTCGGCCCGGTCCCGCGCCAGCTCCAGCATCTTCGGCCCCAGCGCGGCGAGCAGCCGCGGCGCCGCGTCCTGGCCGTCGGCGACGAGGAAGCGCGAGGCGTCCAGGGCGTCGAGGTAGGTCCGCATCGCCGCCAGCGGCTTGCCGTAGTCGTGTCCCCGGAGCCGCTCGACCAGCGGCGCGTGGCTGACGCCGAGCCCCATCACGAACCGGCCGGGGTAGGCCGCCGCCAGCGTGCGGGAGGCCGCGTTGGCCGCCGTCGCGTCGCGCCCGTAGATGTTGGCGATGCCGGTGCCGACCGCCATGCGCTGCGTCGCGTCCAGGACCAGCTGGGCCTGGGTGAAGGCCTCCCGCCCGTACGCCTCCCCGAACCACAGGGTGCCCCAGCCCCGCTCGTCGAGCTCAGCGACCTGCTCACGCAGCTGCGGGACCGTCATCGCATCGAGCACGCCGGTCCAGAGCCCGATCTCCCCCAGCGCGATCATCCGAGGCCCCGCGAGTCCTGCTTGAGCGCCGTGTCGACGCACAGCGCGCTGGCGACCACCAGCGACAGCAGCGGGTCCTGCAACGGTCGGTGGATCTGCACCACATAGTTGTCGGCGGTGGTGAACATCGTCTTCGCCAGCCCTTCGAAGGTCTTCTTGATCCTCGCGACCTCGGTGCCGCCCGCATCCAAGATCTGGAAGTCCCAGGCCCGCCAGTTCTGCGCATTGAGCGAGCCGACCGGCACACCTCCGGCGATCAGCCCGAAGCGAATCTTGCCGAAGACGTTCTCCTGCACCAGCTCGCCGACCGGTTGACCGTCCGGCCGTTGGACCACGACGCGTGACTTCATCACCTTGGCCGGCCGGGTCAGCAGCAGCTGCGGCACACCGGAGGCGTCCCGGACCTCGAGCCGGTGCGTCATGTACTGGTCCAGGGAGGACAGGAACCGCACGGCCTTCTTCACGCCGCTCTGGCCGACCTCGACCACGCTGCCGACCTGTGCGCCGCCCTGGTCGTAGACGGCGTACTCGTTGGTCAGCTCGATGAGCTTGGTCCTCTGGTTGACGACCAAAACCGGCTCGGTGAACAGCGACCCACCACCCGGCGTGCCGCCGCCCATGCCCGCCTGCTGCTGTACCTGCCGCTGGATGCGGTCCGGCCGGTCCGAGCGCTGTCTTTGCGCCTCGGCAGGGGCCGCTCCGGCCAGGGGGCTGGTCGACTGCGCCCCCTGCCGGACGACGTCAGAGGTCCACGCGGTGCCGTCCCACCAGCGCAGGTCGAAAGCGGCCGAAGGGTCGGCGTACCAGCCGGGTTGCGGTGCGGTCATCTCCTGATCGTGCCGTACGTCAGGTCAGGACGGTGCCCCGGTCGCCACCGTCGCCGCCCGCGGCGGCCTTCAGGACGCTGATCAGGCCACCGATCTTTCCGCCGGCGCTGTCCCAGAACTCACCGCTGTCGACGGACACGGTCAGCACCCGGATGTTCGGGTCGTCCTCGCCGTCGAACCAGGCACCGTTCGGAGCGCTCCACAGCTCGGCGATGACACCCTTGTCGTCGGACGTCCGCGCGGTGCCCTGCAGCGCGACGTAGGTGTTCTTGCCCGGGTCGCTGTAGGTGACCGTGGTCGGCGAGCCGCTGGTCTCGAGCGCCTGCACCCAGTCCGTCTCGCTGCTCACCAGGAACTGCAGCGTGTCGTCGGTGGCTTTCGCGGTGGTCAGCGGCCGCGACTTCCAGAGGGGGCCGGGTCCCGTCCTGTCCTCGGTCCCGACCATGGCGAACATCATCCCGTCGAGGGCGTCCTTGAGGGTCTTCGCAGTGTCACTCATGCCGGCTGGTCTGCCCCGCGCCCGACTGATCAATCAAACGCGGGTGGCGTACGAGGACCCGCCGGTCAAGCCTTCTCGTGCCGCTCGTGCAGCCGCCCGCGGATCTCGTCCGGGGTCAGAGCAGCACGCTGACGCTGCTGCCGAACGACGACGACACCGCCCGCCGCGACCCCGGCCATCCCGGCGACCCCGAGGGCCTTGAGCAGCTGTCCACGCGTCATGGGCATCAGCGTGCCAGGGTGCTCCGTACGGTGTCCGGGTGATCTCATCGGCAGCCCTGGACCTGGCCGACGCGGCCGACCTGACCCGGACCGGTGACGTCTGGCTGTTTCGCGGCACGAGCACCGCCGACCGACTGATCCGCGCGACGACGAACGCGCCGGTCAACCACGTCGGCATGGCGGTGGTGCTGGAAGACCTGCCGGCGTTGCTCTGGCACGCCGAGCTGGGGCAGTCGCTGCCCGACGCGTGGACCGGCGCGCACCACCGAGGGGTCCAGCTGCACGTGCTCACGGACGCCGTGACCGTGTGGCACGACCGGTACGGCCAGCGGGCGTGGTTCCGCCAGCTGGAGCCGCAGGTCACGACCGAGATGGAGGACGCGGTGCTGCGTACGGTCGCCCGGCTCGACGGCACGCCCTTCCCCAGCACGGCAGCGCTCGCCGGTCGTTGGGCGCGCGGCCGGGTGCCGCTGCGTCGTACCCAGGGACGGCACGTAGAGGTCGACACGGCGTTCTGCGCGGAGGTGCTGGCACGCACCTACCAGGCGATGGGGCTGCTGGCCGAGCACCGAGCCGCCTCCTGGTACGACCCGGGCTCGTTCTGGAGCGGCGACGACCTCGCCCTGTCGCTCGGCCGCACCCTTGGCCCCGAGCTGGCCGTCACCGGACCCCTTGCGTGATCACCGGAAGCATCGCCGGCCCCAGCCGTCGCCGCAGGACCTACCCGACCAGCAGATCTTCCGACGATCTTGCTGGTTGCGCACGCCGCCGTCGGCCCGGTCGTTCGTGCCCCGCCGAGGCGGGTAGGCGCTGCAGCACGACTACCTCTGGAGCCTCCATGTCCCTCGCAGCCCTGACCCGGGGCGCCGCTGCCGGTGCCGCCGGCGCAGCCGCCCTGAACGTCGCCACCTACGCCGACATGGCCGTGCGCGGCCGCTCCGCCAGCTCCGTGCCCGCCCAGGTGGTCGAGAAGCTCCTGGAGCGCTCAGGAGCCGAGGTCGACCTCGGCCGCGGCGACGCGAGGGACAACCGGCTGGAGGCGCTCGGCGCCCTGTCCGGGCTGACGACCGGCATCGCCGTCGGAGCCGCCGGGGCGTGGCTGCGCGACAAGGGAGTACGCCTGCCGGCGGTCATCGGGATCGTGCTGATCGGCGGGGCCGCCATGGTGGCTTCCGACTGGCCGACCAAGGCCCTGGGGATCGACGACCCGGTCGAGTGGTCCTCCGCGACCTGGCTGTCGGACGCCCTGCCGCACCTGGTCTACGGCGCGGTCGCGACGGCCGTCATCCGGGGCCTGGAACGATGAACCACGCCGACCTCGCACTGCGCAGCGCCGCCCTCGGGCTCGCCTCAGGGGGTCGGACGACCGCCGGCCTGGGGCTGCTCGCCGCGACCTCGCGACCCCGTCGCCCGTGGCTGCTCGCCCTCGCGGGGACAGCCGTCGCCGGTGAGCTGACCGCCGACAAGCTGTCGTCGACACCGAGCCGCCTGCAGACCCAGCCCCTGGTCGGGCGCTCGGTCGCCGGCGCGACCGCCGCCGTCCTGGTCACCCGCCGACTGACCGCGCCCGACGTCGCTCCCCCGGTCGCGCCGGTCCCGGAAGCCGTCTCACCCGCCCGCAAGGCGGTCCGGATCCTGCTGCCGGCCGTTGTCGGCGCCTCTGCTGCGTACGCCGGGTCACGCCTCGGCGCCGCCGCCAGGGCCTCGCGTCCCGGCTGGGTCACCGCCGTGGTCGAAGACGCAGCGTCCCTTGCCCTGGCCGGCTGGGCGGTCCGCTGAGGACTCGTACGCGGGGCGTTCAGGCCTCGCGGTAGAGCCGCACCGAGATGGTGCCGAAGACCGCGACGATGGCCGCCATCCACAGGATCGTCCAGCCGAGGTCGGGCCACACCTGGAACGGCTGCCCGAGAGCGAGCCCGCGGGTCGTGTCGGTGACCAAGGTCAACGGGTTGACCTTGACGAACGCCTGCAGCCAGCCCGGCAAGGTCTGCACCGGCACGAAGATGCTGGAGGCGAAAACAAGAGGGAAGATCATCGGAAAGGCGGCGGCCTGCACGGTCTCCGGGTTCTTGAACCGCAGCCCGAGGAACGCGCCGAAGGTGCTGAACACCGACCCGAACACCAGGATCAGCAGCAGCGCGAGCACCGCTCCGAGCACGCCGTTGGTGAACCGGAAGCCGACCGCGTAACCGACCAGGACCATGATCGCG
>JBBSTR010000027.1:0-29617 GCA_038235705.1 Mycobacteriales bacterium
CGCCGCCTGGAGGTCCGCACCGCCGACGGGGTGCCCGTGCTGCACCACCCCGCTCAGCCCTGGGGCGACGCCGCCGACCTCGCTCTCGGCCCCGGCCAGCACGTCACCGCGCAGACGCTTCCGCCCGACCACTGCGACGCCCGCATGGACCTCGGCTACGCCGTCAGCGTCCTACTGGCCCAGGCGGCCTGAGCGCGGACGCAGACGCTAGGGCGGATCGTTGAGGAGACGAGGCTGCTTGGCCCACGCCGTCGTACGGCAGCACGTCGACGCCGACTGCGGCGCCGCCTTCGCGCTGGTGCACGACTACCGCTGGCGCCTCGAGTGGGACACCCTGCTGCGCAGCGCCGAGACCGTCGACGACGCAGCTCCGGGCAAGGGCGTCGAGGCCGTATGCCGCGCCAGGTGGCGCCTCGGGGGGCTGTCCTTCCGTACGCGGACGTCACCTACGACCCGACCGGCCGAGCACGGCAGCGACGTCGTCTACACGCCGACTTTCACCTGCCGGCCGCGCCTTCTCGCGTCTGTGCTGGAACCGATCGCGCTCGCGGCGTTCCGCTGGGAGACCCGGCGGCGTCTGCGAGCACTGGCTCGAGCCCTGCGCCTCGACTGACTCGCGGCAGTGCAGGCGGATGCTTGGGCACCCACCTGATCTTGAGCCGCATTTCGGCCCAAGATCACCGAGGTACGAGACGGCTCCTGTTCACACGTGCCGTCGAGGAGCAGGCCTACCGTCAGACGATGAGGACGCGCGAGGTCTACCTGTCCCACGTCCCCAAGGGGCGGGCCACCGCCGACGACTTCGCCGTACGGGACGGCGAGATCTCCGAGCCGGTGCCCGGGCAGGTGCTCGTCGGTCTGCGGTTGCTCGGGCTCAATGCCGGCCTCGCGAACCGGCTGGGGGCGGCGGGCACGTCGTACGGGCCGGGGATCGGGGTCGGCGACGTCCCCGCCAGCGACGCCGTCGTCGAGGTGCTGCGCGACGCCGGTGACCTCAAGAAGGGCGACCTGAGGATCAGGAAGGGCCCGTGGCGCGCCGTCGACGTCTGCGACCCGTCCGAGCTGCGTCCGCTGCCGGACGTCGACGCCCCGCTCGAGGCGTTCCTGACGGTCCTCGGCCATGTCGGGTTCACCGCCTGGGTCGGGATGGTGCACGTGGGCCGGGTCCGGGCCGAGGACACCGTGTTCGTCTCTGCCGCTGCGGGCGGCGTCGGCAGCTGCGCCGTCCAGCTCGCCAAGGC
This sequence comes from Mycobacteriales bacterium, assembly GCA_038235705.1. Classification (GTDB taxonomy): domain Bacteria; phylum Actinomycetota; class Actinomycetes; order Mycobacteriales; family SCTD01; genus CANKBT01. The sequence goes on from JBBSTR010000027.1 coordinate 1,242, forward strand.
CGTCGGCGCGACCGTGATCGGCCTGGCCGGCTCGGACGAGAAGGCCGGGCTGATCACACGCAGTCTCGGCGCCGACGCGGCCATCAACCGGCACGACGGCGACGCCCTGGGCATGCTCCGCGACGCGGCGCCCGACGGCATCGACCTCTACTACGACAACGTCGGCGGCGAGCAGCTGGAGGCTGCCCTCCAGGTCCTTAACGAGCACGGCCGCGTGGTGATCTGCGGTCAGGTCGCCGGCCCGGGCCGTTTGGACCTCCGACCGACGATCTATCGGCAGCTGACGGTCCGCGGCTTCACCGTGACCGCGCACGAGGATCTGCGACCGCAGTTCGAGGAGCAGGTCCGCGGCTGGCTGAAAGAGGGAAAGGTCCGCAGCCTTCACACCGTCTTCGACGGGATCGACCGGGTCGGGGAGGCCTTCGCGTCGCTGGTCGCGGGCGCGAGCACGGGCAGGGTCCTCGTACGGGTGCAGCCGTGAGCTATCCGTCTGCACGCTACGACGGCACCGGCGCCGTCAGCGCGCAGCTGCACCGTGCTGACGCCCCGCGCAACCTGGAGACCGGCGAAGGCCAAGGCACCGCGTACCTCGCGACCCAGACGAGCACCGGCGGTGAGTACGGCCTGTTCCGACGAGACATGGGGGTCGAGCCCGGTGGCCCCGGACCACACTTCCACCGGACCATGTCGGAGTCGTTCTTCGTACTGTCGGGGACCGTTGACCTGCACGACGGAGCGCGATGGGTGAAGGCTGGGCCGGGCGATTTCCTGTACGTGCCGGCCGGCGGGATCCACGGCTTCCGCAACGCCGACGGGCCGGCGTCGATGCTGATCCTGTTCGCTCCCGGCGCACCCCGGGAGAAGTTCTTCGAAGAGGCGGCGTCGATGACGCCAGAGGATCGCGATCGGATGACCCGGCAGGACTGGGACGACTTCTACGCCCGGCACGACCAGTACATGGTGTGAGGGTTAGAGCTCGACCCTCCCGCGGACACGGGTGGTCGTCGCGCCGCCGGTCCAGACCTGACCGTGCTCGTCAGCGCTCAGGTGGACCCGTCCCGCACGCCCGAGGACGGTCCCCTGGCGGGCGACGTACGGCAGCTGCACCAGCCCGGTCGAGGGCAGCCACCCCGCCAGCGACGCGTTCAGGCTCCCGGTGACCGGGTCCTCGACAGTGCCGCCGGGACCGGGCAGGAACGCCCGCACCTCGAGCTGCTGGGCCGAGCCGGGCGGGCAGGGACCGACCACGCCGAGCTTGAGGTCGACGAGCCCCGGCCGCAGCGCGAGCACCGCCTCGGCGGAGGCCAGCACCACCGCCACCCAGCCCGGCCCGTTGTCGACCCACTGCGCGTCGCGGATCTCCGCGCGGTCGATCCGCAGCAGGTCGGCGACGTGCTGCACGAGTGACGCCTCGACCTCCCCGGACCGCACGAGCGGGGGTGCGACGAAGGCCCAGCCGTCGTCCGTACGACGCACCCGCACGGACCCCGCCGCGCACTCCTGGACCACGACGTCCGCGGTCCAGCCCGAGGTCTGCGCCCAGGCGTGCGCACTACCGAGCGTCGGGTGCCCCGCGAACGGCAGCTCCTCGGTCTGCGTGAAGATCCGCAGCCGGTAGTCGGCCGTCCCGGTGGGCGGCAGCACGAAGGTGGTCTCCGACAGGTTGGTCCACCGCGCGAAGCGCTGCATCGCCTCGTCGTCGAGCCCCTCCGCGTCCAGCACGACGGCGACCGGGTTCCCGCTGCAGACCTCGGTGGAGAAGACGTCGACCTGGCAAAAGCGGCGGCTCACGGCTTCATCATGGCCGAGCTGCGAACGGGGTAGGTCAGCACGGTGACAGACGGGGTCGGGCCGGCGGTCACCGCGCTGGCAGTTGGGCTCGTGCTGTCGTTCGTCCTGCTGGTGCCCTACGTCGCTGTCCTCTACCGCCGACGTGGCGAGCTGGGCCTGACGCCTGCGCTCGCCGGGGTGGCCGTGCTGGTCTACGCCGCGTCGCTGGTCACCTACACGCTGCTGCCCCTGCCAGCGGTCGGTCCAGGGTTCTGCGTCAGCGGCGGCAAGGCGGCACAGCTGCGTCCCGGTCAGTTCTTGAGCGACATCACCGCCGGCGGCACGACCGGGCTCGCCGGTCTGCTCGGTGACCGGGCGTTTCAGGGCGCCGTGCTCAACGTGCTGCTGTTCCTGCCGTTAGGCGCGTTCCTGCGTCATCTCGGTCGACGGTCCTGGGCGGTGACGGCGGCGGTCGGGTTCGCCGTGTCGCTCACCATCGAGCTGACCCAGCTCACCGGCGACTGGTTCCTGTTCCCGTGCTCCTACCGCATCTTCGACGTCGACGACCTGCTGCTCAACACCACCGGCGCCCTCGTCGGCGCGCTGCTCGCACCGGCGCTGCGGCTGGTGCCCGGCCAGCGGCACGCCGACCCGGCAGAGCCCCGGCCGGTGACCGCCCGTCGACGGCTGCTCGGGATGCTGTGCGACGCCGTGTCGATGCTGCTCCTGGGGCTCGCGCTCAGCCTTGTCGTGCCGGGCTCCGTCGACGACCGGACCGCCTTGGCGCTGCCGACGGTCGTCCCCGCGGGGGTCCAGCTCGTCCTGCTGCTGCGCACGCGGCGCACCCTCGGCGAGCTCGTCGTCCGCCTGGCGCCCCGTGCCGGTCCACGACGACCGGGGCTCCTCGGGTCGGTCGTGCGCTGGCTGTCCGGCATCGGCGGCGTGCTGCTGCTGGCCACGGCGGGCGTGGTCCGCACCGACGCGCTGGCCTACCTCGGGTCCGTGGCCGCCGCGGCGCTGACCGTCGCGCTCGCGGTCAGTGCCGTCCGGAGCGAAGGCCACCGGGGGTTGGCGTACCGGGTCGCCGGCTGGAAGGTCGCTGACGCCCGGAGCCGGACCACCGATCCGCGCGGGTGGTGGGTGCAGCCGGACGAGTGAGGGCTAGGCGACCGGGACGCGCCCCGCCACGCCCGCGATCTCGTCGGCGAAGGAGCCCCACAGCGGGCGCGGAAGGTCGTGGCCCATCCCGTGGAACCCGACGAACCGGGCCCCGGGGATCGCCCGCGCCAGCGCGAGACCGCCGCTGACCGGCACCAGCGGGTCGGCGAGCCCGTGCAGCACGACCGTCGGCACGTCCAGCCGCGACAGGGCCTCCGTACGGTTCGGCTGCGCCGTGACGGCAGCGAGCTGCCGGCGGTAGCCGGCCGGGTCGTAGCCCCGCTCGTACGCCCGCACCGCGACCGCCCGCAGCCGCTCCTCGTCCATGACGAAGCCGGGTGAACCGATGACCCGGAAGGTCGCGACCATCGCGTCCGCCGCCTGCTCCGCGTTCCTGACCTCGGGGCGCCGCAGTAGCCGCTTCACCATCTGCGGGGACGCCTGACCCACCCGTCGTGAGCCGGTGGACGTCATGATCAGGGTCAGGCTCGACAGTCGCTCCGGCGCGGACAGTGCGACCGTCTGAGCGATGAAGCCACCCATCGAGGCCCCCACCAGGTGCACCCGCCCGAGCCCCAGCGCGTCGAGCAGGCCCAGGGTGTCGTCGGCCATGTCACGCACCGTGTAGCCGGCCCGACGTGCGACCAGCTCCAGCAGCCGCGGCGTCCCACGCTCGGACAGGTGCGTCGACGCGCCCACGTCCCGGTTGTCGAAGCGCACGACGTGGTGCCCCCGGGCCGCGAGGTCCTCGCAGAAGGGTTCCGGCCAGGCGAGCATCTGGGTGCCGAGACCCATCACGAGCACGACCGAGGGGTCCGCCGGGTCACCGAAGGTCTCGTACGCGATCTGCAGGCCGTTGCTCGGCGCCGTCTTCAGAACAGGCATGCCCCGACGTTAGCGACTGCGGACGGCTGCGTCGTGCGCCCCGCCGACCAGTGCCGTCCCGAGGATCAGCAGACCCGCCAGCAGCAGCCCGGCACCGACCTGCCACAGCAGCAGCAGCGCGCCGGACGCGGCCCCGGCGAGGATCAGCGCGACCGCCAGGACCCGGCGCAGGTGCAGACCGCCCCCGGACGCCGCGTCGGCGGCAAGGCTGGTGATGGTCGAGGTGACGACGACGGTGGTCAGGTCTGCTACGGCCACCACCCTGGCCGTGGCGGCTTGCAGCCCCATCGCCCCACCGAGCAGCGTCGTGACCACGAGGGCCGGGCCGTGGGTGATGCCTTTGCCGAGCACGAGCAGCACGACCGACAGCAGGACCACCACCGCGCCGACGAGGGTGAGCAGCCGCGTGGTGAGCGGCGTCCACGGATCCCGCGAACCCCTGAGCGTCCGTCCGCCGACCGCAGCCCCGGACAGGAAGCCCAGCAGGGCGACCACCGGTCCGAGCACCGGGAGGTTCTGCGCGCCGAGCAGACCCATGCCGAGGATGACCACGTTGCCCGTCATGTTGCCGGTGAAGACCCGGTCGAGCCCGAGGTAGCCGACCGCGTCGACCATCCCGGTCGTGAAGGTCAGCACGAGCATCAGGACCAGATGCATCCGGGCGGGTGGGACCTCGGCGAGTCGGGGCACGGCACCATCCTGCCGTCCGACACCCGAACGGGGGACGGGCCAGGGCCATCCGGTGCCGAGAACTCGACCGAACGGCGCATGCCTGCGCCCGGCCGCAGGAGGTGCCATGGAGCTGAACCCCTCAGCCACGGTGTTTCGCAGCTGGGCTGCCGCCGAGACCGACGCCCTGGTCGTGGTGACCGGCACCGGTCTGGACCCGCGGATCAGCTGGGTGAACCGGGCGTGCGCCGAGCTGCTCGCCTACGCCCCTCAGGAGCTGGTCGGGCTCCCGTTGTCGACCCTGCGACGCAGCCCGCTCCGGCGGGGGTCCGCGCCCCCGGACGGCCAGCCGATCGTGGACCCGGTACGGACCGTGGAACGGACCCTGGTGTGTGAACGACGCGACGGCTCGCCCGTTCGTCTGACCGCCCGGTCGCTGCCCGTCGTGTCCGGCGGCGAGCCGTCCTGGGTGCTGCGCCTGCAGCCCGAGACCGATCACGCGCGCGTGCAGGACGAGCTGTACGCCGCCCACGAGCGGTTCCGTTCGCTGTCCGAGCGCGCACCGATCGGCATCTTCACGTCCGAGTCCGGGCTGCGGCTCGGCTACGTGAACGACTGGTTCTGCCACCTGGTGGGCGCACGGGCAGACCAGCTGCTCGGCACAGACTGGATGGGCTTCCTGCACCCGGACGATCTGCTGCCGACGCAGCAGGCGCTCGGACGTGTGCTCGCGGGCGCCGACGTGGAGCTGCCGTTGCGCCTGCAGCGGACCGACGGGGAGACGTGCCACGTGCAGGCCCGGGTCGTCCCGGTCACCACCGACGGACGGGGCGCCGGCTTCCTCGGCACGCTGGAGGACGTCACCCAGCGGCTCGCCTGGGAGCGCACCATGACGCACCAGGCACTGCACGACCCGCTCACCGGGCTGCCCAACCGCCGGCAGCTTCTGGAGACGATCACGGCGCGGCTGTCGGCCGCCGACCCTGAGCAACGAGCCACCGCGCTGCTCTTCCTGGACCTCGACGACTTCAAGCACGTCAACGACTCGCTCGGGCACCCCGCCGGCGACCGGGTCCTCGAGGCCTTCTCCGAACGGCTGCTCGGCGCCGTGCGCGGGCACGACCTCGTCGCCAGGTTCGGCGGGGACGAGTTCGCCGTGATGTGCCCCGGCATCGGCGACCCGGCGACCGCCGAGGACGTCGCCGAACGGCTGCGTCAGCAGGTCAGCGACCCGTTGGTGGTCGACGGCGTCGAGGTGACGGTCGCCGCGAGCATCGGTGTCGTCGTGGTGGACCGGACGCACAGCACGGCCGAGCAGGTGCTCCGGGACGCCGACATCGCGCTCTACCAGGCGAAGGCGGCCGGCAAGGGCCAGTGCGCACTGTTCGACGAGGAGCACCGACGCCAGGCCTCGGAACGGCTGCTGCTGGCCGGCGAGCTGAAACGCGCCGTCCAGGAGGACCAGCTCACCGTCGTGTACCAGCCGGTGGTCAGCGTGCCCGCCGCACTGGTGCGCGCCGACGGACGGGGCACCGTCTCGGTCGAGGCGCTGTGCCGCTGGGAGCACCCTGAGCGAGGACCGGTCTCCCCCGAGGTCTTCGTCGGGCTCGCGGAGCAGAACGGCGCGATCGTCGATCTGGGGCTCTCCGTGCTGCGGACCGCGTGCCGTCAGATGATGCTCTGGCGCGACGAGCTGGGCGAGCTGGCGCCGGCCGCCGTCTCGGTCAACGTCTCACCCGTGCAGCTGCACAGGCCCGACTTCGTCGACAGCGTCGCCCAGGTCCTGGTCGACACCGGGCTCCCCGGCTCGGCGCTCACCCTCGAGCTGACCGAGAGCGTGCTGATGGCAGACCCGGAGGCCGCCGCCGCCGCCTTCCGTTCGCTCCGGTCGCTGGGCATCCGGGTGGCGATCGACGACTTCGGTACGGGCTACTCCTCGCTCGCTCTGCTCCGCACCCTGCCGCTGGACCAGCTGAAGATCGACCGCTCGTTCCTGCGCGACCTCGGCCGTGCGGGCGACGACCCGATCGTCGGCGCCGTCGTCGCCCTGGCCGGCAGCCTGGGTCTGGTCACCATTGCCGAGGGTGTCGAGACCATCGAGCAGCTCGCCGAGCTGGAGCGGCTCGGCTGCCCGCTGGCCCAGGGCTTCCTCATCAGCCGGCCGGTGCCGCCCGAGCAGGTGAGCCGCATGCTGCGGGCAGCGGCGCTGGCCGAACGCGCTGACCTCGGGGCGCTCATCCCGACCGGCCGCAGGTCCGTCGAGCGGCGGGTGTCGGCGTGATCACCCCCGTGATCGACACCGCGACCGGACCGGCGAGCCACGCCGGGGCGAGCATCGTCGAGCGGCTGCTCGACGAGCTGGCGCAGATGCCCGCGAACCAGGGGGTGGCCCTGCGACTGATCAACGTCCTGGAGGACCCGCGCGCCGGCGCGCAGGCCGCGGCAGCCGTCCTGGCCGCGGACCCGGTGCTCTCCACCCGGGTGCTCCGGGTCGCCAACTCGTCGTACTACGGGTTGTCCGGGCGGGTCGCCACACTGACCTTCGCCATCACCGTGCTCGGCTTCGACACGATCCGTTCGCTGGCGGTCGTCAACGCGAGCAACCTCTCGGTGGACGACGCACCACCGGACTTCTGGGCTCGGTCGGCGGCCGTGGCGAGCGGTGCATCCCTCGCCGCCCGCAACGTCGGCGCGGCCGCACCCGAGGCGTTCTGCGCCGGTCTGCTGCACGACCTCGGAAGCGCGTTGCTCTGGCGCGCCGACCCGGACGGCTACCGCGCGATGCGCGAGCGATCTGCCCGTGGCGACACCCCGCTGCCGGTCGCCGAGCGTCTTGCGTATGGCGGCACGGGCGCCTCGCTGGGCGCGCAGGTCCTCGCCGCGTGGCACTTCCCCGAGGCGGTCTGCCAGGCCATCGCCGGCCGGCACGAGCTGTCGAACCGTCAGCACCCGCCGCTGCTGCGCTCGCTGCAGGCGGGTCTCGTGCTCGCCGACCAGATCGGGCCCTTCGCGGACGCGCCCGGGCTCGCCGCGACCGAGACGCTCCGCGCCGCCCTGCTGACCCCGGCGGACGTGAGCCGGCTCGTGCCGCAGGTGCGCGACGCAGCGGAGGCGCTGGTGGAGACCCTCGTCTCGTGAATCCCGCCCCGGTCGGTGGGTGGTCGCTCGCTCAGGGTCAGGAGAGCGCCTCGAGCATCTGGAGCCACTGCTCGACCTGCACGTCGCTGCGCGGTGCGTCGGGCTGCAGCACGTAGGCCATGGCCTGGCCGCGCATCGAAGTCAGCAGCACCTGGTAGGCCGTCTCGGCTCTCGGATGCTCGGACAGCTCGGGTCCCAGCACCTCCCGGCAGAGTGCCCTGAGCTCCAGGCCCAGCTCCCGCTCGTGCGGCAGCAGCGCGGCGCGCAGCTCCGGGTCGGTGCGCGCGGCGACCCACAGCTCCATCGCCGCGGTGAACAACGGCCCGTCGAACCGGCCCCAGATCAGCGCGAGCGCAGGCCGCACGCGCGCTCGCCCGGACGGGAGGTCCGCAGCGGCTTCCCGGACGTCGGTGCTGAAGTCCTCGTAAAGCAGGTCCATCGCCGCCAGCATCAGCGACGCACGGGTCGGGAAGTGGTGGGTCAGCGCACCGCGGGACACCCCGGCGCGGGACTGGACCTCCCCGGTCGTCGTCCCGGCATATCCGAGCTCCACCAGAGCCTCGACGGTGGCCCGCAGGACCCTGGCCCGGGTCGTCGCCGACCGTTCCGCCTGGGTCCTGCGGGTCACCGCTGTCGTGGTCACCGGCTCACGCAGCGATCTTCTCCCGCAGGGTCCCGGTACCTTCGCGCAGGAGCGCGGGAACGCTGAACCGCTCGCCGTACGCGGCCGCCAGCTCGTCGGCCCGGGCGACGAAGCCCGCGCGTCCGCCGGCATAGCCGTCCACGTACTGCAAGACCCCGCCGAAGGGCGGCGGGAAACCGATCCCCATGATCGAGCCGATGTTGGCGTCCTCGACCGTGGTCAGCACGCCCTCCTCGACGCACCGGGCGGTCTCGATCGCCATGATGAACAGCAACCGCTCCTGCGCGTCCACGAACGGCAGCGCCTCCGGGTCCTGGGCGTACAGGTCCGCCAGACCAGGCCAGAGCTTCTTGCTGCCTGCGCCGCCCTCGGAGGGCCAGTCGAAGAAGCCTCGACCAGCGCTCTTGCCCGTACGCCCCTTCTGGACCAGCGCCCGCACGACCTCGAGCCCGGGGTGTGCGTCCTGCTCGCCGGCGGCGACGGCCGCGTCGCTGATCTTCAGCGGCAGCGTGAGCGTGACCTCGTCCAGCAGCGTGAGCGGCCCGGCCGGGAAGCCGGCCTGCTGCGCTGCGCGCTCGATGCTCATCGGGGGCAGCCCCTCGGCGAGCATCGCCGCGCCCTCCATCACCATGGTGCCGAACACGCGCGAGGTGAAGAACCCTCGGCTGTCACGCACGACGATCGGCGTCTTGCCGATCTGCCGGGTCACGTCGTACGCCCGGGCGAGCGCCAGGTCGCTGGTCTTCTCGCCGACGATCAGCTCGACCAGCGGCATCTTGTCGACGGGGCTGAAGAAGTGCATGCCGACGACCGCGTCAGGCCGCGAGACGCCTTCGGCGAGGCCGGTGATCGGCAGCGTCGAGGTGTTGCTGGCGATGACCGCGTCGGACAGCACGTGCGCCTCAGCCTCGGCGAGGACCTTGTGCTTCAGCGTCGGGTCCTCGAACACCGCTTCGATGATCAGGTCGCAGCCCGCAAGGTCCGTCGCGTCGCCGGTCGGGGTGATCAGAGCGAGCAGCGCGTCGTGCTTGGCCTGGGTCGTCCGGCCCTTCTCGAGCGCCTTCCCGACCAGACCCTGGGCGTACGCCTTGCCCTTCTCGGCCCCGGCGAGGTCGACGTCCTTGAGCACGACCTCGACCCCGGCCTTGGCCAGGACGTAAGCGATGCCGGCGCCCATCATCCCGGCGCCGAGCACCGCGACCTTCTTCGCCGGCTGGGGCGGGACGCCCTGCGGGCGAGAGGCCCCACCGTTGACCTTGTTGAGGTCGAACCAGAACGCCTGGATCATGTTCTTGCTGTTCTGGCCGACCACCAGGTCCACGAAGTACCGGCCCTCGATCAGCAGCGCGGTGTCCAGGTCGACCTGAGCGCCCTCGACCGCCGCGCACATGATGTGGTGCGGCGCCGGGTAGTCGGCGCCCTTCAGCTGCTTTTTCAGGTTGGCCGGGAAGCTCGGGAGCATCGACGCCAGCTTGGGGCTGCTCGGCGTGCCGCCCGGGATCTTCCACGCCTTGCTGTCGAACCGCTGCGTGCTCGCCGGGTTGGCCGCGATGAAGGCACGTGCCTTGGCGAGCAGGTCGTCGGTGTCGGTGGCCAGCTCGTCGATCAGGCCAAGCTTCAGCGCCTTCTCGGGCCGGTGCGCGGTGCCTTGGAGCAGCACGTCCATGAGGCCGGAAGCGAGCCCGAGCAGCCGGGTGACCCGGGCGACGCCGCCGCCGCCGGGCAGCAGACCGAGGGTGACCTCGGGCAGACCGAGCTTGATCTTCGGGTCGTCGAGCACGACCCGGTGGTGGCAGGCGAGGGCGATCTCCAGGCCTCCGCCGAGGGCGGCGCCGGCGATCGCCGCGACGACCGGCTTGCCGAGCGTCTCGAGCCGGCGCAGCTGACCCTTGACCTCGGTGACGTTGGCCAGCACCTCGGCGCGCTTGTCCGGCGTCGCCTGGATGATGTCGGACAGGTTGCCGCCAGCGAAAAAGGTCTTCTTGGCGCTGGTGAGGATGACCCCGGTGATGGTGTCCGCCTCGGCCGACAGGCGCGCGACGGTCTGACCCATCGCCGCCACGTAGGCCGCGTTCATCGTGTTCGCCGAGGCGTTCGGGTCGTCCAGGATCAGCGTGACGATGCCGTCGCTGTCCTGCTCCCAGCGGATCGCCGAGGTCTCGGCGCTCGGGACAGGAATCTCCATGGGTGCAGACATCAGACCTTCTCGATGATCGTCGCGATGCCCATGCCGCCGCCGACGCAGAGGGTGGCAAGGCCGTAACGGAGGTCGCGGCGGTGCAGCTCGTCGACCAGGGTGCCGGTGATCATGGCGCCGGTCGCGCCGAGCGGGTGGCCCATCGCGATCGCGCCACCGTTGACGTTGACCTGCTCGTGGCTGAAGCCGGTGTCGGCCATGAAGCGCATCACGACGGCCGCGAAAGCCTCGTTCATCTCGACGAGATCGATGTCGTCCACGGTCAGGCCGGCCTTGCCGAGCGCCTTGAACGTCGCCGGCGCCGGGCCGGTGAGCATGATCGTCGGGTCGGCGCCGGAGAGTGCGGTCGCCACGATCCGCGCCCGAGGAGTCAGGCCGTTGCGCGCCCCCGCACCCTCGCTGCCGATCAGCATCAGGGCGGCGCCGTCGACGATGCCGCTGGAGTTGCCGGCCGTGTGGACGTGGTTGATCTTCTCCACCCAGTGATACTTCTGCAGGGCCAGGGCGTCGAAGCCGCCCATGTCGCCGACCATCTCGAACGCCGCCGGCAGCTTGCCGAGCGACTCGACGGTCACGCCCTCGCGCACCAGCTCGTCGCGGTCCAGCACGAGGGTGCCGTTCATGTCCCGCACCGGGACCACGGAGCCGGCGAAGTAGTCGTTGGCCCAGGCCTTCGCGGCCCGTGACTGCGATTCCGCGGCGAACGCGTCGACGTCCTCACGGGTCCAGCCGTGCATCGTCGCGATCAGGTCGGCACCGATCCCCTGCGGCACGAAGTTGGTCGCCATCGCGGTCTCGGGGTCCATCGGCCACGCGCCGCCGTCGCTGCCCATCGGCACCCGCGACATCGACTCGACGCCGCCGGCCAGCACCAGCTCCTCGAAGCCGGAGCGCACCTTCATCGCCGCGGTGTTGACGGCCTCCAGGCCGCTGGCGCAGAACCGGTTGAGCTGCATCCCGGCCACCGTGTCCGGCAGACCGGCCGCGATGGCGGCCGTCTTGGCGATGTCCATGCCCTGGTCGCCGACCGGGGAGACGACGCCCAGCACGAGGTCGTCCAGCTCGTTGGTGTCCATCCCGGGGTTGCGCTCGCGGATCGCGTCGATCAGCCCGATGGTGAGGCTCACCGGCTTGACCGAGTGCAGGCCTCCGGAGGCCTTGCCCTTGCCGCGCGGGGTGCGTACGTGGTCGTAGACGAATGCTTCTGGGGTTGCCATGTGCGGACCTCCTGGGTGAGAAACGGGTGTCAGACGCCGAGCGAGCGGCCGATGATCTCCTTCATGACCTCGGTCGTACCGCCGTAGATGGTCTGCACGCGCGAGTCCACAAAGGCCCGCGCAACGGGATATTCCATCATGTAGCCGTAGCCGCCGTGCAGCTGCACGCACTGGTCCACGACACGCTTCTGCAGCTCGGTCGTCCACCACTTCGCCATGGCGGCGTCCTGCACGTCGTAGCGGCCCGCGTTGTGCTCCAGCACGGACTTCTCGATGTAGTGCTCAGCGATCTCGACCTCGGTCGCCATCTCGGCGAGCACGAAGCGGTTGTGCTGGAAGGACCCGATCGGCTTGCCGAAGGCCTTGCGCTCCTTGCAGTAGGCGAGCGTCAGGTCGAGCACGTGGCGGGCCGCGGCGACCGCGACGACGGCGATCGACAGGCGCTCCTGCGGCAGCTTCTCCATGAGGTGGACGAACCCGCCACCCTCCCTGCCCACGAGGTTGGACGACGGCACCCGGACCTCGTCGAAGAACAGCTCGGCGGTGTCCTGGGCCTTCATGCCGACCTTGTCGAGGTTGCGGCCGCGCTCGAAGCCGGGCATCCCCCGCTCGACCGCGAGCAGCGAGAACCCGTGGGCACCCTTCTCCGGGTCGGTCTGGGCGACGACGAGCACGAGGTCCGCGTTGATGCCGTTGGTGATGAAGGTCTTCGAGCCGCTGATCAGCCAGTCGTCGCCGTCGCGCACCGCACGGGTCTTGAGGCCCTGCAGGTCGCTGCCGGCACCCGGCTCGCTCATCGCGATCGCCGTGATCATCTCGCCGCTGCAGAAGCTCGGCAGCCAGCGGGCCTTCTGCTCGTCGGTGGTCAGGTCGAGCAGGTAGGGCGCCATCACGTCGTTGTGCAGCGTGAAGCCGAGCCCGCTGGCTCCGACCTTGATGACCTCCTCAGCGACGATGCAGTTGTAACGGAAGTCCTTCACCCCGCCGCCGCCGAACTCCTCCGGCACGTCGGTGCCGAGCAGGCCCTGCTTGCCGGCCTCCAGCCAGACCCCCCGGTCGACGAGGCCGTCCTTCTCCCACTGCGCGTGGTGGGGGGCGACCTCCTTCCGCATGAAGGCCGCCACCATGTCGCGGAACGCGTCGTGCTCGGACTCGTACAGGGTGTGACGCACGGAGGTGCTCCTTCGTCGGCGTACGGGACCCGCAACATACCGACAGACCGTTCTGTTCGTCTAGCCCCGGGTCACTCCCGCGCGAGCGGCTGCCTGGGGTTCGTCATCGACGGGTCCAGGAGCGGCGCCAGCCGCACCGGACCTACCGGCGCGGTCCGCGCACCGGGCTGCAACGGCTTGCGGACGAGCTGCTCGGGCCCCGGCAGGACGACGGGGGGCAGCTGCGGGTCGGCGGGCAACCGGGCCAAGGCCCTCAGTTCGTCGAGGCTGCCGCGGAACCGGTTGCCGTCGACCCCGCCCCGGATCCCGGGCTCGGTGCCGCGGTCGGTGTGCTGCCAGAACGTCCAGTCGCTCCACCCGCCCGGCAGCGGGAGGGCAGGACCGCCCTGCGTGTAGCTGGCGATCCACAGCGGGTAGCCGGTGAACGCCGACGTCCCGCCCATCGCCGTGGCCCAGAACCAGGGATAGCTGTAGATGATCGGGGCGCGGCCGGTGGCCTGCTCGACCCGGTCCAGGAAGCGCTGCGTCCACGCGACCAGCTGCGCCGGCGGCAACCCGCCGGACTGCTCGAGGTCCAGGGTCAGCGGCAGGTCGCCCGGCTGGTCGCCGACTCCGGCGACGCGCAGGAACATGTCGGCCTGCGCCGTCGCCGATGCGAGGTCGGGCGTCGGGCGGGCGAAGTGGTAGGCGGAGCGGACCAGGCCCGCATCACGGGCGCCCTGATAGTCGCGGGCGAACCACGGGTTGACGTACAAGTTGCTCTCGGTGGCCTTGACGAAGGCGAACGACGCGCCACCGGCAGCGACCGCCGGCCAGTCGATCGCGACGTCTTGAAAGTGCTGGTGCCCCGAGACGTCCGGCCCGCGGGGCGGGCCGACGTCCGAGGCCGGGCCCCCGGCGTGAGCCGAGGTCGTCACCGCAAGCAGTGCGGCGGTGAGGGCGGGGACGAGCAGGCGAAGACGGGGCACGACACTCCTGGAGGCACGACTCTGTGCAAGGACTGTCGCCAGGATGACACGCGACCGTCACGCCGGTAGGACGTTCACGCCCACTCGGGGGGGACCGGCATGCCCAGGCGCACCGCGAGCGCTCCGGCCGCCTTGAGGTGGCCGAAAGCGAACCAGGGGGTCGCGTCCTCCACCTCCTTGAGCTGCGTGCGGGCCTTGTCGAGCTGGCCGGCGGCCGCGTAGACCTCGGCGGCGTGGTAGCGGACCAGCGGGTTGGCGATGCCGTTGCGCAGCGCCTTGTCCGTCATCGGCACTGCTGCGGCGGTGTCCCCGGTGCGGAACAGCGCCCAGCCGAGCGCGTCGTCGACGAACACGTTGTCGGGGCGGGCGGCGTACGCCCCCTGGGCGTAGCGCAGCGCCTCCGGACCGGGGTTCGGGCGGTCGGCCTCGAACAGCGCCATCTCGAGGTCGACGACCAGTCCGGCGCTCTCCTGCAGCTTCGCCAGCGCGCGGAGCAGAGACGCGGTCTCGTCAGCGGCCTCGGTGCGACCGTCGAGGCGCTGCAGCTGCTCGAGCTGGGTCAGCGTGAGCACGTTGGGACGCTGCGCCTCCAGCGCCTCGAGCCGGCTGATCCCGCCGGCCGCGTCGCCACGGGCCGCCTGGACCAGGGCCATCCCGATGCCCGCGCGGACCAGGTCCGGGGAGGCCTTGGCGGCGTTCTCATAGGCCCGCTGGGCCGCGTCGACCTGGCCCCGCTGGAACAGCAGGTCGCCCAGCAGGGCGTCCACCTGCGCAGCGTCGTAGCCCGTGCCGGTGCCGGCCGCGACGGCCTGCTGCATCACGGTGATGGCGCCCGGCACGTCCCCGCTGAGCTCCCGAAGGTAGGAGGCCCTGGCCAGCGCGGGCAGGTTGGGGCGGATGTCGAGCATCTCCTGCAGGGCTGTTCCAGCCTGGTCGTACTGCCCCAGCTCGACGTGCGCGTCGACCAGGACGCCGAGGACCGCCGCCGTGTTGGGCAGCAGCGTCCGGGCCTGCTCGCCCAGGTCGAGGGCCTTGGCGAACTCGTGCAGCGACAGCTGCAGCGTCCCGCGCACCAGGATCGTGTTGGCGTTGCTCGGGTCCAGCGTGGTCGCCCGTTCGAGCGCGGTCGTCGCCAGCGTGTAGAAAGCCGGGTCACCGGTCTGGCTGGCCCGGCTGACGTACGCCGAGCCGAGCGACTGCAGCGACTTCAGGTCCTTCGGGTCGGCGGCGACAGCGCCCTCCAGCTGGACGATCCGGGCGGCGAGGTCGGGGGCGGCCTTGACCTGCGTGACGATCGGCGGGCCGGGCGCGTCGCTGCCGGGGCGGAGCAGGAAGACCCCGGCCCCGACCCCCATCAGCACAGCGACGAGGAGCACGAGCAGCCGCGGCGGGCCTTGCCGCTCCGGCGGACGCGCCGCGTCCGCCGTGACGAGCCCGGTCTGGTCGGTGCTCACCGCTGCCCCCTCAGATCATCGACGGGCGTCATCACCCATCCCGATTGGGCTCAAGTGCGAACCCATCAGGACACACGTTAGGTTCGTGTGAGGTCGGACCGGACCGAGCAGTACGCTCGGACCGGCCCAAGCACCCCCTAAACCACGGTAGGAGACCACGCAACGTGCCGGATGCGTCACCCTCTGCCGACACCAGCCCTTCGGCTCCGACCACCAAGCCCCGCCGCGCGCGCTGGCGGGGACCTGCCCTTGTGGTAGCCGGTGTCGCGGTCGGGGTCGGCCTGGTCTTCGGGATCAGCGCCCTGACCGGCGGCGACGGCGACCCGGCCGCCGCTCAGTTCGGTCGGCCCTCCCCCGCCCCGGGCGACGCGCCGTTGCTCGACCCCAACAAGCTGGCGGCGGTCAAGGGCGAGCGCCTTCGCGCCGATAGCCCGACGGATGCCATCACCAAATTCCTCGACGCGGAGAAGTCCGACGACCGCGCGAAGTCCTTCGCCTACCTCTCCGACAGCGTGCGGGTCGACTACGGCTCGGTCGCGGCCTGGGCCGCCGACCACCCCGACGCGCTCGCCCCGGTGAAGGCGTTCACCGTGCAGGGCCAGCCGACGGCGGCGTCGCGCGGCACCGAGGTCACGACCGACACCCGCTACGTCTCGAGCCTGGACGGCGTCGCCGGGCTGGTCCCGGCCCGGGCGAAGACCACCTGGATCGCGGTCCAGGAGGACGGCGGCTGGGCCGTGGACCTTTCCGCCACCACGCAGGACCCGATCTATCCCGACGACGCGCGCGCCGCACCGGCCGCACAGGCCTGGGTCGACGGGCAGCAGAAGTGCGCCGACCCACCGGCTTACAGCGGCGGCGTCCGAGGACGGTCCGACCTGGTCGCCGCCATCTGCGGCGCGTCCGGCTCTTTCAGTGTCGGCAAGGTGAGCCGGATCGACCAGGTCGACGCCCCACCGCTGCAGAACTCCTTCGGCGCGGACCTCATCAGCTGGGCAAGGGTCGTCCCCATCGACGGCCCGGTTCCCGCCCGACTCGTGCTCGCCCCGGTCGACGACCAGTGGGTTGTGCTCTGGGTCTTGGCACCATGATCTCCGTGTGAGAGGCTTCACACGCAGTACCGCCCATAGACATTCGGGTCCGACATGCCGGGCCTGGACGACCATCGGCCCTCCTGGGCCGTAGGTGCACGACTTGCTAAAATGACCCATCTTGAGCCCTGGAGGTCTCTTCACGATGACGCTGTCACCCCGCACGCTCCCCCGACCGCCGAAAGGCAGGACGCTGCTGGCGCTCGGCCTCACCGGCGCCATGGGGCTCACACTGCTCGGCACGGCCAACGCGTCCAGCCACCGCGAGGCGCCACTGATCTCGAACGACCCGGCCGCCGACAACACCGACCTGTACGCGTTCCAGAGCCCGGACAAACCCGGCTTCACGACGCTGATCGCCAACTGGATCCCCGCTGAGGACCCGGCCGCCGGCCCGAACTTCTACAACTTCGCGGACGACGTCAACTACTCGATCTACGTCGACAACAACGGTGACGCCGTCCCGGACATCACCTATGACTGGCGCTTCTCGACCGAGTTCCAGAACCCCAACACCTACCTCTACAACACCAACACGATCAAGTCGCTGGACGACCCGGCCTACAACTACCGGCAGTACCAGGACCTGTACGTGACCAAGGGCGGCGTCCGCACCCAGCTGCTTTCGCACAAGCTGCTCCCGCCGAACAACGTCGGTCCGGCCGCGACCCCGAACTACGCAGCGCTCGCTGCGGCTGCGGTCTACGACCTGCCCGGTGGCGGCAAGAACTTCTCCGGCCAGCGAGACGACGCCTTCTACGCCGACATCGGTTCGATCTTCGACACCGGCCAGCTGCGCCCGTTCCTGCCGGCCTACAAGCCGGCGATGCGTGCTGCGACGGCCGGCAAGGACTTCTTCGCCGGCCAGAACATCCACACGACGTCGCTGGAGATCCCGACCTCCGAGCTGGTGCAGAACGCCAGCCAGCCGATCATCCAGGTCTGGTCGACGGCCTCGCGGCCGAAGGTGCGCGTCTACAACCAGAACAACGGCGCGACCCCGGTCAACCGTGGTCGCTTCGTCCAGGTCTCGCGGCTCGCGAACCCGCTGGTCAACGAGGTCGTCATCCCGCTCGGTCTCAAGGACACCTACAACGGTCTGGCGCCCAAGAAC
Source organism: Mycobacteriales bacterium (assembly GCA_038235705.1). Lineage (GTDB taxonomy): Bacteria > Actinomycetota > Actinomycetes > Mycobacteriales > SCTD01 > CANKBT01. The sequence continues at coordinate 18,718 of JBBSTR010000027.1, forward strand.
GACGCAGCCGCGCTCAGCGTCAAGGACTCGGGTGACGGCGTCACGATCCCGCTGGTCCAGAAGCCCGAGCTGGCCGGTCTGATCACCGGTCTCTACGGCATCCCGACCCCGCCGGCCCCGCGCAACGACCTGGTCAAGATCTTCCTGACCGGCATCGACGGCCTCAACGCGATCAAGGGCAGCCAGCCCGCGGACCTGCTGCGGCTCAACACCAGCACCCCCGTGACCCCGGTCGCGCAGCAGAACCGGTTGGGTCTGCTGGCCGGCCAGAACGACGGCTACCCGAACGGCCGTCGCCTCGGCGACGACGTCATCGACATCGCACTGCGTGCGGTCGCCGGTGGCACCCCGTTCACGCCGGACTTCAACAAGAGCCCGAACAACGCGCTCGGCGACGGTGTGGACAAGGGCGACGGCACCTTCCTGACGTCCTTCCCGTACCAGGCCACCCCCTGGCAGGGCTTCAGCGAGAACAACGAGACCCGTGGCGCGTTCACCACGGGCTCGCAGTGAGGCTCAGCCACCGCGCCGACCTCTCACGGTCCGCAAGGACCGGTCGGCGTGCGCTCGTCGCCGTGGCCGCAGCGGTGACGCTGCTGCCGCTCGGCGCCGGTGCTGCGTCCGCGCAGAGCTTCATCGACCCGGCCAACCCGTGCACGATCCCGGCCCCGCCGGCACCGTTCACCGACCGGGGCGTCATCGCTCCCGTGCACGTGCTAAACGTGGACTGCCTGTACGCCCAGGGCATCACCAAGGGCACGGCCGGCGGCACGAGCTTCAACCCGGGCGGCACGGTGACGCGCAGCCAGATGGCCAGCTTCATCGTCCGCACGATCAAGGCCGGCGGCTTCGCGGTGCCGGCGGCGAAGGACCAGGGCTTCCAGGACATCGCCGGCAACACCAACGCCGACGACATCAACATCCTGGCCCAGCTCGGCATCACGAAGGGCACGACCGACACCACCTTCGGTCCGGGCATGGTCGTCCGGCGTGACCAGATGGCCTCGTTCGTGGTCCGTACGGCGAACTTCAGCTATCAGTCCGCGAACGGTGCGGACGACCTGGCGGCCGGCACGGTCGGCGCGTCGCCGTTCACCGACGTCGCGTCGAGCAACGTGCACGCGAGGAACATCCAGGCAGCCGTCGAGCTGATCGGTGTCTCCGCTGGTGCGACCAAGACCACCTACAACCCGGGTGGCGACACCCGGCGCGACCAGATGGCGACGTTCCTCGTACGCCTTCTGGACGTGGCGGCGATGCCGGTGATCGACCAGAGCTAGTCCCCGCACGACCCGTTCGACAGGAAAGGCCCCGGACCACGTCCGGGGCCTTTCCCGCGTCTCGCGCCATTCCTGGGTAGGAGCCCATGATGATTGCTTCATGATCGTTTCGGGGCCACACCGTCGGGCACAGGGGTGGCACCCCACTGACTACCGGAAGGACCCTCCCAGACCATGAGCTCCCCGAACGTCACCAAGACCGACAAGACCCCGACCGACGTGGTGCCGGCGACGAACAGCCCGCTCGTCACCTCCGACGGAAAGATCACTGTCGCGCAGAACGTCGTCCAAAAGATCGCCGGCACGGCGGCGCGGGAGATCAGCGGCGTGCACGCCATGGGCTCCGGCAGCAGCCGCACCTTCGGCAGCATCCGCGAGCGCATCCCCGGCTCCTCGGGCCCCAACGTCTCCCAGGGCGTCGGCGTCGAGGTCGGCGAGACGCAGGCCGCGATCGATCTCGACATCGTCATCGAGTACGGCGTGAGCATCGCCGACCTCGGTCGCAGCATCCAGCGCAACGTCAAGCAGGCCGTCGAGCGCATGACCGGTCTGCACGTCGTGGAGGTCAACATCGCGATCGACGATGTCTACCTCCCGAAGCAGAACGACGACTCCGACGACAAGGCGCCGGAGCCGGCGCGCGTCCAGTAGCAGTCATGACCCCTACCACCGGTCAGGTCGACCGCCCACGTGACGTCGATGCGTCAGCCGTACGACGGGCAGCGCTCAGCTCGCCTCACGTCGCCGCGCTGCACCCCGGCGAGCACGGTGAGGCGGCGACTTACCTCCCCGGTGACCGCGTGGTGGGCGTCCAGGTCCGGAACGACTCGGTCGTCGTCCACGTCGTCTCCCGCTGGGGGGCCGCGGCCGACGACGTCATCCGTGACGTGCGGGCGGCGGTCCGCCCCGCGGCCGGTGGCCGCCGCATCGACATCGTCCTCGCCGACGTGCAGCTGCCGACGCCGGACCCTGCGGCCGTCCTGACGCCATGACCCGCCCGGGGCCCGCCCCGGCGTCCGGACCTGAATGTGATCCTGCCCGAGCCGCCCGGCGGGCCCGGCGCGAACGGCTCAAAGCAGCGCACCCGGACTCAGGTGGCAGCGCAGCGGCCTTCCAACAGGCCATGAGCAGTCCCGGCCCGGTCCGGCTCTGGATCGTCGGACGTACGGCCAACCGGTTGCCGGCCGTGCTCGACGACCTCCTGCGACAGGCCCAGGCCGCACGGTTCCGCCGTCGACGCAGCCGGGTCGACTGAGTCGGGCACTCACTCAGCAGCACCGAGGCGCACGCGTCTCGGGCACCACCCCCGTATCACTCCACTGGCTTTGCAGCCCCGTCCACCCGGAGATCCCCGTGTCCCGCTCCACCCTCGGTCTGCTGGTCGGCCTCTTCCTCGGCGCCGTCCTCGTCTTCGACAACTTCGGCGGCATGCTCATCGTCGCTCTCATCGGCGTGATCGGGTTTGCCGTCGGCAAGGTCGTCGACGGTGAGCTCGACCTTGCGCAGTACCTTCAGGGCCGGAGCCGTAGGTGACGGGCCAGGACCAGCCCGGACCGGTCGCCCTCAGCACGAGTCCCGAGGACGCGGTGCACGGACGGGTCGACATCGCCGACCGCGTCGTCAGCAAGATTGCGGCGCAGGCTGCTGTGGAGCTGGAGCACGTCGGTGCGGCCGCTCCTCGGGTGCTCGGACGGTCGCTCGACGGGCTCAGCAGCCGTCACACCGACCTCGACTCGGTCCCGAAGTGTGACGCTACGGTCGACGGCGATCACGCCTACCTGGCGATGACGGTGAGCATCCGCTGGCCCCAGTCGGTGCCCGACACGTGCGCGCGGCTCCGCGAGCACGTCGGTGCTCGTGTCCTGCAGCTGACCGGGCTCACGGTCAACGAGGTGGACCTCACGGTGGACTCGCTGGTGACCGAGCCGCTGCGGCCGACGGCCCGGGTGCAGTGACATGACCGTCGTCAACCGTGTCCTCGCCCTGGCGCTCTCGCTCGCCGTGGCCGCGCTCGCCATCGTCGTCGCCGTCGAGGTGGTCTCGGTGGCCCTCGACAAGCAGCCGGTGCTGTTCGACTGGCGCCCGACCTACGACCGGGGCCTGCGCAGCGTCTGGACCGACACCCCGGTCCGTGCGATCTGCATCGGGCTGATCGTGCTGGGCGTCGTGCTGCTCGTGCTGCAGCTGGTGCCCCGCCGCCCGTCCCGGCTCGCCCTCCAGACCGAGGTGCCGGGGCTCGAGGTCGGCGTGACCCGCCACGGGCTCGCCTCGACCGCCGAGTCCGCCGCCGAGAGCGTGGACGGGATCGGTGAGAGCACGGCCCGGGTCAAGAAGCGCCGGGTCGTGGTCCGGGCGCGCAGTCGGGCCATCGACACGGCGAGTGCGCGGCAGCTGGAAGACGGTGTCAAGGCGGCCATCGCCGTACGCCTGGACCGGCTCCAGTTGGCTCGCCAGCCCCGCATCAAGGTCTCCGTCGCGCCGAGGAAGGGCTGAGATGGCCACCGACCGAACCAACCGGAGCGTTCTCACTCTCGTCGGGGTCGCCGTCACCGGTGCCGGGGTCTGTGGCCTGCTGACGGGCTACGGCGTCTTCGGTGGCGACCTCGGTGATCGGCCGCTCTTCGACAACGCGACCGGCGACTTCTTCGGCCGCAACGGTACGTGGTTGTGGCCCGTCATCGCCGTGGCCTTGGTGCTGGTCGGGCTACTGGCCCTGCTGTGGCTCCTGCGCCAGCTGACACCGGACCGCTCCGGCGAGCTGGACGTCGAGCGCGGCGACCGCGGTCGTACCCGGATGCGCGCGTCCGCGCTCACCGACGGACTGCTCAACGAGGTCGACAGTTACCACGGCGTACGCCGGTCCAGGGCCCACCTGGCAGGCGACGGCAACGACCCGACCTTGGTCCTTCAGGTCACTCTGGCCGACCGGGCGGATCTTCCCGCGGTCCGGGACCGGCTCCAGGACGAGGCGGTAGCGCACGCCCGGCAAGCGTACGGACGCGACCTTCCTGTCCGCCTGCTGGTCGACATCGAGAGCGACGACGGCGGGCGCACCCTGCACTGACCCCGACTCGAGCGGCCGGAGGCTGACCGGCTGTTGTGCCCGAGTCGCCGCGGCGGTCCTGCGCCGGGTGTCACGACATTGACACTCACTCGATGGGGTGACGCTTCTCACATTTCCCTGAAATTTCCGCAGGTCAGTCGATGTTTTCGGCAAACGGCCTAATGGACGACCCTGCCGGCGCCCCCCAGCCATGGCACAGTCCTGTCATCACTTCGACACACATGCCGCCGGAACGCCGAGTCCCGCCCCCGGATGGCATTCCCTTGAACTGAGGGCGGGAGCGGGGGACCCACGGTTCTTCGGGCAGGCCTCCACGGCTGCCCTCGGGGTGAAGCGCCGCTCGACGCAGTTGCGTCAGCGGCGCCGGGCAACTCGTGCGCCCGAACCCGACAGCTGACCTCGTAGGCGTCACGAGAGGCTTACCTGCGCATGACCCTGCCTACCCCGACCCTAAGCCGCTACTCCCCGCAGCACGCCAAGACCGGCCACACCGCCGCGCTCGCCGCCTCGGGCCTGACGGCCCTGCTGCTGCCGCTCGTGCTGAGCACCGGCACCGCGTCCGCCGACGTCGGCGTTCCCGCCCCGGTCACCCAGACCGCGAGCACAGCGACCAGCTCCGAGGTGGCCCGCACCGTCACGACGCGGACCACCCCGATCGCCCGGGTCGCCGACCTGCGGGAAGCGACCCAGTTGAAGATCTCCGGCCCGACCACCCAGACCGCCGGCCGCAAGACCGTCGCCGCCGGGCAGCTGTTCGCCGGAGCCCCCGTGCAGGGCGCCAGCGTCGAGCTGCAGATCCAGCGCCTGGACGGCGGCTGGCGGACCATCACCAGGGCGGCGACCGACGAGCACGGCGTCGCAACGATGAACTACCGGCTCGGGACGACCACCAGGGTCCGCACCTACTTCCCCGGCGACACCGTCAACAAGCCCACCGCGAGCGAGACGCCCGAAATCAGCGTGCAGGCCCCGCCGGCCCCCGTGCAGACGCTGGGTCAGCGCGCCGTCATCGAGGCGGCCAAGCACTACGGCGCCCGCTACCGCTACGGCTCGACCGGTCCGAGCACCTTCGACTGCTCCGGCCTCACCGGCTACGTCTACCGCCAGCTCGGCGTCAACCTGCCTCGCACCAGCAGTCAGCAGCAGCGGGCCGTCCGCCAGGTCCCGGTCTCGGACATGCGCACCGGTGACCTCATCTTCACCTGGACCGGCGGCCGCGTCACCCACGTCGGCATCTACGACTCTTCCACCGGCATGATGTGGGCCGCCACGCACGGCGGCGACATCGTTCGGCCGCAGGCCCTCTACAGCCGCAACATCACCGTCGGTCGGGTCGGCTGCCCCGACCGACCGGGTCCGTCAGGCCCCGTCCACCTCGGTGGGCGGGCCCGACGTGCGTCCCGAGCCGTAAAGACCCCGTCCGGAGGGGTTGGATCATCGGTTCGGCGGGCATCCGTCTCATCAGGTCAACCCACTGGAGGAAAAAATCATGGTCGTTCTAGGCATTATCTTGCTCATCATCGGCTTCTTCACCTCGCCCATCCTGATCACGATCGGTGCCATCCTGATCGTCGTCGGCCTGATCCTCAACCTGGTGCCGATCGGTGGCAGCACGCGTCGCTACTACTGACGCACCACCCGCACGTAGAAGGCCCCGCTCATCCGAGCGGGGCCTTCGTCATGTGGGACTGGGCAGAGCGCACGTCTGTGGACGGCCACTCGGGGAGCAACGTTGCTCACCGCGTGAGCGGCCTCACGCCGTCGTCGTCGACCCGGCCGCTGGAACCTGCGCACTGCTCGGTGCTGTCGTGGCGGGAGCGGGGCTCGTCGGTGCGGGGCTCCCGGGCTCGGTCGGATCGGCGGGGTCCGTCGGTCGGTGACCGTGCCGGAAGCCCTGTCCGCCCGGTCCGCGCAGCGGCCGTACGCCGTTGACCAGGTCAGTGATCTCCCGCGTCAGGTTGGTCGAACGGGCATCAGCCTGGGCCTGGGTCAGCCGCCCATCGGTGACCGCCGTGGCCAACCGGGCCTTCGCGTTGGTGACAAGGGCGTTCACGAGGTCGGTGACCGGGACGCTCTTGGTCCGCGCGACGTCCGCGAGGGTCTTGCCGCCTCGCAGCTGCACGACGAGCTCCTGCCTCGTCAGGCCCAGGACCTGTGCTGCCTGGTCGAGCCCGGCTCTGAGGGCCTCAGGTCCACGGCGGCCGAGACCCGGACCGTGCGCCTTGTCGGCGAGGGTCTTGGCAACCGTGTCGGCCTGCGCCTGGGTCAGGGTGCCGTCGGCGACGAGCCCCTTGAGCGCGTTGCCGAAGGCGGACAGCCGGCTAGGGCTCCCGACGGCGGCCGACGCGGGGGTGACAGCGGCTACCCCGGCCACCCCGGTCAGCAGGGTTCCGGAGAGCAGGACGGCGGCGGTACGGCGATGCATGGTGATCTCCCTCGGTAGGTGTGCCCCGAGCCTGGTCCCGGCGCCTGAGACCCACCTGCCGCGCACCTGTCACGTTGCTGTCAACGACGCGCAGCAGGTCAGGCCGCGAGCCTCGCGCCGTGCGCCCTGGCGTCCTCGTGCGCAGCCGACAGAGCCGTCGCGGCTGCTCCCTTCAGGTGCGCCATCGCCGGGGTCGTGTCGGCCAGGGTGAGGTCGGCGATCACGGTGTCCACGACCATGCCGAAGTTGTCGACAAAGATCCGCTGGAGGTACGGCGTGCCGTGGTCCCACCCTTCGCGCGGGGTGCCTGCGCGGTAGCCGCCGCCCTCGGCGACGACGAGCACCAGCTTCTTGCCCGCGAGCGCCTGGGTGCCCGGGCCGAGCTTGGGGTGCGCGATGAGCAGGTCGATCCAGGTCTTGACGTACTGGCCGGGGCCGAAGTTGTAGAGCGGCGACGCGAGCACGACGACGTCTGCGGCGATGAGCTCGTCGCCCAGCTGCTGCACGAGCGCACGGGCATCCTTTTGGTCCTGGGTCCAGGTGTCCTCGGGCGCGTATGCGGCGCTGACCGCCAGGGCCCACGTCGTGCTCGGCAGCGGCGAGGCGGACAGGTCACGACGGGTGACGGTGCCGTCTGGGTGCTCGGCGGTCCAGGCCTCGGTGGCGCTGTCGCCGACGGCGCGGCTGACCGATCCGTCGACGCGCATGCTCGCGTCGACGCGCAGCAGTGTGGACATGGTTCCCCCAGTGCAGTGGCAGGACGCTCCCACCCTTTGCTTGCACTCGCAACTATCTCGCCGGGCGCGTCATTCCCGGGGTCAGAACAGGTTGCGGACCCGGTCGACGATCTCGTCCCGCGCAGCGCCGACCACGGCGTCCTGAACGGACCGCTGCAGGCTCCCCGGGTCGTCGAGGCTGTCAAGCAGCGTGGCGACGTCAATCGTGCTGATCGCGCGCCGCAGCACGTCGGCGGTGTCGAGCTGGCTGTCGATCAGCCGGTCTGGGATCGCCCCGAGGGCTCGCTTCACGAAGCCCGAAAGGTTGGACAGCTGGACCGCCTCGTTCGCCAGCACGGAGGCCTTCGGGAGCCGACCTTCCTCCTGCAGCCGGTCGACGGCGCCGGTCAACCCCGCCCGTACGGCCTCGACCGTGCCGGGCGGCCGCTGGTCCTGCGCAAGATCGAGCAGGAGCGCCTCCCGCGACAGGCCGAGGCGGCAGGCAGCGCCGTCGAGGCCGAGCAGCACGATCTCCTCGCTCAGGCCGTCGATGCCGGAGGCGACCGACTGCACCTGTCGGGGGTTGCAGGGGTCGCCGGAGGCGGACGGCGCAAAGGTGCCGCCACCGTTGCTGACCTGCAGCCCGATCACCGCGGCGACCAGCAGCAGCGCGAGCAGCGGCAGCGCGACCGCGCGGGCCTTCACCAGCGCCTGCCGGGCAGCGGGAGCAGGAACGGCAGCGCCAGCAGGCCCAGCCCGCCGGCCAGCAGGAACGAGTCCCGGAAGGCCTGGGTGGCCGCGCGTTCCAGCTGGTCGTCGAGCCGGCCCTCCAGGCGGTCGGCGACGATCCGGTCGATCGGTCCGAGGCGCAGCGCCGCGAAGGCCGGGTGCAGGTCCGGGACCCGGCCCCTCTCCTTCGACAGCTGCTCGGCCAGCCCGACGGCCAGCTCGATCTTGACCTTCGGCGGCAGCTGGGCGTCGAGCACGAGCGCCGCGATCGACTCGCGCGCCGGCACCTGGGCGTCGCGCAGGTCGCCGGTGAACACCGGCGTCAGCAGCACGAGACCGACGACGACGCCGGCGTGCCGGGCGGAGATCGTCCAGCCGCCGTGCCGTACGCGTGGGCCCTTCCTCTGCAGGGCCGCCAGGGTCAGCGCGTCCACGGTCAGCCCGAGCCCGAGGCCGACCAGCGCCTGCGGGGCCACCGTCCAGCCGAGCCGGGCGTCGGGGAGGTAGGCCAGCGCCACCAGACCGCCGGCCAGCAGGAGCGTGCCGGCGACAATCTCGGACCGGGCACCCGCCTTGGCGAACCGGGCCAGCGGCCGGGCCAGCAGGGCCGCCAACGGGACCGTGCTGACCGCGAGCGCGGCTGTCGCTGGCGAGCGCCGGTAGCCCTCGACCAGCAGCAGCACGACCAGGAACAGGGCGGCGGTCAGCGCCGCGGACACCAGGCCCAGCGCCAGGTTCGCGGCGACGTCCGGACGGTCCCCAGCGTGCACTCGCCGCGGACCAGGCTGCGGCGTGTCGAGCGGACGTACGCCCGTGCCGCGGAGCGACAGGGCGCCCGGCACGGCGAGCAGCACCAGCGGCACCTGCACGACAAAGATGGCCTGCCACGAGATCGCCTCGGTGAGCAGCCCGCCGGCCACCGGTCCGGTCGCGGTGCCGATCACACCCGCCGTGATCCACCGACGTACGCCGTGGTGCTCCGAGCCCGTCGAGACGACCAGCAGCTCCAGACACGACACCACCGCGAGGGCACCGCCGACCGCCTGCACGGTGCGCGCCGCGATGAGGACGGAGATGCTCGGCGCCAGAGCGCAGGCGGCCGAGGCGGCCGCGAACACGACCAGCCCCACGACGGCCACCGGCGCGGGGTCACGACGGTGACAGAGCCGAGCGGCCGGGACGGCAGCGAGCGCGAGCACGGCGTTGAAGGAGATCAGCACGTACGCGACCCCGGTCACCGTGCCGCCGAGCTCGCGCAGGATCTGTGGCAGTGCCAAGGTCACCACGGCCGAGTCGGCGAGGACGATCCCGACGGCCAGCGCGAGGAGGACGGACCGTCGCATCCTGTGAGTCTGCCTGCTCGGTAGCATCAGCCCACGTGACCCGACCCCGCGCCCTGCTGCTGGAGAACATTCACGACGACGCGGTGAAGCTGCTGTCCCAGTCGTACGACGTCGAGCTGCTCGACCGGGCGTTGTCCGCCGAGGAGCTCATCGCTGCGCTGCCCGGTGTACGCCTGCTCGGGATCCGCTCGAACACCAGGCTGACCGACCACGTCCTCGCCGCCGCACCGGACCTGACCGCGGTCGGTGCGTTCTGCATCGGCACCAACCAGATCGACCTCGACGCGGCCACCGCCCACGGCATCGCGGTCTTCAACGCACCGTTCTCCAACACCCGCAGCGTCGTCGAGATCGCGATCGGCGAGATCATCGCGCTGACCCGTCGGCTCACCGACAAGAACGCCGCGATGCACGCCGGACGCTGGGACAAGTCCGCGGTCGGCAGCCACGAGGTCCGAGGTCGTCGGCTGGGCATCGTCGGCTACGGCAACATCGGCAGCCAGCTGTCGGTCGTCGCCGAGGCGCTCGGCATGTCGGTGCTGTTCTACGACACCGCCGATCGGCTCGCCCTCGGCAACGCGCGCCGCTGCGGCACGATGGACGAGCTGCTCGCCGAGGCCGACATCGTCACCCTCCACGTCGACGGCCGGGTCTCCAACAACAGCCTGTTCGGCGAACCGGAACTGGCGCAGATGCGCGACGGCAGCATCTTCCTGAACCTGTCACGTGGCTTCGTCGTCGATCACGCAGCTTTGCGCGAACACATCCTCTCCGGTCACCTCGCGGGCGCAGCCGTCGACGTCTTCCCGGTCGAGCCGAAGAGCCGCGGCGAAGAGTTCGTCTCCGACCTGCGCGGGCTGCCGAACGTCATCCTCACCCCGCACGTCGGCGGGTCCACCGAGGAGGCGCAGCAAGACATCGGCCACTTCGTGGCCGGCAAGCTCGCGGCCTACGACGCCGAGGGCTCCACGGCGCTGTCGGTGAACCTCCCGCCGGTCGCCCTCCCCCGCGGCGTCGGCTGCCGGATCCTGCACCTGCACACCAACACCCCTGGCGTGCTCGCGGCGGTCAACGCCCTCCTCGCCGAGCACGGGATGAACATCGTGGGGCAGCTGCTCACCACCCGCGGTCCGCTCGGCTACGCCGTCACCGACGTCGACGGGCCCGAGCTGCCGGCTGTCACGGCGGCGCTGCTGGCCATGCCGGAGACCGTACGGCTGCGCGTCCTGCCCTCTCCCGCCTGCTGAGACCTGCCGCACGTGCGGGGCGTCTCAGCAGGCTTGGTGCTGCACCACGCGTCGGCACGGGACGGCTGCCCGGGCAATTGAGCACCCGCCTACTGC
>JBBSTR010000028.1:0-28637 GCA_038235705.1 Mycobacteriales bacterium
CGGCGAGACAGCCGACACCCTCGAGGCCGTACGCCATGCCCGGTCCCAGCGTGCCTGGGTCCTAGCGGTCACGAACACGCTCGGCAGCACCATCGCCCGGGAGTCCGACGCGGCGCTGTGCACCCGCGCCGGGCCGGAGGTCGCGGTCGCCTCGACGAAGGCGGTGATCGCACAGATCACGGCGATGTACCTCGTGGGGCTCTACCTCGCGGGGATCCGTGGCAGTCGGGACGCCGACGAGGTGCGCGCACACCTGCGTGACCTCATGGAGATCCCGGACCTGATCGCCGAGCTGCTGACCCGGATGGAGCCGGTCCGTGCGCTCGCTCGCTCGCTGGCGGCGGAGGAGCGGGTGCTCTTTCTCGGTCGCCACGTGGGCTTCCCGATCGCGCTGGAGGGTGCGCTCAAGCTGAAGGAGCTGGCGTACATCTCCGCAGAGGGCTATCCGGCCGGCGAGATCAAGCACGGCCCGATCGCGCTGGTCACCCAGGGCACGCCGGTCGTCGTCGTCGCCACCCGGCACGTGCTCACGCCCAAGCTGGTCAACAACGTGCAGGAGGTCCGCGCACGGGGTGCCCGCACGATCGTGCTGGCCTCCGACGGGGACGAGAGCTTCACGCCGTACGCCGACCACATCATCCGGATCCCGGACACCAAGACGCTGCTCGCTCCGCTCCTGACGATCGTCCCGATGCAGGTGCTGTCGGCGGAGATCGCCCAGGCGCGTGGGCTCGACGTCGACCAGCCCCGCAACCTCGCCAAGTCCGTGACGGTGGAGTGAGCGACGTTGTGCAGTCTGCTGTGCTGCCTTGCCGCCGTGAACCGTGCACCGGTCGGGCCCGACGCCGGTCTTCGGGCGTGCACGGTTCCGGCGAGCGAGGACCCGTGATCGTTGGGGTCGGGATCGACGTGGTCGACGTGGCGCGGTTCGAGGCAGCCATAGCCCGTACGCCCACGCTGCTCACCCGGCTGTTCACCGACGGGGAGCGCGAACGGCCGGTGGAGTCGCTGGCGGCAAGGTTCGCCGCGAAGGAGGCCGTGGCCAAGGCGCTCGGTGCGCCCGGCGGGCTGCGCTGGCGTGACGCCGAGGTGGTCACCGGTGACCGCGGTCGCCCTCACCTGCGGCTGCACGGCGCCGTCGCCGAGGAGGCCGAGGCGCAGGGGATCACGACCTGGCACCTGTCGTTGTCGCACGACGGCGGCGTGGCGACGGCCGTGGTGATCGCGGAGAGCTGACCCGGGACGCTCAGCGCAGCCTGCTCAGGGCAGCTGGCGGCCGAGCACGGTATCAGCGGGACCTTGGGGGCGCCGACGCCGACGAGCCAGGCCTCGGCAGCGCTTAGGAGCACGGAGCCGAGTCCGAGACTGGCGGTTGCGCCGAGGGGTGAACGCCGAGTTCTGGTCCTACTGTTCTGCAGCGTGTGGAACCGGCCCGTACCGCTGATCGGTGACCGCACCAGCGCTCGTGACCGCGCCGACGACCCGCAGGCGTGGGCGATGCCTGCTGCCGTCCGCGAGGCGTTGCACGAGGTGATCGACGCGCGCCGCGACATCCGCCGCTACCGGCCGGACGACGTCCCGGTCGAGGTGCTGGAACGGGTCCTCACGGCGGCGCACCACGCCCCGAGCGTGGGGCACAGCCAGCCGTGGCGGTTCGTCGTCGTACGCAGCCCCGACACCCGGGAACGCGCTGCACTGCTCGCCGACCGGGAGCGTCTGCGTCAGGCCGACGGGTTGGACCCCGAGTCGGGGCGACGGCTGCTCGACCTGCAGCTCGAGGGGATCCGTGAGGCGCCACTGGGGGTGGTGGTCCTGTGCGACCGTCGGACGGCCGCGGCGGGGGTGCTCGGCCGTGCTTCTTTCCCGGACGCGGACCTGTGGTCGTGCGCGTGCGCCATCCAGAACCTGTGGCTCGCGGCGCGCGCAGAGGGGCTCGGGGTCGGCTGGGTGACGCTGTTTCAGCCCGCTGACCTGGCCGACCTGCTCGGGCTGCCGGACGGGGTCGAGACGCTCGGCTGGCTGTGCCTCGGCTGGCCGGACGAGCGGCCCCCGACGCCGGGTCTGGAGCGGGCCGGCTGGTCGCGTCGGGCGCCGCTGGCCGATGTCGTGCTCGACGAGCGGTGGCCTGTCGAGGGACCCGCCGCCCCGCCGTCTCACCTGCGCGCGCCGGCCCCCGAGGCGGTGGTGGGCGTGCGCGACGACGCCGACGTCCTGCTCACCCCGCCCGGCTCGCTAGGTGCGCTGGACCGGGCGCTGGACCGGGTGCTGTCGCTCGGCCCGGACCCGTCGCGAGGAACGTTGCTGCTGGTCGGCGCGGACCATCCGGTGACAGCCCACGGCGTCTCGGCGTACGACGTCTCGGTCACCCACGAGGTGCTCACTGCTGCGGTCGCCGGCCAGGCGCTCGGGGTGACGACGGCCCGTTCGGTGGGGCTGGACGTCGTGGTCGTGGACGCCGGGGTGACGGAGCCGGTGCGCGGCGCGGTCGACGCCCGGCCGCTCGAGCCACGCGGCGACCTGGTCACGTCCGACGCCCTGACCCCGGCCGACGTCGACCGCCTGCTGGATCGCGGCCGACGGCTCGGCGGCGAGGACGGCGGTCTGCTCGTGCTCGGTGAGGTCGGCGTCGGCAACACCACCGTCGCGGCGGCGCTGACCGCGGCCCTGCTCGGTCGCACGGCAGCGGAGACCGTGGGGCTCGGGGCCGGCTCGGACAGCACGATGGTGGCGTCGAAGGTGTCCGTGGCGCAGCGGGCCCTCGACCGGGTCGGGCCTGGTCTCGGTGACGGGGCTCCCGAGGCGCTGCGGCTGCTCGGTGCGCTCGGCGGCGGTGAGCTCGTGGTGCTGACCGGGGCGGTGCTCGGGGCGGCTGCTGCCGGCCGCGCTGTCGTGCTCGACGGCCTGGCGACCTCGGTGGCGGCGCTGCTGGCCGTACGTCTGGAGCCGGGCGTCGCCTCCCACCTCGTCGCAGGCCAGCGGAGCCGGGAGCAGGCGCACGCCCTGGTGCTCACCGAGCTGGGGCTCGAACCGCTGCTGGACCTGCGTCTGCGTGCGGGGGAGGGCGTCGGCGCAAGCTTGGCCGCCGGCATGCTCCTCACCGCCCTGCGCGCACGCGCCGCGACCGCCCGCACCGTCTGAGGCCCCCTCGCCGGCGCTCGCCGGCAGGGCTGCGCTGCGCTGCGGCTGATGGGGTCCCGTCATGGATGGGGCGGAGCTGGAGGTGATGGGGCGCAGGTCGAGGACGGAGGTGATGGCCTGGCGGCCGTGCCCGGCCGGACGGGGACTTCCCGGGCAGGATGAGCAGGTGCCCGACGCCAGCCTCACCGACCGGACCCCCGAGACCGTTCGTCCCGTGGATCATCCGGCGCCCAAGGCCGGGATGCGGCAGCTGCTCCCGTACCTGACCCCGCACCGCCGGGTCCTGACGGCCGTGGCGGTGCTGGCGCTGGTCGGCTCGGCCGCCGCGCTGACGCAGCCGCTGCTGATCCGCGCGGTGCTCGACCGCACGACCCACGGCAGGCCGGTCGCGGCCGCGGTGGCCTTGCTCGTCACCGTCCTGGTCGGTGCCGCCGCACTGGGCGGGCTCGAGAGGTATCTGCTGCAACGTACGGGCGAAGCCGTCGTGCTCGACGCCCGCACCCGACTGGCGGAGCACCTGATCGGCCTGCCGGTCGCCGAGCACGACCGGCGGCGCACCGGCGACCTGCTGAGCCGGGTCGGAGCCGACACGACACTGCTGCGGGCCGTGGTCACCTCCGGCCTGGTCGAGGCGGTCAGCGGCGCGGTGATCGTCGTGGGCGCCGCGACCGCGATGGCGCTGCTCGACGTGAGCCTGCTGCTCGTCACCCTGGCTGCGCTGGCCGTCGGGATCGGGCTCGTGCTCACGGTCAGCCGCAAGGTCCGGGAGGCGTCGGCCACCGCCCAGGCGCGGGTCGGCGACATGACGTCGAGCGTCGAACGGGCGATCACGGCCGTACGCACGATCCGAGCGGCGAACGCCCAGCAGCGCGAGACCGAGGCCGTCGCGACGAGCGCACGAGGGGCTTACCGGGCAGGGCTACGGGTCGCACGGCTGCAGGCGGTGATCTCCCCGGCGGCGGCCGTGACGGTCCAGGGCGCGGCGATCCTGGTGCTTGGGCTCGGCGGCGCCCGGGTCGCGAAGGGCACGCTGTCGGTGGCCGACCTGGTGGCTTTCGTGCTCTACCTGTTCCTGCTCGTGCTCCCGCTGGGCCAGGCGATCAGCGCGTTCACCACCCTGCAGACCGGGCTCGGTGCTCTCGGGCGGGTCGAGGCGATCCTGGCCCTGCCGCTCGAGCCACCAGGCGGCACGCAGAGGCCCGTCGGCGCCCTCGTGGAGCTGCGGGACGTGCACTTCTCGTACGGCGGGGCCGAGGTGCTCCGGGGTGTCTCGTTCACCGTCCCGCGTGGCACGCGGACCGCGCTGGTCGGTCCGAGCGGCGCCGGGAAGTCGACGGTGCTAGCCCTGGTCGAACGGTTCTACGACGTGAGCAGCGGCTCGGTCCGGGTGGGCGGGCACGACGTGCGCGACCTCGACACCAACGCGCTGCGGGCGAGCACCGGCTACGTCGAGCAGGAGGCCCCGGCGCTGGCCGGGACGCTGCGCGACAACCTCTTGCTCGGCGATCCTCGTGCGAGCGATCCCGACCTCGACCGGGTGCTCGGGAGCGTCGGGCTCACCGACCTCGTCGCCCGTGCGCCAGAAGGCCTCGCCACCGAGGTCGGTGACGGAGGCGTGCTGCTGTCCGGTGGCGAGCGGCAGCGGCTCGCGATCGCCCGGGCGCTGCTGGCCGCGCCAGGGCTGCTGCTGCTCGACGAACCGACGAGCAACCTCGACGCCCGCAACGAGGCGCTGCTGCGCCGCGCGATCGACACCGTCGCGACCGGGCGGACCCTTCTCGTCGTCGCCCACCGGCTGTCGACCGTGGTCGACGCCGACCAGATCGTGGTCATGGAGGACGGCCGGGTTGTCGCGACCGGGACGCACAACGAGCTGGTCGGCACGAGCCCGCTCTACCGCGAGCTGGCCAGTCAGCAGCTGCTCGTCTGAGACCGTGGAGCGGTGTCCAGGAGGTGACCCGGGACGTCGTGGTGGAAGATCGACCCTTGCCATAGCGTGACGAGGCGGTGACACTGCGTTCGGCCGGGGCAGGTCTCCGACGCGTCGAGCGCAGCGCGGGGTCCGCGATCCAGCTGCCCACGTGATCCGGCCGTGGCTGCAGACGGGTGAACTCTGCGTGTCCCGATAAAGAAAACCCAGGTCCGTCCCGAGACTCGGTGGGTGGATGACGACCGGCTGAGACTCCTGGTCAGCACCGCGGTCGCCGAGGACCGTCTGCGCGTGGTCTACCAGCCTGTCGTGCGCCTGTTCGACGGTGCTCCGGTCGGGGTCGAGGCACTGCTGCGCATGCACGACGTGGACGGCGGGCTCGTCATGCCGGACGACTTCATCCCGGTGGCCGAACGCACCGGTGCGATCGTCGGGATGGGGGCTTTCGTGCTGGCCGCTGCCTGCGAGCAGGTGGTCTGGTGGAAGCGGCGGCTGCCGCCGGACCGGGACTTCGCCGCGGGGATCAACCTGAGCCCCCGACAGCTCCAGGACCCGTTCCTGCTCGACCGGGTCGAGAGCGGCCGGGCCGGCCTGGATCCCTCCGCGATCGTGCTCGAGCTCACCGAGAGCCTGCCGCCGCCGTCCTCCGCGCGCGAGCTGGCGGTCCTGCAGGAGCTGCGTCATCGCGGTTTCCACCTGGCGCTGGACGACTTCGGCACGGGCCACGCGTCCTCCCGCACGCTGCGGTTGCTGCCCTTCGACAACGTCAAGCTGGACCGGTCCTGGACCGCCCGGCTCGGGCGGTCGGACGCGGCAGGGGAGCTGGCGCGCAGCCTGGCCGCGACAGCCGTCCGGAGCGGATGCAACGTGATCGTGGAAGGCATCGAGACGCTGGACGACCAGGACGCCGCCAGAGCGCTCGGCTGTGACCTCGGCCAGGGCTACCTTTGGTCACGTCCAGTGCCGGCCGACGAGCTGACGGGTTGGCTCGCGTCGCACGGCGGCCTGGTGCACCGCGCCGCGGATCAGCCCTGCAGCGACGTCACGGCGAGCCCCTGGGACAACCGGGTCAGCGGCAGGGCGTAGAGCTCGGACTTGATGGCGGCGAGCGTCGGCCCGTGCTTGCCGGCCAGCGCCTCGGCGCGCTCCGTCGCGGTCGCGAGCAGGGCGCTCTCCTCGACGGCCAGGTCGACCAGGCCGGCGGCTGCCGCGTCCAGGCCGCCGTAACGGCGCCCGGTCGTCATCGCCTCGTGGGCCGTCGCCGGGGTGAGCTTCGCGCTGATCAGCGCGGACATCCCCGGCGAGAACGGGATCCTGATGTCGACCTCGGGCAGGCAGAAGAACCCGCGGTCGCTGCGCATCACCCGCTGGTCGTGGGCGAGGGCGAGCATCGCGCCCGCCGCGAAGCAGTGGCCGCCGATCGCGGCGACGCACGGGACCGGCAGGGTCAGCACGCGGGCAAACAGGGCGTGCACCGACCCGACATAGTCAGACCGCTCGTCCGGGTGCTCGGTCAGCCAGGCCAGGTCGAGCCCCTGGCTCCAGGTCTTCCCGGTGGCGGTCGTGACGAGGGCCTTCGGGCCGTCGGCGGCGACGACCTCGTCGAGGGCAGCCCCGACCTCGGCGACCCAGGCCGGGGTGAACCGGTTCTCGTCGTCGCCCAGGTGGAGGGTGAACACGGCGTCGTCACGGGTGAGCGCAGGCATGGGCCGATCGTGCCAGACGTCGGGGACGCTTCAGGCAGGGGGCGTCCCGGTCGACACCCGGACGGTGAGCCGCGGAGGAGCCCCTACCGCGCTCGGGGGTCTGCTGGCCCTCACCTGCGCGTTCGGCGTCGCGAGCGGACCGGCCGCGGCAGAGGACCCGGTGTCCTTCGCGCAGGCCCGGGCGAGCGCCCTGCGCGCCGAGCTGGCCGACCTGCGCAGCCAGGCGGCGCGCGCAGTCGCCGACTACGAGCTGGCCGAGACTGCGCTCACCGCGGCCGTGCTGACCTCGGTGGCGCTGTCCCGGGACGTCGACACGGCCCGGGCGACCGCTGACGCGGTGGGCGCGCAGGCCGACCGGCGCGCCGTCGCGCTCTATCGGACCGGCACCCAGAACGGGATGCTCAGGATGCTCACGCGGGCGGGGAGCCCCGAGGACCTCGTACGACGGACGAGGGACCTGCGGGCGGTGCTCGCCGCGGACTCCGGCATCCGGGTCGCGGCGGCAGCCGCCCGGCACGACGTGGAGGTCCGAGAGGCTCGCGCCGCCGAGGTAGCCGCCTCCCGCGTGCACCTGTCCGGTCGGCTCGTCCAGGAACAGGCCCGACTGGACTCGGCCCTGAGGGGGCAGCAGGACCGGCTCTCCTCGGCGGACGACGAGGTCCTGCGCCTGGTGGAGCAGCAGCGGGCGGAGGAACGACGGGCAGCCGTTGCAGCGTTGCTGGTCGAGCAGCAGGCGGCGCGAGCGCCGGCACAGATCGGCGCCCTGCCCGGGACCGTGGTCAGCGCGCCCTACTCCGGTCCGGACGGCACCTGCCCCGTCGGGCCGGTGCACAGCTTCACCGACACCTGGCACGCAGCGCGCTCGGGCGGTCGGCAGCACCAGGGCACCGATGTGTTCGCGCCGAAGGGGAGCAACAGCTACGCCGTACGGGACGGGGTGATCGACAAGGTCGGGAGCGGCGGGCTCGGCGGCATCTCGCTGTGGTTGCGCACCGACAGCGGTGACCGGTTCTACTACGCGCACCACGACGCCGAGTTCGTGACCGTCGGACAGCGGGTCCGGGCCGGTCAGGTTCTCGGGCACGTCGGCAACACGGGCAACGCCGAGACGACGCCGTCGCACGTGCACTTCGAGGCGCACCCGGGCGGCGGCGCCGCGGTCAACCCCTACCCGTGGCTCGCGGCGATCTGCGCCGGCTGAACCGTACGTCATCAAGCCGTGCCCGGTGCCGGACCGCGCGCCGTGTGAGCGTCAACGTCGGGACTCCGGCGGGGGCTTGCGAGGCTCCGCCATACTTCCGAGGTAGGGCCGACACAGGCATCAGGGGGTTGGCGTGGCGCACACCGAGGACGAGCTGACGGCGTTCAGCGAGTGGGAGCGGGGGGTGTGGGAGCAGCGCGCCGGGGCGTACGCCGCCTCGATCGGTGAGCTGACCCGCAACAGCATCCCGGCGCTGCTCGACGCCGCGCGCGTCGGGCCCGGCGTGCGGACCCTCGACGTCGGCACCGGACCGGGCTTCGTGGCGCTCGCCGCTGCGGACCGTGGCGCCGACGTGCGGGCGGTGGACCAGTCCGTGGCCATGGTCGCCATCGCCCGGGAGGCCGGGGTCGACGCCCAGCAGGCCGGGGTCGAGGGGCTACCGTTCGAGGTCGGGACGTTCGACGCGGTCGTCGCCGGTTACGTCCTGAACCACCTGCCCCGGCCGGCTGTCGGGGTCGCCTCCCTGAGTCGCGTGCTCAGAGCGGGCGGGCGGCTCGCGATGACGGTCTGGGACGCCGACAACCCGGTGTTCGGGCTGTTCGGGCCGGTCGTCGACGGGCTAGGGCTACCCGGCGTCGTGCCGCCGGGACCGGACGCGCACCTGTTCTCCTCCTCCGCCGAGCTGACGTCGCTGTTCGCCGACTGGGACGACGTCCAGGTCGCACGTCCTCGGTGGACGATGACCGTGGAGCCGGGGGCCTGGTTCGACGCGGTCGCGGACGGGACGCCCCGGACCGGTGCGGTGCTGGCTGAGGCGGGGCCTGCCCTCCGGGCGCAGGCGCGGGCGACGTACGTGGAGCTGGCCCGGTCCTCGTACGGGGCGGGGGACGGTCTGGTCGACCTGCCCGCCGCGGCGGTGCTGGTGAGCGCCCGCCGACCCTGACCGGGACGCCGTGAGCAGGCGGGACCCTGCGCGGACACGGGTCAGCGAGGACCGTCCGGTCGGAGCATCGCGGGGTGCAGCAGGGCAGCGTCGCCGGCGCGGAACAGCGCGGCCGGTCGCCCGCCGCCCGAGCCGGGGGAGGAGTCGCGGCCGACCGGGACGAGGAAGCCCGCTGTGCCGGTCACCTTGCGGTGGAAGTTGCGCGGGTCCAGCGGCCCGCCCCAGGTCGCCTCGTAGACGCGCCGCAGCTCGGCGACGGTGAACTCAGGAGGGCAGAAGGCGGTGGCGTACGGGCTGTACTCGAGCTTGGCCCGCGCCCGCTCCACGCCGGCGGCGAGCACTGCCGGGTGGTCGAACGCGGTGGGGTCGGCCTCGGCGACCGGGGTCCAGTCCACGCTGCGGGTGCTCGGGCCGGGCGTGGGCGCCGGTAGGTCGGGGGCGAAGACCAGGTAGGCCACGCACACCACCCGCATGCGCGGGTCGCGGTCCGGCCGGCCGAACGCCCCGAGCTGCTCGACGTGCGCCCGCTCCCGCCGCACCCCGGTCTCCTGCTCGAGCCGCCGGATCGCGGCTGCGTCGAGGTCCTCGTCCGGCTTCACGAAGCCGCCCGGCAGCGCGCGCTGACCGCGGAACGGCTCGGTGTCCCGCTCGACGAGCAGCACCTGCAGCTGCTGCTCGCGCACGGTCAGCAGCACGACGTCGACGGTGACGGCGAAGGGCGGGAAGGCGTGGGGGTCGTACGGATGGAGGAGCTGGTCCTGACCCGTCACCCCAGCTCGACCCCGGCGGCCGCGAGCTCGGTCAACGCGGCGGCGGTGGTCGCCGGGGCGACCCCTCGGACGAGGTGCTGCAACAGCCGGGTGGCGAAGCCTTCCGCGACGGCGTCCAGCGCGGTGGCGCGGACGCAGTGGTCGGTCGCGATGCCGCACACGTCGACCGCGGTGACGTGGCGCTCGCGCAACCAGTCGCCGAGGAGCGTGCCGGTGGCCGTCCGTCCTTCGTAGGCGCTGTAGGCCGCCGAGCGCTCGCCCTTGCGGACGACGACCGTGAACAGGTCCTCGGCCAGCGGCTCCTGCAGGCGCGAGCCGTCGGTACCGACGACGCAGTGGCGCGGCCACGAGGTGACGAAGTCCGGCTCGTTGCTGAAGTGCGCGCCCGGGTCGAGGTGCCAGTCCTGGCTCGCGACGGTCACCTCGTAGCCGGCCAGGACGTCACGGATCTGCGCCGCGACCTGCTTTCCTCCCTCGACGGCGAGCGAGCCCCCTTCGGTGAAGTCGTGCTGCACGTCGACGACCAGCAGGGCTCTCACACGTCCTCCAGGGTGGCGGTCCAGGCGGGGTCACCGGGGCTGAGGTCACGGGCTGCGGCATCGAGCCGGGTCAGGGCGGCCGCGCAGGTCTGTCGTGCTCCGGCAACGTCGTCGTACCCGGTGAGCGGTCGCTGGATCGGGGTGGCACCAGCGACCGGCTCGTCGTCCAGCCGGAGGACCTCGTCGGTGCCGGTCCACCAGGCGCGCTTGCGGCCTCCTCGGGTCTGCTTGCCGGGGGAGTTCTTCGCGACCGGCCGCATCTCACCGTCGTCGTCCTCGATGGCGACCAGCTTGTAGACGAACCCTGCGGTCGGGGCGCCGGAACCGGTGACCAGGCTCGTGCCGACGCCGTAACGGTCGACCGGCTGGTCGGCGAGCGCCGCGATCGAGTGCTCGTCGAGGTCGCCGGTCACCACGATCCGCGTGCCGGTGGCGCCGAGGGAGTCGAGCAGCGCGCGTGCCTTCGGCACCTCGACCTGGGGGTCCCCGCTGTCGAGCCGGATCGCGCCGAGCTGCGGCCCGGCGACGTCGACCGCGAGCCGGATGCCCGCTTGCGTGTCGTAGGTGTCCACCAGCACCGTGCTGCCGACCCCCTGCGCGGAGATCTGCGCCTGGACGGCCGCCCGCTCGGAGGTGTGCGCGAGCACGAAGGCGTGCGCGGTGGTGCCCACGGTCGGCACCCCGTGGCGCCGGCCCGCCTCGAGGTTGCTGGTGCTGCCGAACCCGGCCACGTACGCGGCGCGGGCTGCGCTGACGGCGGCCTGCTCGTGCGTGCGCCGGCCGCCCATCTCCAAGAGCGGCCGGGGCGTCCGAGCGGCGTCGTGGTGACCGGCGGCGAGCGCCATCCGGGCGGCGGCTGCGGCGACGGCACTGTCGGCGTTGAGCACCGACAGGGTCAGCGTCTCGAGCAGCAGACCCTCCCCGAACGAGCCCTCGACGGTGAGCACCGGAGAGTCCGGGACGTAGAGCGAACCCTCGGGGTAGGCGGTGACGGTGACGCCAGGACGACGGCCGGTGAGCCAGTCGCGGGTCTGTGGCCGTACGACGTCGTTCCTGGTCAGGGCAGCGATCTGGCCCGGTCCCCAGACCAGCTGCGCGAGGTGCCCGGCCAGGCGGCCGTTGCCGGCGAGCACCCCCCAGCGGCGGCCTCTCGGGAGCCGCCGGGTGAACACCTCGAAGGTGGCCCGGCGTTCGGCGAGCCCGGAGGTGAGCGCGGCGTCCAGCATCGTCAGCTCGTAGCGGTCGGTGAGCAGGGCCGGGCTGCCGTACCCGCTAGTTGTCGTCGTCATGACGACAACCTTACGCCTGCGCTCCACGTCGTACAGTCGCGAGGTGCCCGAGCTGCCCGAGGTACAGGCCCTCGTCCACGTCCTGCGCGAGCGCGCGGTCGGCAAGGTGGTCGCCCGGGTGGACGTGGCGGGGATCCAGAGCCTGAAGACCTACGACCCCCCGGTCACCAGCCTGGCCGGGCTGACGCTGACCGGCGCCGAGCGGCACGGCAAGTTCCTCGACCTGGACGCCGACGGGCTTCATCTCGTGGTCCACCTGGCCCGGGCCGGGTGGCTGCAGTGGCGCGAGAAGCTGCCCGCCGCGCCACCGCGGCCGGGCAAG
This sequence comes from Mycobacteriales bacterium, assembly GCA_038235705.1. Lineage (GTDB taxonomy): Bacteria > Actinomycetota > Actinomycetes > Mycobacteriales > SCTD01 > CANKBT01. Next base: position 11,839 of record JBBSTR010000028.1, read on the forward strand.
GGGCCGCTCGCTCTGCGCGTCCACCTGGAGGACGGGTCGGGGTTCGACCTCACCGAGCAGGGCACCCGCAAAGGCCTTGCGGTCTACGTCGTCCGTGACGTGAACGACGTCCCCGGGATCGCTCGGCTCGGCATCGACCCGTTCGACCCGGCCTTTACCGCCGAGGCTCTGGCCGGGCTGCTCGCCGGCGTCCGCGGCCAGGTCAAAGGGGTGCTGACCGATCAGCGCATCCTGTCGGGCGTCGGCAACGCCTACAGCGACGAGGTGCTGTGGGAGATGCGGATGTCGCCGTTCAAGCCGGCGCACTCGCTCACCATGGAGCAGGTCGAGCGCCTGCACGTCGTCATCCTCGAAACCCTGTCGGGTGCGGTCGGGCGGGCCGAGGGGCTCGCCGCAAAGGCCCTCAAGGCGGAGAAGAAGTCCGGACTGAACGTCCACGCGCGGACGGGCGAACCCTGCCCCCGCTGCGGTGACACGATCCGTGAGGTGTCGTTCGCGACCAAGTCCCTGCAGTACTGCCCGACCTGCCAGACCGGCGGCAAGCCGCTCGCCGACCGGCGTCTCTCCCGACTGCTGAAGTGACCGGGTCGGGACGGTTCTGCGGCACTACCGTCGGACCGTGACCACTGCCCCGCAGGCCCAGACCTTGCTCACCGCGCTGCGCGAGGTGTCCGCGACCAGCGAGGACCTCGCCGGGGTCGAGACCGACTGGACCGGCCGGGTGCACGGGACGGCGCTCGCGCACGTCCTCCCGAGCACCACCGAGGAGGTCGCAGCGGTGCTCGGCGTCTGCCGGGCGCACGGCGTGGGCGTCACCGTCCGGGGCGGCGGCACCGGGCTGGTCGCCGGCGCCGTGCCGCAGGACACCGTCGTGCTGAGCACCCGCCGGCTGGACCGGGTCGGCCCGGTCGAGGACGGGTCGCTCGTGGCCGGGGCCGGGGTGACGATCGCTGCTGTGCAGCAGCGGGCCCGACGGGCCGGCTGGGACTACGGCGTCGACTACGCCTCCCGCGACACCGCGACCGTCGGCGGCAGCGTCGTGACCAACAGCGGCGGGCTCCACGTCGTCGCGTACGGCACCACGCGTGCCCAGGTGCTCGGCGTCGAGGCGGTGCTCGCCGACGGGTCGGTCGTCTCCCGGCTCGGCGGGCTGGCGAAGGACGCCACCGGCTACGACCTCGCGCAGCTGCTGGTCGGCAGCGAGGGGACGCTGGGGATCGTGACCGCCGTACGCCTCAAGCTCGTCCCGCGGGTGACCGGGCTCGATACCGCGATGGTCGGCACCGAGTCGGTCGCTCAAGCGGTCGCCCTGGTCGCAGCGCTGAAACGTCAGGTCACCGGGCTCCGGGCAGCCGAGCTGGTGCTTCCCGACGGGATCGCGCTGGTGCGTCAGGTCGCCGGGCTGCCGCCACTGTTCGAGGCCGGGGCGTACGTGATGCTCGAGGCCCAGGCGGGACTGTCCGAGGCTCTGGAGAGCGCCGACCTGGTCGACGCGGCGGTCGCCACCGACAGCGCCTCGGCGGAGCGGCTCTGGGCCTACCGCGAGCGGCTGACCGAGTCGATCAGCACGGTCGGTGTGCCGCACAAGCTGGACGTGTCTCTGCCGTACGACCAGCTGGCACCGTTCCTGGAGGCGCTGCCGGCCGTGACCGCACCGCACACGACGTACGTCTTCGGCCACGTGGGTGACGGCAACCTGCACGTCAACATCCTCGGCCCGGCGGACGACGACGAGACGGTCGACGACGCGGTCCTGCGGCTGGCGGCGTCGATGGGCGGCAGCATCGGCGCGGAGCACGGGATCGGGCGCCACAAGCGCGCGTGGCTGCACCTGTCCCGCAGCCCCGCCGAGCTGGCCGCGATGCGGGCGCTGAAGGACGCGCTCGACCCGACCGGGCTGCTCAACCCGGGCGTGCTGCTGCCCTGACCGCCCCCACCCGAGCTGAGATCGCGGTGTACGCGCTGACACCCCGTGGCGCACCCCGTGCAGCAGCGTTCTCCGGTGACTTGGGCGGGAACCGGAACAGCGCTCGCGCGGTTGACTCATCGTGAACCCCAAGCAGGCTCGGCTGCTCGCCGTCGCGATCGCCGTCGTCGGCGTGCTGCTCGCGGTGATCGCCGTGCAGCGGTCCGGCGACGCGGTGGCGCAGCTGGACACCGGTCCCCGTCCGGTGGTGGTCCCCGCGTCGCAGGCCACCCAGGCCCCCGCGCTGGTCGGCATCAGCAACCAGGTCAACACCGGCCCGGTGACGCTCGCGGACCTGCGCGGCAAGGTGGTGCTGGTCGACTTCTGGACCTACACCTGCATCAACTGTCGGCGGACCTTCCCCGAGCTGCGGGCGCTGCAGAAGACGTACGGGCCGAGCGGGTTCACCGTTCTCGGCGTCCACAGCCCGGAGTTCGCGTTCGAGAAGAAGCACGCCAACGTGGTCAAGGCGGTGAAGGACCTCGACGTGACGTGGCCGGTGGTCGAGGACCCGGCGCTGTCGACGTTCACCGCGTTCGGCGCGCAGTTCTGGCCGCAAAGCTTCCTGCTCGACCAGCAGGGCCGCATCCGTTACGCGAAGACCGGTGAGGGTGGGGCCGAGGCCACCGAGGCCGCGGTGCGCGCGCTGCTGGACGAGGGCACGGGTGCGCCGAGGGCCGGGACCGGTCTGGTCGACGACCCGCGCCGGAACGTGTCGCTGACCCCGGAGACCTACTTCGGCAGCCGTACGCCGCCGGAGCAGGTCGCCGGTGGTGTCGGGGTGCTCGACGGTCAGACGCTGACGCGGGACGACCCGCCCCAGGCTCGCGACGTGCTGCAGCTCAAGGGTGCGTTCGTCGGGCACCCTGACTCGCTCGAGCCGCAGCCCGGCGCGTCGGTGACCCAGGTGCTGCGGGCCCGCGAGGTGTACGCGACGGCGACCGGGCCCGGCGAGCTGGACGTCACGGTCGACGGAAAGCCGGTGCCCGAGGGACTGCGGGGCAAGGACCTCACCGTCAAGAACGGTCGGACCGTTCTCGACGTCGCTGCTCAGGACACCTATACGGTCCTGTCCGGGTCGGGCCTGGACCTCTACACCCTCACGCTGTCCAGCCCGCTCACGCAGACGCCTGGCGCCCGCGTCCAGCTCTACACGCTGACCTACGGCGCGTGAGCGTCACGCTTCTGGCCGTCGGGGTCGCGACCGGCAGCGGGGTCCTCAGCTTCCTCGCGCCGTGCACGGTGCCGCTGCTCCCGGCGTACGTCGGGGTGCTGTCCGGCGCCTCCTCCGGCGCACCGCCCGCGCGTCAGCCCGGTCTGCTGCTGCGCGGCGCCCTGCTCTACGTGCTCGGCTTCGCCGTGGTGTTCACCGCCCTCGGGGCGCTGGCCGGCACGCTCGGCTCGGTGGTCCGCGAGGCCGGTGGCCCGGTGCAGCGAGGGGGAGGGGTGCTCGTCGTCGTCCTCGGGATCCTGCTGCTCGTCGAGTCCCGGCTGGGTCTGCTGTCCCGGGCCGCGCCTCGGACCGCTGGCGTGACCGCCCGGCTCGCCCGGTCCTCCTCCACCGTCGCGCCGCTGCTGCTCGGCGTCGTGTTCGGCACCGCGTTCACGCCGTGCGTCGGACCGTTCCTCGGCGCTGTGCTGGCGTTCGCCGCCGGTCAGGGCGGCGCAGCGACCGGGGCGGTGCTGCTCTTCGCCTACGCGCTCGGGCTCGGGGTGCCGTTCGTGCTCGCGGCCCTGGCCGTCGCGTCCTCGCCAGGCCTGACCCGAGGCCTGTCCCGCGCCTCTCGGACCGTCGCGGTGGTCGGCGGGGTCGCGCTGGTCGTGCTCGGGCTGGCGCTGGTGACGGGCGAGTACAGCCGGGTGTCGGGCTACCTCGTGCAGCTGCTCCCGTCGGCTGTGACCTGAGGCTGCTCGCCTGAGTCAGGTCTCCCGTTCGGTGGCCAGCTCGGCTCGCAGCCGTTCGGTCGACCGTACGAGGTCCTCGGGGGCCAGACCGTGGAACCGCGCCGCCGCCGCGAGCACGTCGGCCACGACGTTGCCTCCGCCCTGCAGCCCGACCCGCAGCAGCCGCTGCACGACCTCCTCGACCGACTCCGCCACCACGGCCACGTCGAAGCTGCCGTGCACCTGGGAGAACAGGGCGATCTGGTCGGGGCTGACCTCGCCCTGGAGCAGCAGGCCGTACTCCAGCACCGCCGCTTCGAGATCGCGTCTCAGCTGTCCGTCGCTCACCCCCCTAGGGTGCCAGGCATGCCTTGGACGATGCTCGCGCTGCCCCCCGTGCCGAAGGAGTCGATGCTCGCCCTGTTCGGCGACCTGCCGGTCGAGCTGCTGATGCCCGAGCGGCGGGAGCAGGCCTGCGTGGACGCGCTCCTGCCCGAGGCGGACCTGGTCCTGGCCGACTGGTCGCCGACGCTGCGGGTCGACGACCCGGGGCCGCGCGTCTGCTTCGTCCAGCAACCGAGCGTGGGCATCGACGGGCTCGACACCTCCGCGTGCGCCGCGCGGGGCGTGCCGGTCGCCAACACGGCCGGCGCCAACTCGACCAGCGTCGCGGAGTGGGCGGTGAGCGCCGTGCTGGCCCTGCTCCGGCGCACGGTCGCCGCCGACCAGGCCGTCCGGGACGGGAGCTGGCCGCAGACCTCGCTCGGGGGTGCGGAGCTGGCCGGCAAGCGCGTCGGCATCGTCGGGATGGGCCCGATCGGGCAGGCCTGCGGGGCCCTGTTCGCCGCCTTCGGGTGCCCGGTCAGCTACTGGTCACGGACGGCGAAGGACGTGCCTTTCGCGTACGAGGAGCTGCCGGCCCTGCTCGCCGGCTCCGACGTCGTCGTCGTCGTGATCGCGCTGGGTCCGGAGACCCGCGGCCTGGTCGACCCGGGCGCTCTCAAGCCCGGCGCGCTGCTGGTCAACGGCGCCCGGGGCGAGGTGGTCGTCGAGTCCGCGATCGCCGGCGCGACCCACCTCGGCGGGGTGGCGCTGGACGTCTTCTCGGTCGAGCCGCTGCCGGCGGACAGCGCCCTTCGTACAGCCGAGAACGTGCTGCTCAGCCCGCACATGGCCGGCTCGACCGCACAGGCCGCGATGCGGATCCTGGGGCAGTCGACGGCCAACCTGAGACGGGCGTTGGCCGGGGAACCGGTCATCGACGTGGTGAACGGCGTCGACCCGGTCGTGGTGCGCCGATGACGTCCGACCACGCGAGCCGCTGGAACGGTCGCGACGTGCTCGAGAACTACCCCGGGCCGGGCGTCGACCTGACCGTCATGTACAACGACCTCGACCCCAACAACCACCTCAACAACGTGGCGGTAGGGCGGTTCTTCGAGCACGCGCGGGTGACCACGAACCAGGGCGACGGACTCTGGCAGGCGCTGCGGCCGGGACGCCTGATCGTGGCCCGGGTCGCCATCGACTACCTGGTCGAGGGCAGGATCGGGCCGCTGCACGTGCGCACCCGACTGGTGTCGCTGGGGCGCACGTCGTACCGGATGGAGCAGGCAGCCTGGCAGCCCCAGCCAAACGGCACGGCCGCCTGCCTCGGGCTCGCCGAGGTGACCCTCGTCCACCTGAGCGACGGCCGCCCGGCCCCGCTCACCGACGCCTTCCGCGCGGCCGCCGCGCCCCTGCTGTCGCCACCCCGCCCGCTGTGATCTTCCTCTGATGGTCGTCAGATGTCCGATGGGCGTCACTTCTCAGGAAGATCACGCAGGAGGACGCGCGGCGTGATCCCCGGCCGACGGCGTACGTCTGCTTGGATCGGGGGGTGCCGGCACGGACCCTTGTGGTCGCCCACCGTGGCAGCTCCCTCACGTACGCCGAACACACTCTCGGCGCGTACGAGGCCGCGATCGCGGACGGCGCGGACGCGCTCGAGTGCGACGTACGCCTGACCCGGGACGGGGTGCTGGTGTGCGTGCACGATCGCCGGGTCGACCGCACCAGCGACGGGCGGGGCAAGGTCAGCACGCTCGAGCTGGCCGAGCTGGCCGAGCTGGACTTCGCCAGCTGGAAGGCCAGCCAGCGGGGAGCAGACCAGCTGCTCGAGGCGGACTGGGAGAGCCCGGACACCCACGCCGGCAAGGTGCTCACGCTCGAGCGGCTGCTCGAGCTGGCGACGTCGCAGGGCCGGCCGGTGCAGCTGCACATCGAGACCAAGCACCCCACCCGCTACGGTCCGTTGGTCGAGCGCACCCTGGTGGACCTGCTGGACCGGTTCGGCCTCGCGACCCCGCTGTCGCGGTCGGTCAGCATGGTCACGGTGATGAGCTTCGCCTCGGTCAGCCTGCGACGGCTGCACGCGCTGGCGCCGTCGGTGCCGACCGTCTACCTGATGTCGCGGGTTCCGCTCCGGCTTCGCGACGGTGCGCTCCCGCCGCGGGTCAGCGTCGCGGGGCCGTGGCTGGAGGTGCTGAAGGCGCATCCCTCGTACGTGGAGAAGGTGCACGCGGCCGGCGGGCGGGTGCACGTCTGGACCGTCGACGAGCCGGCCGACATCGACTTCGTTCTCGGGCTCGGGGTGGACGCGGTGATCAGCAACGAGCCGCGGCGCGTCCTGACGGCCCTGGGTCGCTGACCGCGACGAGCGGACCCGGTCAGAAGCGCTTCTCGTGCCACGACTCCGGCAGCCACGGCGTACGCGAGGACTGCAGCACCAGTGACCCGGCCCGCGCCCGGAGGACCTGACCGAAGACGGTGGCGAAGACCAGGCCGTCGCGCGCGTGCCGGACGGTCAGTGCGCTCGAGTCGTCGGTCGGTGTGTGCCCAGCCAGGACCTCGATCCACGGGCGGGCCTGGAGGTCGGCGAGGTGCCGGGCCGCCTTGCCGTCCTCGTCGCCGCCGGACGTGACCATCGTCGTCCCGGTCAGCGGCTCAGCCCGCAGGCGCTCCCCGTCGAAGCTCCAGAGCAACGCGGCCTGCGCAGCGTCGGGCGGGGGGACCAGCAGCAGCGCGAACGACGCCATGCCGGCCGGGGCCAGGTGCTCAGACCACCGTGCCCCGTGCTGCAGGGCCAGCAACGGCAGGACGCCACGGGACGGGGCGCCCGGCGCGGCCGACCGGCGCTGCGGGCGGTTGAGCACGAGCGAGGTCACTCCGGTCTTGACGTCGGTGGCGCACCAGGTGCCACCGGCCTCCCGGTCACGCCCGCCGACGACGGTGGGCTGCTCCGGCCACCAGGCCCCTGGGTCGTCGAAGTCGCGCCCCACCAGCTCGTCGCGCAGCGCCAGGATCCTGCCTGGCGCGACGACCACGGTGCACACGCCGGTCAGCCGCGCGCCGCGAGCGCCTCGCCCAGCAGGTGCCCGGACAGCCAGGCCGCCTCGACCTTGCTCGCGCCCCAGCCGTCCCCGCACAGCGCGATCGTCCTGCCGGGCTCCCCGACCAGGCCGTACGGCTCGTAGCGCCCACCCGACGGCTTCGCGAACGTCCAGCGCTGCACGTAGGTCGACACCGGCTCCGGCAGGTCCACCAGCCGCCGGAGCGCCGCGACCAGCTCTGCCCCGGCTGCAGCCGGGTCGGCCAGTCGGGTCCGTGCGAAGGACGGCGTGCTGTGCGCGACAAGCACCGGCGCCCCGTCGCCTCGTCGGCTGCCGTCGTCGGCCACCCACGACAGCACCGGATCGTCGACGAACGCCCCGTCGAAGGTCCAGCTCCGATCGGGAAAACGTGCCACCAGGGCCAGAGCGGGCTCCCACTCCCGCTCGCCGATCAGCGACCTGGGCTCGGCCAGCGACGGGTCCAGCAGCCGCAGCGCCTGCGGGTCCGGCATCGCCAGCACGACCGTCCGCGCCGGCTGGCCGTCCACGAGCAGCCCCTGCTCGCTCGGAGCCACGGAGGTCACCTCTCGGTGCTGCTCGATCGTCAGGTCAGCGGCCAGATCGGTGACCAGCGACCGCAGACCGCCCGCGGCGGCCCACCGCACCGGGCCGCTCTTCTGCTCCCCGCCGGGCACGGTCACGAACGTGTCGGTCCACTCCCGGGCCAGGCCACGGGCCTGCCAGTCGCGGACGACAGCCTCGAACCGCTCGTCGCGCACCGTGAAGTAGGAGGCGCCGGTGTCGACGTAACGCTCGTCGATCCGGCGCGACGCCATCCGCCCCCCGGGCACCCGCCCGCGGTCGAGCAGGCGCACCGGCACGCCAGCCGCCTGCAGGGACCGCCCGCAGGCCACCCCGGCGATGCCGGCACCGACGACGAGGACAGGCTCAGCAGTCATGTCGTCAGGATGCCCTGCTCGGGCAAGGCCTCACCGCCGGAGGTCGGTTCGGTCACCCCGGGTGTTCACCTCCACCTGACGGGGGACAAGAAGCGGGTCATCCCGTTACCGGAGAGGTCTGCCCCGTGCTCGACACCGTGCCTTACGCGCCGAGCAGTGTCGCGCTGGTGCGCCGCAGGCTGGTCGCGGGGCTCGCCGGTCAGGTCCCGGACGAGGTGCTCGACGACGCAGCGCTGGTGGTGTCGGAGCTGGTCGCCAACGCGGTGCGTCACGGTGCACCGCTCGAGGGCAACGCGCTCCAGGTCGGCTGGGACGTGGGACGCTGGTGCGTGCGGCTCAGCGTCGTCGACGGTGGCCGTGGCCCGCGGGGTGGCATCCCGGACGTGGGCCTCGACAGCGAGGGCGGGCGAGGGCTGTTCCTCGTCGACGCCCTGTCCGGTTCCTGGGGCGTGCAGTCGCTCGACAGCTGGGGCAGCCGGGTCTGGGCCGAGCTGCCCTTCCTCGTCTGCGCCTGACGGTTTCAGGGCCTCAGCGGGCTCTCCTACGCTCGTCGGACCGTCACCTTCCCGAGGAGCCGTCATCAGCACCCGTCACCGCCCGCCGAACCGCCCCTCCGGGTCCCCGACCGCCGCGTCCGACGAGGTGCCGGTCGTCGGCCAGCGTGAACCGTGCCCCTGCGGGTCAGGCAAGCGCTACAAGGCGTGCCACGGGCGTACGGCCAGGCAGGCGTTCGTCGCCCGGCCCTTCGAGGGCCGCGTCGACGAGACCGACTGGGTGGCGCTCCGCGAGATCGTCCCTTCCGCCTCGGCGCCGGTGACGGTGCTCGGGCACGAGGACCGGGACGTACGGATCGCGACCGTGCTCCCGATGTCGTGGCCGGCGATGGTCCGTGCCGACGGCCGGGTGCTGCTCGCGCTCCAGTCCCCGGGCCGCTCCGGCGACATCAGCCGCGACCTCGCGCAGACCCTGGTGCTCGCGCTCGCTGCCGACCACGGCTCTCAGGTCGCCGCCGGGTCGCTCCCTGGCGAAGGCCCTCGGCTGCAGGACCTGCTCGACCCGGCGCCGATGGACGTCACCGTGCACGCCGGGTTCGACCACTGGCTCGACGGGGTCGAGACCGACGCCGCGACGCGCGCGCAGCTGGAGAACGCCAATGCCGCAGTCACCCCGACCGAACGTCTCTCGGGCGTGACCTCGGCCTACTGGTGCCGGATCGGCGACAAGTGTCACCTGCGCTGGGTGCTCCCGGACGCCGAGGAGGTCACCCTCGACGCGCTCGCCCGGCTCGGGAGCGCCGGGCTGTCGTTGGGCGAGGGCACGCGCTACGTCGGCAGCTTCCGGGCGTACGGCCTGCTGGTCCCGGTCTGGGACCTCCCGGTCACCACCGCCGCCGCCGACCTCGAGGGGCCTGCGCTCGCGCTGCGCGGCCGGCTCGACGAGGTGCTGGCCGACCCGCGGGAGCTGACCCGCGACGAGGTCCGCACCCGTTCCGGGCTGGTCAACCGGCAGGTCACCCTGCGCTGACCTGATCTTGCGGGTGGCCTCAGGCGGGGAGCGGGTCGCGCAGGATCGGGCAGCTCATGCAACGCGGCCCGCCGCGGCCGGAACCGAGCTCGGAGCCGGCGATCCGGATCACCTCGATCCCAGCCGCCTCCAGCGCGATGTTGGTGACGGTGTTCCGCTCGTAGGCCACCACCAGGCCGGGGGCCAGCGCGAGGGTGTTGTTGCCGTCGTCCCACTGCTCACGCTCGGCGGTGACCGGGTCGAGGCCGGTGTCGACCATGTGCAGGCGATCGATCTGCATCGCCTTGGCGGCGGCATCGACGAACGGCTGCGGCGCGTCGACGTGGACGCCCTCGCCGGCCGGGGTGACGGCGTAGGCGATCAGGCTGTCGGCGACCGCTGGGAACATCACGACCGTGTCGGCCGAGACCATCGTGCAGATCGTGTCGAGGTGCATCGTCGCGCGCTCCTGAGAGATCGGGACGGCGAGCACCGTGTGCACGAGCCCCGCGTCGAAGGCGCGCAGCGCAAACGCCTCGACCCCGGCCGGGGTGGTGCGCTGCCCGACGCCGACGGCCACGACGCCCGGCGCCATCATGAGGACGTCGCCGCCCTCGAAGTCGGCCTCGGCGCGGCCCTTGTAGAGGCCGGTGCCGCCGTACAGGAACTGCACGTCGGCGAACCGGGGGTGGTGCGCGTAGACCGCACCGGTGATCGAGCTCTCCCGCCGACGGGCCCTCATGGAGGGCCGGGTGATCGCGACCTGGTCACCGACCCAGACCGAGGAGTCGCGGGTGAACAGCAGGTTGGGCAGCGGGCGTACGACGAACTCGCCGGCCGCCGACAACCTGGCGACGACGCCCGCCGGGCCGGAGGTGGGCAGCTCGTCGTGGGTGATCCCGGCGCACAGGACCCGTGCGAGGTCGGCGGGCGCGAGGTCGAGCAGCCAGCTGTGCAGGGTCTTGGCGAGCAGCGGGCCGACCTCGACCGGGGAGACCGCGGTGTCGATCGCCTCCTGCCGGGCCTCGGGCACCTCCAGCGCCTCGGTGAGCAGGGTCGAGAGGTAGAGCACCTCGACGCCCCGGTCGGTCAGCGCCTGGGCGAAGCCGTCGTGCTCCTCCTGCGCGCGTGCCACCCACGGCAGCCCGTCGAAGAGCAGGTCGGCGCTGTTGCGCGGTGTGAGCCTCGACAGCTCGGCGCCGGGGCGGTGCAGCAGGACGGTGCGCAGCCGCCCCACCTCGCTGGTGACGGTGGCGGCAGGAGGCATCCGCCGAGCCTAAGAGATCAACGCCGTCCCGTCTGCAGGCGTTCAGCGCAGAAGGGTGTGCAAGGCCTCGAGGTCGACGTCGTCCGGGGGAGGCCAGGGCCAGCCGACGGTGCCGTCGCCGTGCCAGCGCGGCACCAGGTGCAGGTGCAGGTGCGGCACGACCTGCCCGGACGCGGGCCCGGTGTTCTGCCGGAGCGTGAGCCCGTCCGGGTGCAGCCGGTCACGGAGGCGTGCGGCGACCTCGTGCGCGGCAACCATCACCGCCGCCGCCGTCTCCGCGTCAGCGGACCAGAGGTGCTCGACGTGGGCTTTCGGGATCACCAGCGTGTGGCCGCGGCAGGCGGGTCGCAGGTCGAGGAAGGCGAGCGTGCGCTCGTCCTCGTGCAGCACGTACGCCGGACCGGTGCCGTCCACCACCGCGCAGAAGATGCATCCGTCCACGCCCCTACTCTGCCCTGGACCGCTCTCGTACGGTGAGGCGGTTGGTCCGTCCGGGTGACTGGGCTCACGACATGACGCGGACCGTCCGATCGTTGTGTCGGGTAAGGCTCCTGAACACCCTGCTCCCTGCCGAGAGGTACATCGTGGCTCTGCTCCGCACCTCCACCTTCGTCCGCGGGGCCAAGATGGCGGCGCTGCCGGCGGCGTACGCCGGGCGCACCGCGCTGGGGGTAGGAAGGCGCGTCGGCGGGGCTCCGGCCGAGGCGGTCGCGACCGAGATCCAGCGGCGCACGGTCGAGCAGCTGTGCAAGACGCTGGGCGAGCTGAAGGGCGGCGCGCTCAAGCTCGGCCAGGCCCTGTCGGTGTTCGAGGGCGTGCTGCCGGAAGAGCTGGCCAAGCCCTACCGCGCTGCGCTCAACGGGCTGCAGCACGCCGCCCCGCCGCTGCCGACCGCAGTCGTGGAGCGGGTGCTCGCCGAGGAGCTGGGCGCCGACTGGCGCACCCTGGTCACGATCGAGCCGAAGGCCTCGGGCGCCGCGAGCATCGGCCAGGTCCACAAGGGCGTCTGGGTCGCGACCGGCGAGGCCGTCGCCGTGAAGATCCAGTACCCGGGGGTCGCGAAGGCGCTGAAGAGCGACCTGCGGCAGCTGCGCCGGGTCGCGAAGCTGTTCAGCGTGTTCGGCAGCATCGTCGACGTCACCGGCATCATCGACGAGCTGTCCATCGGTCTGATCGAGGAGCTCGACTACACGCTGGAGGCCGAGGCGCAGCGCCAGTACGGCACCGCGTTCGTCGACGACTCGATGGTCGTCGTGCCAGCGGTGCACCTGGCCACCGAGAAGGTCCTGGTGACCGGCTGGTTCGACGGCGAGGCGCTGTCGACCGCGCAGGCCAGGCTCACGCCGGAAGAGGCCGACCGGGTCGGGCTGCAGCTCATGCACGCCGTCTACGCCGGGCCGGAGAAGGCTGGCGTCATGCACGGCGACCCGCACCCCGGCAACTTCCTGGTCATGCCCGACGGACGGCTCGGGGTGCTGGACTTCGGCGCTGTCGTCCGGCTCCCGGACGGCATCCCGGCCACCCTCGGCCGGGAGCTGGCGCTGGTCCTCACCGACCAGGGCGACCGGCTCCGCGCAGAGATGATCGAGCGCGGCATGCTCGCCGCCGACGCGCCGGTCACCACAGCCAACCTGCTCGACTACCTCGAGACGATGAGCTCGGTCTACCGCGAGGACACCTTCACGTTCTCGCGCGCGTGGCTGCGCCGTGAGGCCGTACGCCTGGCCAACCCCCGCTCCTCGCAGCACGGAGCGGCGGGCCACCTTCAGCTCACCCGTGAGTACGTGATGGTGCACAGGGTCGTTCTCGGCGTCGTCGGTCTGCTCTCCCAGCTGGGTGCCACCGTGCCGATGCGGTCGCTGGAGATCCGGTGGTCGCCGGGGTTCCGCGAGGTCGTCGCGGAGTCGACCGGCGTCGACGAGGACAGCCTCATGGACCACGCCGAGGCCGCCATCAACGCCGCGGATCCCTTCGCCAACGTCTGAGCGCTGGCTGTGACCCGAGGACCCGGGTGATCATGGAATCGCTGAGCGTTCGCGGCGCCCAGGGTTCAAGCCCTGTGGACAACCGCCGGTAGCGTCGGGACGGTGATCGATCTACGGCTGCTGCGTGCCGACCCTGAGGCCGTGCGGGCCAGCCAGCGAGCCCGGGGTGACGACCCGGGGCTCGTCGACAACCTGCTGGCCGCCGACGAGGCACGGCGGGCCGCGGTCACCGTCGCCGACGGGCTGCGGGGCGAGCTGAAGACCGCCAGCCAGGCGGTCGGCAAGGCCATGGGCGCCGCCAAGCGCGACCCGGCCCTGCAGGCGGCCGCCGACGAGGCGCGCGCGGACGCCGCGGAGCTGAGCCGCAGGGTCGCCGAGGCCGAGGTCGCGCAGGAAGCCGCAGAGACCGCGCTGCGAGCCGCCCATCTTGCGGTTCCGAACGTCGTGGCCGGCGCTCCGCCCGGCGGCGAGCAGGACTACGTGGTGCTCGAGCAGGTGGGCGAGGTCCCGTCGTACGCGTTCGAGGTCAAGGACCACCTCGACGTCGGCGCCGGCATGATCGACACCGAGCGCGGCGCGAAGGTCAGCGGGTCGCGGTTCGCGTTCCTGGTCGGCGACGGCGCGCTGCTCGAGCTGGCGCTGGTCAACCTCGCCGTGGCGCGGGCGGTCGAGGCCGGCTTCACGCCGATGATCACGCCGACGCTGGTGCGGCCGGAGTCGATGGAGGGCACCGGTTTCCTCGGCGCGCACAGCGACGAGATCTACCGGCTCGAGCGCGACGACCTCTACCTCGTCGGCACCTCGGAGGTGGCGATCGCGGCCTACCACTCCGGCGAGACGCTGGAGGACCTGCCACGGCGCTACGCCGGCTTCAGCTCGTGCTTTCGCCGCGAGGCGGGCTCGTACGGCAAGGACACCCGCGGCATCATCCGGGTGCACCAGTTCGACAAGGTGGAGATGTTCGCCTACACGCTGGCCGAGGACGCGGAGGCTGAGCACGCACGTCTGTTGTCGTACGAGAAGGCCTTCCTCCAAGAGCTCGAGCTGCCGTTCCGGGTGATCGACGTGGCCGCCGGCGACCTCGGGACCTCGGCGGCGCGCAAGTACGACTGCGAGGCGTGGCTGCCCTCGCAGCAGCGCTGGCTCGAGCTGACGTCGGCGTCGAACTGCACGACCTTCCAGGCGCGCCGCCTCGGGGTCCGCTCGAAGCAGGGCCCGGTCGCGACGCTGAACGGCACCCTGTGCGCGATCAGCCGCACGATGGCGGTGCTGCTGGAGGTGCACCAGCGCGCGGACGGCACGGTGGCGGTGCCTGCTGCGCTGCAGCCCTACCTCGGCGGGCGCACGGAGCTCATCACCGGGTGAGGGTCCGTACGCTGATCAGATGAGCGGCCTGTTCGACTCCTTGCTGACGACCCCCAGCTGGGTGGTGCTGCTCGTCGTCGGGCTGGTGGTGTTCGCCGAGGACGCGATCTTCGTCGGCTTCGTGCTCCCCGGCGAGACCGTGGCCGTGCTCGGCGGCGTCGCGGCGCGGCTGGGGAACGTGCCGCTGTGGGCGGTGCTGACCGTCGTGGTCGTCGCCGCGATCGTGGGCGACAGCGTGGGCTACGAGATCGGTAAGCACGTGGGGCCGCGGGTGCTCGGCTCCCGGCTGTTCAACAGTCGGCGGGTGCAGCTCGAAGCGGCGCAGCGCTTCCTCGCCCGCCGCGGCGGTGCGGCGGTGTTCCTCGGTCGGTGGATCGCCTTCTTCCGGGCGGTGATGCCGGCGCTCGCCGGCTCGGCGCGGATGCCGTACCGCCGGTTCCTCGCCTTCAACGCCGCAGGTGGGATCGCCTGGGGTGTCGTCGTGGTGATGCTGGGTTTCCTGGCCGGAGACGCCTACAAGAAGGTCGAGAAGAGCTTTGGTACGGGTACGGCGATCGTGATCGGTGTGCTCGTCGTCGGGGCGCTGATCGTCTGGCAGGTCCGCAAGCACCGCTCCGAGAGGGAGCCGAGCCCTAGCTCGACGCGATCCCCTGATGAGCCGGCGGTGGGCTGACGCGCAGCAGGCGCAGGGCGACGAGACCGACCAGCAGGCCGAGGGCGGGGCCGCCCTGGATGCCCGAGGCGGTGACGAGCAGGGTGAGCAGCGCGGGGATGCGGGTCGCGTCTTCACGGAGCGCGTTGGTGGCGGAGGCGGCGAGCGCGCCGATCAGGGCGAGGCCGGCCGCGGTGCCGACGAGCCGCGGGTCGACGCCGGTGACGACCGCGGCGGTGAGCGGGGCGAGCGCGGCCAGCACGAGGTAGGACAGCCCGCCGGTCGCGGCGGCTGGCCACCGACGGGTCGGGTCGGGGCCGGCGGTCGGGCCGGCGGTCAGCGCCCCGGTGATCGCGGCGAGGTTGAGGGTCGGTGCGCCGAACGGTGCGCCCACCGCCGAGGCGAGGCCGGTGCTCACGAGCAGGGTCCCGGTCGGGGGGTCGTAGCCCTCGCCCTTGAGCACCGCGAGCCCGACGAGGTTCTGCCCCGCCATCGTCACCAGGTAGAGCGGCAGAGCCACGCGCACGACGGCGTCCCAAGACAGTCGGGGTGACACCACCTCGAGACCGAGCGGGGCGCCGCCGAGAGACGGCAGGTCGCCGGCCAGCAGCACCACGACGACCAGGGCGAGCAGGGCGGCGGGCGCCGACCAACGGGGGGCGAACCGTGAGGCCAGCAGCCAGACCACGGCGATCGCCCCGGCCTGCAGCGGGAGGCCGGCGACCCCGCGGGCGGGCTGCAGACAGAACGGCAGCAGCACCCCGGCGAGCACCGCGGCGGTGAGCGGTGCGGGCAGCTGGGCCACGAGCCGCGTCACCGGTCGAACCAGGCCGGTGAGCACGATCAGTGCTGCTGTCAGCAGGAACGCGCCGACCGTCGACGCGAAGCCCCCGTCCAGCCTTCCGGTGGTCGCCAGCAGGGCCAGCCCGGGGGTGGACCAGACCACCGCCACCGGGATCTTCAGCCGTCCGGACAGCACCACGCTGCCGAGCGCCATGAGCACCCCGAGGCCGACCAGCGCCGAGCTGACCTGCCCTGGCGTGGCTCCGGCGGCGCTCAGTCCGGCGACGACCACGGCGACCGAGCTGGCGTAGCCGATCGCTGCGGCCGACACCCCGGCCGCGACGGCCTGGCCGGTCGGTCGTTCCATGAACAGAACGATAGCGTCGGGTGGGTGGACGTCAACGAGGCCGTCGGGGCGAGGCTGCGTGCCCTGCGTACGGCGTCGGGGTGGTCCTTGTCCGAGCTGGCGCGGCAGACCGGGCTCGGCAAGGGCACCTTGTCCGAGCTGGAGAGCGGGCGACGTAACCCGACGCTCGCGACACTGTTCGCGGTCACCACGGCGCTCGGGCTCCCGCTGTCGGCGGTGATCCCGGACGAGGCGGGACCGGTCTCCGGCGATGCGGTCGACGCATGGCTCGTCGAGCGGCTGGACGGGGTGGACGTCTTTCGGCTGCACGTCAGGCCAGGTGCCGTGCAGGTCTCCGCGCCGCACGCGCCCGGTGTCACCGAGCAGGTGCTCGTCGTGACGGGTCGGCTGATCGTCGCGGACGACACCGTCCTCGGGCCGGGGCAGTCCGCGACGTACGAAGGGGCGGTCGAGCATCGCTGGGAGGCGCTCGCCGGCCCGGCGTCGGCGGTGCTGATCATGCGCTACCCGCTGGCGCCCCGTAGATGACTCAGTCGTGAGGCAGCAACCACAGCTCGTCGCACGCGCGCTGACGGTCACGGCGCGCACGCTGAAGAGCGCCTGAGGCGTACGCAAGGGAGAGGGACTCCTCCAGCCAGGCCCACCGCTGCGCAGGGGTCAGAGCCGCGATCCGTCTCGCCTGGGCGTCGGCAAGCCC
>JBBSTR010000029.1:0-27436 GCA_038235705.1 Mycobacteriales bacterium
CCAGTCCTCGGCCAGCACGGTCGGCCAGTCGGCCTCGAGAGCACGGACCACGTCCCGGAGCAGCATCACGACAGTCTGCCGCGCCGTGCCGGTGGTGGGCGCGGAGGGGATCGAACCCCCGACCACCCGCTTGTAAGGCGGGGGCTCTACCGCTGAGCTACACGCCCCTGGGCCTACAGCCCCGCGAGCACCTTCCGGTACTCGTCGTTGTCGCGCGCGTCCGGGATCGCGTTGACGATCTTGTAGGCCACCACGCCCTGCTTGTCGATGATGAACGTGCCGCGCAGCGCGAGCCCGAGGTCCTCCTGCAGCACGCCGTAAGCACGGGCGACCTCGCCGTGCGGCCAGAAGTCCGCCAGCAGCGGGAACGTGTAGCTCTGCTCCTCGGCCCAGCGCTTGTGGGTCGGCCCGCTGTCGACGCTGACCGCGAGGGTCTGGACGTCCTCGCTGGAGAAGTCCGCGATCTCGTCGCGGATCGCGCACAGCTCGGCCTGGCACACCCCGGTGAAGGACAGCGGGTAGAAAACCAGGACGACGTTCTTCCGGCCTCGGAAGTCGGCCAGCGCGACCGGTTTCATGTCCTGGTCGAGCAGCGTGAAGTCCGGGGCGGTGTCGCCGACGTCGACCATGGAGGGGCTCCTGACGGGGTCAGTGGAAAGGTGAGCGGATGCTAGCCGCCGGGCTCTCGACCGATCCAGACCTGGGAAAGCACGTCCTGGACTGCTGGGACGCCTTCCTCGACGTGGTGACCGACCCCGCGACCGATCTGTCGCGGCCGTCGCGTCTCGCAGGGTGGAGCGGGTCCGACGTCTGCATCCATCTCGGCAGCTGGGACGACAGCGACCCGCTCGCCTCGATCGTCGCCAGCGCACGGGACGGCGCGGTCGGCCAGACCGCCGGCATGGACGCGCGTTCGGTCGACGCGGGCAACGAGCGGCTGGTCCTTGCTCACCGGGGCGCGAGCCAGGACGAGGTCGTGATGGCCCTGCTGCGCGGGCGCGAGGCGATCGAGGAGTTCTTCGACGGGCCGGACGACTCCGCCGTCGGCCACCTGTTGACCCGGTCCAGCCTGGGGCCCCTGCCCGTACGCACGATCCTGCACGCCGGCACGTACGAGCTGGCGCTGCACGCCCTGGACCTCAAGCCGTGCGGCGCCCCGCGGCCCTCGGACCTGCTCCTCGACCGCGCGCTCGCGGCCCTCATCGACATCACGGGCGGCCTCAGCGCACGCCTTTCCGTCGTGGCCTCGGTCGCGGCGCAGACCCCCGACGGCGGCTGGCGCTTCACCAGCAGCCCTGACGGGTGGCTGACCGAACGGGTCGCGGCAGGACCGCTGCAGGGCACCGGCGCCACCGCCTCGGTTACCGAGCTGCTCGACGTCTCGGCCGGCCGGGCCAACCTTGCCCAGCTGCTGCTCACCCGACGCCTGCAGGTGCACGACCTCACGTCGTTCATGGCGCTGGCCCCGGTGATCAACGAGGTGCCCGGCATCCCCGGCGGCGCAACGCTGCGCGGCGCGATCGGCGGGCTGGGAAAGGTCCGACGACTCCTCCGGCTGTGATCCCCCGGCACCGGGGCAGGAGCACTGCATGAGCGACCCCATCGTCTTCGTCCTGTTCGGCGCTACCGGCGACCTCGCCAAGCGCATGGTGCTGCCGGCCTTCTACGAGCTGGCGCAGCACGGGCTGATGCCGGAGCAGTGGCTGCTGATCGGCAACGGACGCGGCGACGTCTCGCACACCGACTTCGCCGGCCTGGTCAAGGACGCGCTCCACGAGTTCGGCCCCGGCACCGACGACGACCTCTGGGAGTCCTTCTCGAAGAACCTGCGCTTCGCGGGCGGGGGATTCGACTCCGACGACCCGGGGAGCCTGCTGGACGTCCTCCAGGAGGCGCGCGAGAGCCTGGGTGAGGGAGCTCGGTACATCCACTACCTCGCGATCCCGCCCGCGGCTTTCGAGAAGGTCACCGAAGGGCTCGGGGCGCACGACCTCGCCGACGGGTCCCGAGTCGTCTACGAGAAGCCCTACGGCACCTCCCCCGACAACTTCCGTGAGCTCGACACGGTCGTGCACGAGGTCCTGGACGAGGAGCAGATCTTCCGCATCGACCACTTCCTCGGCAAGGAGGCCACCCAGGACCTGCACAGCGCACGGTTCGGCAACCGCCTGCTGTCGGCCGTGTGGGACCGAGAGCACGTCGCCGCGGTCCAGATCGACGCTCCGGAGACGCTCGACATCACCGACCGTGCAAAGTTCTACGACAGCACCGGCGCACTGCTGGACATGATCGTCACGCACCTGTTCCAGCTGGCCGCCGAGGTGGCCATGGAGCCGCCGGTGTCCATGTCGGCGGAGCACCTGCAGGACGCCAGAGAGGCGGTCATCGACGCGTTCCGCCCGCTGACGAAGGACGAGGTCGTCCTGGGCCAGTTCGACGGCTACACCGGCACCGACGGTGTCTCCGACGGCTCGAGCACCGACACCTTCGTCGCGGCCCGGCTGTGGGTCGACACCGACCGGTGGCACGGGGTCCCGTTCCTGCTCCGTACGGGCAAGCAGCTGGCCGTGGACGAACAGCGGGTGAGCCTGCTCTTCCGGCCTGCGGACGGTCCCCTCACCGATCTGCCCGACCAGGGCAACGTGCTGAGCTTCTCGCTCGCCGGCGCCGGCTCGGTGGACGTCCGGCTGGTGGTCAAGCGACCCGGCGCGGAACGCGCCCTGACCACCGTGGAGACCGCGCTGCCGCTGTCGTCGGCTCCCGACGCGGACCCGTTGCCGCCGTACGTCACACTGCTGCACGACGTGATCGTCGGGGACCGCGCGCTGTTCACCACGCCGGACGGGCTGGCCGGCACCTGGACCACCATCGCCCCCATCCTCGACGACCGCCCGGACGTTCAGCCCTACGCCCGGGGCTCTTGGGGCCCGGCAGCGGCCGACGCGCTGGCCGAGCCCAGCGGCGGCTGGGTGCTCCACGGCTGACCCGGACACCACGGAGCCACGCAGCGTGGGAGCACTTCCTCGCACGCTCGGCCAGGCTCGCCGTGAGAGCCTGGCTCGGACAGCCGAGGAGGGGACCGTGCGCGTCACACGCATCACCGCCAACCTGAAGGTCGCTGACCTGGAGGACGCTCGCGGCTTCTACACCGACTTCCTGGGCCTCAGCACCGAAGAGTTCAACCTGGGCTGGGTCGCCCGGTTCACCGCACCGGAGAGCGGCGCGTCGGTGCAGCTGGTGACCGAGGACGCCACCGCCCCCGAGCTGGCAGCGGTGTCCGTCCACGCCGAAGACGTCGACGAGGCGTACGAGCAGGCACGTGCCCTCGGGCTCGAGATCGTGCACCCGCTGACCACCGAGGCGTGGGGCGTCCGCCGTTTCCACGTGCGGGCGCCGGACGGCACCGTCGTCAACATCGTCCAGCACCGCGACTGACCTCGGCAGCAGTCCCCTCAGCCGAGGTGATCACGCTAGGTTCGCGCCATGAGCGACGTGCGTCACTGGTCCGAACCGCTGCGGAGCGCCGTGCGGCGCTCACCACGTGCGCTCGCCGCGGCACGAACGACCCGGGACCGTCTCCGGTCCGATCCCAGCATCAGCCGCCTGCGCGCGGGCGCGCGCGGGATCCGGAGCGGGAACCCGTCGTTCCAGGACCTGGCCCCGGAAGCCGCGGTGCGGATGGCCTACCAGGTCGTCCTGGGACGTGACGCCGACCCGGTCGGCCTCGCGTCCTTCGTCCCCCGGCTGGCAGGCGGTGGCAGCCACCGGGACATGGTCGCCGGGCTCGTCGGGTCCGAGGAGTTCGCCACGACACCGTTGTTCGGCGAGCTCGGGTTCTCCCTGCACAGCAGCCGCTGCGGCTTCGTCCGCAGCCTCCCGCCGGCCCGGCGCATCCTCGACCTGGGCGGCACCCACCTCGGCAACGCCGACGGGGCCTTCGTCGCTCTGGGCTACCCGTACGACTTCGACGAGCTGGTGCTCGTGGACCTGCCGCCCGACGAACGCCACCCGCTGTACGCGTCCGAGGGCGGTCGCCGGGTCGTTCAGACCCGTCGCGGTCCGGTCCGTTACGCCTACCACTCGATGGTCGAGCTGGACGACTACGAGGACGGCAGCTTCGACCTGGTCTACTCCGGCCAGACCTTCGAGCACGTCTCCGAAGCGGACGGTGACCGGGTGCTGCAGAGCGTGATGCGACTGCTGGCCCCGGGCGGGCATCTGGCGATCGACACCCCGAACGGCCGGGTCACCCGGATGCAGCAGGACGCCTTCATCGACCCCGACCACGAGGTCGAGTACACCGAGCCGGAGCTCACCGCCAAGATCGAGAAGGCCGGTCTCGAGGTGCTCTCCGCGATGGGTCTCAACTATCACCGGGGCGCAGGGTCGGGCGGCTTCGACGAACGGGCGGTCGCCGCGGAACCGGGCTTGTTCGCCGCGGCCGCCGACTGCTACCTGCTGGCTTATCTCTGCCGCAAGCCCGGTTGAGCCAAGGCTGTGCACCGGCTCAGCCGGGAGGCAGCACCGGTGGCGCGGCACGGCGTCGGGCCAGGGTGATCCCGGCACTGGCCACACTGACCAGCAGCAGCGCGAAGACCTCGCGGGAGCCGAGCGCCTGACCCAGGACCACCAGTCCGGCCAGCGCGGCGGCGGCCGGCTCGAGCGCCATGAGCACCCCGAAGACCCGGGTCGGGATGCGGCGCAGCGCGGTCAGCTCCAGGCCGTACGGGAGGATCGAGCTGAGCAGCGCCACCCCCGCCCCACCGAGCAGCAGCGCCGGGCGCTCCAGCACGGCAGAGGCGCCGGACAGCCCGAACGGCAGCACCAGCACGGCGGCGACCCCCAGCGCGACCGCGAGCCCGGACAGACCCGGCAGCTGCTGCCCGACCCGTGCGCTGGCCAGGATGTAGCCCGCCCAGAACAACCCGGCGACGAAGGCCAGCAGCAGTCCGGAGAGCGGCACGTCCTGCCCCGGCTGGAGCCCGAGCAGGACCACCCCGGCGGCGGCCAGCAGCGCCCATACCGCGTCCAGCAGCCGCCGGGTCTGGAACAGCGAGAGCATCAGCGGGCCGAGGAACTCCACCGTCACGGCGACCCCGAGCGGCACGGTGCGCAGGGACAGGTAGAAGACCAGGTTCATGCCGGCCATGGCGGCGCCGAGCAGCAGCGCCGACTGCCAGGCGCGCGGGCTCCAGGAACGGACCTTCGGACGCAGGACCAGCAGCAGGACCCCACCGGACAGGCCGAGGCGGAGCAGCGTGATCCCGGCTGCACCGAGGTCGTCGAACAGGGTCTTGGCGACCGCGCTGCCCAGCTGCACGGAGATGATCGAGCCGAGCACCATGAGCGGGGCAGGCACCCGGTCGGACCGGTGGTCAGGCACGCCGCACCACCATCGCGATCTGCGCCCCGGCCGAGCGGGTGAGCACGACCGTGACCTCGCGCGAGCCGCGCATCCCGAGCTGACGGCGCAGCGTCTCCGGCTCGACGGCGGTGCCGCGCTTCTTGACGACGACCTGCCCCGCGTCGTGCTGACGCAGGACTGCGCGAAGTCGCTTGAGCCCGAAGGGCAGCACGTCCAGGACCTCGAACCAGGTGCCGTACGGAGTGGGTGTCGGGGCGTCGGCCGACACGTAGGCGATCGTCGCGTCCAGCAGCCACCCGTCGGTCTGTGCGGCCACCTGGGCGACCAGGTGCGCGCGGATCACGGCACCGTCGGGCTCGAGCAGCCATCGGCCCGGCGGCCGGACCGGTGGGGCTGGCGCCGGGTCGTCGACCAGCGTCCCGCCCGACGGCAGGAGCGTCGCGCTGCGCGCGTGACCTTGACGCGCGTTCCCGCCCCACAGCACGGCCTCCTTGACGGCACCGCGCAGCGACACCACCTCCAGCTCGTAACCGTCCGGGACCGCCTCGTCCGGGATGCCGGGCGCGACCTTGACACCGAGGGAGGTGCAGCGGTCCCAGCCGAGCACGACGAGGAGCGGGGGTGCGTAGGCCCGGGGGTCGAAGACCCGACGCGCGCCGCTGCGACGTGCCGGGTCGGCGAACACCTCGCCCGTCGGGACCAGGTCGCGGGCGTCGGCGACAGCAAGGTGGACCGTACGTCCGAGCACCCGAGCGTTCTCGGCGGCCAGCAGCAGCCGGGCCTCGTCGAGGTCGATGCCCCGAGAACCGTCCGGCAGCGCGAGCAGGTCGCCGCCGACCGAGCAGCAGACGTCGGTCACCGGCCCGGAGAAGCGACGTGCCCGGTGCACCGCTACCTCGTAGGACGTGGCCTGTTCCAGCGCGGGACCGGTCCACCACAGCTCGGCACCGCGCGGGTGCTTGATCCGGGCACGCTCCCGGAGCAGGGCCTGCTCGAGCGCGAGCGGTCCGAGCTCGGGACCGACCTCGGCCCCGATCCGGGAGGCCGCGACAACCCGCTCGGCCACCCCGAGCGGCAGGGTCTGTGCGTAGGCCACCGCGGAGCGGCCGGGGGTGGACAGCAGCAGGCGCGCCTGCCCGGGGGTCAGCGCTTCTTGCCGCCGCGCGACGCCTTCGGGGCGACGAGCAGGCTGCCCGCCCACTCCGGGGCCGCGCTGGCGCTTCTGGTGCTCGACAGGCCTGCCGTGGGCGCCGCCTCGTCGATCTCGCTCGGCTCGACGTGACCGTCGCGACCGACCTTCGGCGTCAGCAGCCAGATCGCTCCCTGGTCCCCCAGGTTGGTCAGCGCGTCGACGAGGGCGTCGACGAGGTCGCCGTCACCGTCTCGCCACCACAGGAGCACGACGTCGACCACCTCGTCGGAGTCGTCACCGTGGATGGGCGGGTTCTCGAC
The DNA here is from genome assembly GCA_038235705.1 of Mycobacteriales bacterium. GTDB lineage: Bacteria > Actinomycetota > Actinomycetes > Mycobacteriales > SCTD01 > CANKBT01. The sequence continues at coordinate 6,818 of JBBSTR010000029.1, forward strand.
CCGGGCCGTGACGTCGGCCATGAGGGCGGCGTCGATGTCGTCACCGGCCCCGAGCACCTGCACGATGGAGCCGGGCTCGATCCCCAGCTTCTCGGCCAGGCCGCGCGGCGTCGCGCGGTCCGCGGACGACGTCAACGAACACCCCTCTCGTCGGCCCTGGTCGGGCCGTTCGCAGCCGCCCCGGTCGGAGGGCCTGGGGTGCAGTCCACCGGAGTCCTCCCCGGTGCGCAAGTGTCGTCACCGGATCGGTGCGTTCAACCGGGCAGGAAAGACAGCCGTACGGAACGGTCGGGGTTGTCGATGTTGAGATCCACGAGGGCGATCGACTGCCAGGTCCCGAGGGCCAGCGAGCCGTCGATCACGGGCACGGTGGCGTACGGCGGCACGAGCGCCGGCAGCACGTGAGAGCGTCCGTGACCCCGGCTGCCGTGGGCGTGCCGCCAGCGGCCGTCGGCCGGCAGCAGGTCCGCCAGGGCGGCCAACAGGTCGTCGTCGGAGCCGGCCCCCAGCTCGAGGACCGCCACGCCCGCCGTCGCGTGCGGGACGAACACGTGCAGCAGGCCGTCCCCTCGGCCTGTCACGAAGTCGGCGCAGTCACGCGTGAGGTCACGGACGACCTCTCGGGACCCGGTGTGCACGTCGATCAGCTGGCTGTCCATGCCGCTGCCCTACCCGGCACCGCGGGATCGACCGCTCGCTGTCGAGCGGGATAGCGTCGCCAGATGTCCCGTCCGCGTCTCCAGCGGTCGAGGCTCGTCGCGACGGTGGCCGGTCTCGTGCTCCTGACCGGTGCCGCGGTCGTCGCGATCGCTCTGGACGGCCCGCGCTCGGCCGGCCCGCCCACGGCTGCCTCGCCGAGACCGACGGTCATCACACCTCCCACGACGACCGCGCCGCCGTCCCCGAGCAGCCCTCCCGCACCGGAGGGTCCGCTGCTCTCCTACGTCGTCAACACCCGACCCGCCGACACCGCACTCGGCGAGCAGGCCGTCGTCACGGCCCGCGGAACGGTGGTCGCCGTCTGGCCGCAGATCGGCGTCGTGGTGGCGCAGTCCACGTCGACCGGTTTCACGGCCGATGTCCAGGCTCAACCAGGCGTGCAGTCCGCAGGCGTCACCCGGACCGCGGCCGTGACCCAGCCGGACTCCACCGCGCCGCCGGACGTCACCGAGCCGGGGCTCCCGCCGGAGGGCGCGGCCTACGACGTCGCGGCGATCGGGACCGACCGGGCGCACGCGCTGCCCGGCGGGCGCGGCAGCAAGGACGTGCTGGTGGCCGTGCTCGACAGCGGGATCGAGGACACCCACCCCGACCTCGCGGGCCAGGTCGACGCCGCCGCCTCGGCGGGCTGCACCGACGGCGGTCGGCTGCGCACCGAGCGTGCGGCGTGGCTGCCGACGCACAGCGACCACGGCACGCACGTCGCCGGCACGATCGCGGCGCTGGACAACGGCTTCGGGGTCGTCGGGGTCGCCCCCGGCGTACGGGTCTCGTCGGTCAAGGTGGTCGACGACGACGGTTTCATCTACCCCGAGTACGCGATCTGCGGCTACCTCTGGGCGGCGGCCAGCGGCGCACGGGTGAGCAACGCCAGCCTGTACGTCGACCCCTGGCAGTACTGGTGCCCGAACGTCCCCGAACAGGCCGCCGTGATCGACGCCGTCGGGCGCGCCGTCGCGTACGCCACCGCCGAGGGGATGCTCAACATCGCCGCGGCCGGTAACGACGGGCGCGACCTGACCGACAAGCAGGTCGACACGAGCAGCCCGAACGACACGACCCCGGTCGAGCGACGCATCACGAACGCGTGCCTGGACCTGCCGACCGAGCTGCCCGGCGTGCTGAGCACGTCGGCGACCGGGCCGGACGGAGCCAAGGCGCCGTTCAGCAGCTACGGGCTGGGCAAGGTCGCGGTGGCCGCGCCGGGCGTCGACGTCTGGAGCACCACCCTCGGCGGGACGTACGGCACCAAGACCGGCACCTCGATGGCCGCCCCGCACGTCGCCGGCGTCGCCGCGCTGCTCGCCAGCCGGATGCCCGGAGCGGGCCCGGCGCAGCTGACGAAGGCCTTGCTCGCGGAGGCCGACGACGTCCCCTGCCCGGTCTCGAGCACGCAGCGCTGCACCGGCACGGACGCGGTCAACGCCTTCGTCGGCGAGGGACAGGTGGACGCCTACGCCGCCGCCGGCGGCTGAGCACGTTTTCGTTACCCGCGGGTAGGGCGTTGACTGAGGCCGCGGGACGACCCCCGCGCCGGACGGAACCCCTATCCCGGGAGCAGCGTGACCAAGCCGAACGACCCCGTGCCCCTCACCATCGACGGCCTGCCCAGCCAGCTGCCCGACGCCGACCCGGCCGAGACCCGCGAATGGCTCGAGTCGCTCGACGCGGTGGTCGCCAACAACGGCGCCGCCCGGGCGCGCTACCTCATGCTCAAGCTGCTCGAGCGCGCCCGCGAGCAGCAGGTCGGGGTGCCGGCGCTGCGCAGCACCGACTATCTCAACACGATCCCGCCGAGCCGCGAGCCCGACTTCCCCGGCGACGAGCACATCGAGCGGCGGATCCGGGCGTACGTCCGGTGGAACGCCGCGATCACCGTGAGCCGCGCCAACCGTCCGGAGGTCGGTGTCGGCGGGCACATCGCGACGTACGCCAGCGCCGCCTCGCTGTACGAGGTCGGCTTCAACCACTTCTTCCGCGGCAAGGACCACCCGGGTGGTGGCGACCAGATCTACATCCAGGGGCACGCCTCCCCCGGCATCTACGCACGCGCCTTCCTCGAAGGCCGGCTGACCGAGAAGCAGCTCGACGCGTTCCGGCAGGAGAGCCTGCCGGGCGGGCTCAGCTCCTACCCGCACCCGCGGCTCATGCCGGACTTCTGGGAGTTCCCCACCGTGTCGATGGGCCTCGGCCCGCTGGCGGCGATCTACCAGGCCCGCTTCAACCGCTACCTGCACTCGCGCGGGATCAAGGACACCTCCCAGCAGAAGGTCTGGTGCTTCCTCGGCGACGGCGAGATGGACGAGCCGGAGAGCCTCGGCGCGATCGGGGTCGCCGCGCGTGAAGAGCTCGACAACCTGGTCTTCGTCGTCAACTGCAACCTTCAGCGCCTCGACGGTCCGGTCCGCGGGAACGGCAAGATCATCCAGGAGCTCGAGAGCAGCTTCCGCGGCGCCGGCTGGAACGTCGTCAAGGTCGTCTGGGGCCGGCAGTGGGACGACCTGCTCGCCAACGACAACGACGGGCTGCTGCTCGGCGCGATGAACAACACGCCGGACGGGCAGTTCCAGACCTACTCGGTCGAGCCCGGCGCCTACACCCGAGAGCACTTCTTCGGCAGCGACCCGCGGCTGCTCAAGATGGTCGAGCACCTGTCCGACACCGACATCCGCGGGCTGCCGCGCGGCGGTCACGACTACCGCAAGGTGTACGCGGGCTTCGACGCTGCCGCCCGCACGGTCGGTCAGCCCACCGTGATCCTCGCCCACACGATCAAGGGCTGGACGCTCGGCAAGGACTTCGAGGGGCGCAACGCGACGCACCAGATGAAGAAGCTGACCAAGCCCGAGCTGAGGGAGCTGCGCGACCGCCTGCTCATCGACATCAGCGACCAGGCGCTCGAGTCCGGCCTTCCGCCCTACTTCCACCCGGGGCCGAACAGCGCAGAGATCGCGTACATGAAGGAGCGTCGCGCCGAGCTCGGCGGCGCGATCCCCCGGCGGGTGCTGCGGGCCAAGCCGCTCACCCTGCCGCCCACCAGCGTCTACGACGACCTCAAGAGGGGCTCCGGCAAGCAGAACGTCGCCACCACCATGGCGTTCGTGCGCCTGCTGAAGGACCTGATGCGCGACAAGGGGATCGGGCAGCGGATCGTGCCGATCATCCCGGACGAGGCCCGCACCTTCGGCATCGACGCGATGTTCCCGACGGCGAAGATCTACAGCCCGCACGGTCAGCGCTACGAGGCGGTCGACCGCGCCCTGCTGCTGTCCTACCAGGAGTCGACGACCGGGCAGATCCTGCACGAGGGGATCACCGAGGCCGGCTCGATGGCGTCGACGATCGCCGCCGGCTCGTCGTACGCGACGCACGGCGAGCACATGATCCCGGTCTACGTCTTCGACTCGATGTTCGGCTTCCAGCGCACCGGCGACCAGATCTGGGCGATGGCTGACCAGCTCGCCCGTGGCTTCCTGCTCGGGGCGACCGCCGGACGCACCACGCTCAACGGCGAGGGGCTGCAGCACCAGGACGGTCACTCCATGCTGCTCGCCTCGACCAACCCGGCGGTGGTGGCCTACGACCCGGCCTTCTCGTACGAGATCGCGTTCATCGTCGAGGACGGCCTGCGGCGGATGTACGGCGAGACGCCGGAGGACGTGTTCTTTTACCTGACGGTCTACAACGAGCCCTACCCTCAGCCGGCCATGCCCGAGATCGAGGGGCTGCGTGAGGGCGTGCTGCGCGGCCTCTACCAGCTCGCGGCCCGAGAGGGCGCCACGGCGCAGATCCTGGCCAGCGGGGTGTCGGTGCGGCACGCGCTGGAGGCGCAGCAGATGCTCGGCGAGCACTGGGGGCTCGCCAGCAACGTGTGGTCGGTGACCTCGTGGAACGAGCTGCGCAACGACGCGGTGGCCTGCGAGCAGGAGCTGCTGCTCGACCCCGCCTCCGAGCGTCGACCGTACGTCGAGCAGGCGTTGCCCTCGGGTTCGACGTTCGTCGCAGTCAGCGACTGGATGCGTGCCGTCCCCGACCAGATCGCACGCTGGGTGCCGGGCGACTGGAGCTCGCTGGGCACGGACGGCTTCGGCCGCTCGGACACCCGGGCGGCGCTGCGGCGGCACTTCCACACCGACCCGGAGTCGATCGTGGTCGCGACGTTGGCTGCACTGGCACGGCGCGGCGAGGTCGAGGCGTCCGTCGTTCAGGACGCGATCACCCGCTACGACCTGCGGTCCGACCGCGTCGACCCCGGCAAGGACACCGAGGAAGGCAGCTCGGAGGTCTCGGGCTGAGCCCCCTGTGGGCCGGCGACCGGCGCGCAGCTCGTGGCGGTCGCCCGGTAGCGTGAGGCCCCGGACGATGTGCTTGCTCAGCTGTCCTACGCACCGCAGGGCCGGTCGTACGCGACCTTCGGCGAGGTCTGGGAGGCCATGAAGGGCGGCACGGAGTCCCACCGCAGCTGACGGGAAGAGACCAGGTCGCTCTCTGGTTGTTGCTCCGACAACAACTTGAGGAGATCCATGACCGACCTGTTCGCTCCCTTCCCGCTCGGACCCCTGCAGCTGCGCAACCGCCTCGTGATGGCGCCGCTCACCCGCAACCGGGCCGGCGAGGGCGAGGCTCCGACCTCGCTCGCCGCCGAGTACTACGCGCAGCGCGCGAGCGCCGGACTGATCGTCAGTGAGGGCACCCAGCCGAGCGCGGTCGGCCAGGGATACCCGCACACCCCGGGGCTGCACACCGACGCCCAGGTCGACGGCTGGCGGCTCGTCGCCGAGGCCGTGCACGCGCGCGGCGGTGCGATCGTCGCGCAGCTTATGCACGCGGGCCGGATCGGCCACACGGTCATCACCGGTCTGCAGCCGGTCGCGCCCTCGGCGATCGCACCGGCCGGCGAGGGGTACACCGAACAGGGCATGAAGGCGTTCGAGCAGCCCCGCGCACTGTCGACCGACGAGCTGCCGGGCGTCGTCGGCGAGTTCGTCGACGCGGCGCGTCGCGCGATCGACGCCGGTCTCGACGGGGTCGAGCTGCACGCAGCCAACGGTTACCTGCTGCAGCAGTTCCTGAGCGACAGCACCAACCACCGCACCGACGGCTACGGCGGGTCGCCGGAGAACCGCGCGCGTTTCGTCGTCGAGGTCGCCACCGCGGTCGCGGACGCGATCGGCGGTGACCGGGTCGGCATCCGGATCTCCCCCGGTGGCACCTTCAACGACATCGCCGAGACCGAGACCGCTGCTACGTACGACGCCCTGCTCACCGGCCTGGCGCCGCTGGGACTGCTCTACCTGCACGTGCTCGAAGGCGCCGAGACCGATTTCCGTACGGCCCTGCGGGCGCAGTGGAACGGTCCGGTCATCGTCAACACCGGCTTCGGTGGACCGTCCGACCTCGAGACCGCCCAGCATGCCGTCGACAGCGGCCAGGCCGACCTGTTCTGCCTCGGCCGCGCGTTTCTCGCCAACCCGGACCTGGTGGAGCGCTTGCGCACCGGAGCCGACCTCAACGAGCCCGACCCGTCAACCTTCTACGCAGGCGGCGCGAAGGGTTACACCGACTATCCGGCGCTGAAGGCGGCATAGCGGCTGGCGGCCTCGCACCGCGATCAAGGTGGAACACGCGCCGGCCCCGTGACACCCCCGGCACACGTTGTGCCCCGCCCGGAGCCGACGGCCTGCGCCGAGGCCTCACGCGACGACGCGTCGCGACCGACAAGGTGTGCAGCACGCACACCTTGTCGGTCGCCGCCCGGACGATCCGGCAGCGGGCAACGCTCCCACCTGCGACGACGCGGGCGTCGGAAACTGGCCCCGGGGACAATGTGTGCCGCCCGCCGCCCATGGACCACGGCAGGCCGCCGGTGATCAGGCGGTGCGGTGCGTCCAGGCGAGCAGCTCGTCCGCACTCAGCGTGTTGACGACCCGTTCGGCCGGGATTCCGGTGCGGTAGGCGCGCTCGCACCCCAGGTGCTGCCAGTCGAGCTGCCCCGGCGCGTGCGCGTCGGTGTCGATGGCAAACCGGCAGCCTGCCTCGTACGCCAGACGCAGCAGACGTTTCGGCGGGTCGAGCCGCTCCGGCCTGGAGTTGATCTCGACCGCTACGCCGAACTGCGCGCAGGCGGCGAACACCACCTCGGCGTCGAACTCCGACTCCTGCCTGCCCTTCCCGCCCCGGCCGTGGCCGGTCACCTGACGACCGGTGCAGTGCCCGAGCACGTCGGTGTGCGGGTTGCTGATCGCCGCCACCATCCGTGGCGTCATCTCCTCGGCCGGCATCCGCAGCTTGCTGTGCACGCTGGCCACGACCAGGTCGAGCCGGGCCAGCAGCTCGGGCTCCTGGTCGAGCGTCCCGTCGAGAAGGATGTCGCACTCGATGCCGGTGAGGACGCGGAACGGGGCCAGGTCCTCGTTGACGGCGGCGACGACGTCCAGCTGTGCGCGGAGCCGGTCGGCGGACAGCCCGTTCGCCACGGTGAGGCGCGGCGAGTGGTCGGTCAGCACGAGGTAGGCGTGGCCGAGGTCTCGGGCCGCCCGCGCCATCTCCTCGATCGACGACCCACCGTCGGACCAGTCGCTGTGCGTGTGGCAGTCGCCGCGAAGCGCTGCCCGCAGTGCCGCAGCCCCCTCGGCCACCGGGGTCTGCCCGAGATCGCGCACCCGCCGCAGGTAGACCGGTTCCTCCCCGGCCAGCGACTCGCTCACGGCCAGCGCGGTGACCTTCCCGATCCCGGCCAGCTCGGTGAGCGTCCCGGCCGAGGCTCGCCGGGCGACCTCGGCCGGTCCTGCGGAGCGCAGCGTTGACGCGGCCGTGCGAAAAGCTCGTACGCGGTAGGTGGGCTCGAGCGCACGCTCCAGGCAGAAGGCGATCGCCTCCAGGTCAGCGACCGGGTCCCGGCTCATGGCACGGCCCGCACGGGCCACATCAGCAGGGCCACCGTGACCGTCGTCCCGAGACCCAGCAGCAGTCCGGCGACGACGTCGCTCAGGTAGTGCACCCCGATCAGGACCCGGGTGGTCGCGACGAGCACCGGGACGAGGCCGCCCACCGTCAGCCAGAGAGCCCGACCGGCAGGCACGAGCACCAGGAGCAGGAGCGCGAGCGTCGACCAGACGGCGGCAGAGCCGAGCGCGTGCCCCGAGGGGAACGACGCGCCGTGCGCCGTGGCCACCGGGTGGTCGAAGACCGGCCGCGGTCGGTCGACCACGGCCTTCAGGACGGAGCTGAGCAGCTGGGCCACCACGCGCACCAGGACGACGAGCACGGCCAGGCGCCGTTCCCCGAGGCGCAGCAGGACCAGGACGGCGAGCAGCGCCGCGGCCGTCATGAGCAACGGGTCGCCGAGATGGGTCAGCCCGCGGGCGACCGTGGGCACCAGAGGGTGCGAAGCAGCAAGGCGCTCGGCGGCACCGGTCACCGCGTCGTCGACGCTGAGCAACGGGCCGAAGGACGCGGCGACGAGGAGGGCGAGCAGCAGCACCGGCAGCCCGGTCCCGGCCGCGACCAGCAGCGCCGCGCGAGGGCGGGCCTCGTTCACGCGGTCATCGCACGGGTCAGCTGACGTACGGCCACCCACCACGCAAGAGCGACGAAGCCCACCACGACCGTCACACTGACGGCCAGGCCGCCAAGCGAGGTCTGCGCGAACGCGACGGCGCGGAACAGCTCGACGACGTGGGTCACCGGGTTGAGCTGCGCCGGCCAGCGGAGCCAGGCGGGGGCGTCCTCCAGCGGGAAGAACGAACCCGCCACGACGAACATCGGGACGACGACGCCGGCGATGACGAAGTCGAACTGGTGGGTGCTGCGCAACCGGCTCGCGAACGCCGCCCCGAGGCAGGCGAACCCGAAGCCGCCGACCAGTCCGATCAACGGCGCGAGGACGACGGTCGGGGCAAGCCCGACCCCGAACAGGGCCGCGATCGTCAGCGTGACGGCGGCAGTGACGGCAGCTCGCACGCCGGTCCAGAGCGCCTCGCCGGTGACCAGCTCGGCGACCGTGATCGGGGTGGACAACAGCCCGCCGTAGAGGTGGTTCTCCTTGCGCCGGAAGTAGCCGTTGATGAAGCCCGGGAAGAAGCCGGTGAACAGCACCCCGATCCCCGCGGCGCCGGTCGCCATGAAGTCCAGGTAGGGCAGGCCGTTGACGTCGGCGATGAGCGCCCCGAAGCCGTAGCCGAAGGCGAGCAGGTAGACGACCGGCTCGACCACCGAGCCGAAGACGAGCGAACGCCAGACGCGCCGGAAGACCCGCCACTCCCGTACGAACAGCGCAGCGACGGCGTCCGCACGAAATTTCACGTCGTCGTCGACGGCCTCGGTCGGGGCGACGGGTCTGACGGTGGTCACAGCACGGCTCCGGTCAGGCTCACGAACACGTCCTCCAGGTTCGCAGGTCGCCGAGTGCGGTGCCCGGTCAGACCGGCCGGCAGGTCCAGCGCGTCCAGCGCTCCGTCACCGGTGAACAGCGCGACGGAGGTTCCCGCTGGGCGGGAGACGATCCCGGCGGCAGCGGCGGCGCGCGTGACCGTCTCGCGCTGCTCCGCGTCACCGTGCACCTCCACCACCTGCTCGGTGCCGACGTGGCGACCGATCAGCTCGGCCGGGCTGCCGGTCGTCAGCAACCGTCCGTGGTGGACGACCGCGACGGTGTCGCAGAGCCGTTCGGCCTCCTCGATGTAGTGGGTGGTCAGCACGACGGTGGCGCCGGTCTGGCGTACGGCCCCGATGGTCTGCCACAGCTCCTGCCGGATCTGGGGGTCTAGACCGACGGTCGGCTCGTCGAGCAGCACCAGCTCGGGGCGGTGCAGCAGACCGCGGGCGATCAGCAACCGGCGGCGCATGCCTCCGGAGAGCTGGTCGACGAAGGCGTCTGCCTTGTCGGTCAGTCGGGCCAGCTCGAGCCCGGCCTGCACGGCGGCGGCGCGGTCTGCCCGGGCCACGCCGTACAGCCTGGAGAAGACGTCCAGGTTGTCCCTGCAGGTGATCTCACCGTCGAGGTTGTCCAGCTGGGGCACCAGCCCGGACCGGGCACGGACCGCCCGGGACCGGGCCGGCAGCGGCAGGCCGAGCACCTCGATCGTCCCGGCGTCCGGCAAGGTCGCGCCGGTCAACAGAGACATGAGGGTGGACTTGCCTGCCCCGTTGGGTCCCAGCAGGCCGAAGCAGACGCCGCGCGGGACGACCAGGTCCAGACCGTCGAGCGCGGTCACGTCCCCGAACCGCTTGACGACCCCCTCGAGCCGGACCGCGACGACGTCAGACACCCCGACACGTTAGACGCGGCCACTCACGAGCATCGGTGATCTTGGGCGCGAAACGCCGGTCAAGATCACCGATGTTGGCGTCTCATCGGGGCCGGTAGACGGTCAGCAGGCGCTCCGAGGCATGCAGGCTCAGCTGCTGCGGGCCGGTCTCGGCCTCGCCGTCCCGGGCCGTCGTCAGCACAGCCTCCGACGTGACGCGCACCTGCTCCACGGTCCTGCGGGTGTAGGCCCGGCTGCTGCCGAGCCGCCCGGCCAGCAGCGCGAGCACCAGCCTGGTCCGCGCCCACGGCAGGTCGGCGTCGAGCAGCCGGAGGTCGAGCCTCGCCTCGTCCAGCCGAGGCCGCCAGGCCGGTGCGAAGCCGGCCGGCCGATAGACCCCGTTGCCGGCGAACAGCGTCCACAGCTTCCGCGGCTGCCCGTCCACCATCACCCGGACCGGCTCGCCATGACGCAGCACGGCAAAGGTGGCGAGCGCCATCGCCGGCCACTTCCCGATCGTGCCCTCACGTCGCTCCCGACGCTCGACCAGCTCGGGATACACGCCGAGCGCGAAGGTGTTGAGGAAGATCCCGTCCGTCACGTCGTCGCGCATCACGCCGACGCTCACCCCGACCGCGCTGCCCTGCTGGACGGCCCGGACCGTGTCGACAGCATCGACCCCGAGGTCGACGGCAAAGTGGTTCAGGGTCCCGCCGGGGAAGACGGCGAGCGGGAGGCCGGCCCCCATCGCGCGCTTTGCCGCGGCGCCGACGGTGCCGTCCCCGCCAGAGACCCCGAGGGCGCGACATCCGTTCAGCGCCTCGTCGAACGCCGCCGTGAGGCCGTCGCCGTCCGTGCGGAGCACGCGTGCCCGTGGCAGCTGTGTCTCGATCGTCCGGCAGACCTTCTCCGCCTCCTCCGCGCCGCCGCCCGACGTGGTGTTGACGACGACCGTCAGACCCTCCCCTTCGGGAAGCGCCGGAGCAGGTCGCGCGCCCGCGGCGGCCCGCTCCGGGGGCACCGGCCAGCCACGGGTCAGCAGCGCAGCCGCGAGCGTGCCGACCCCGAGACCGACGAGGACGTCACCCGGGTAGTGGACGCCGGTGTGCACCCGCCCGTACGAAACGCCGGCAGCAAGCACCCCGACCGGCAGGGCCAGCCAAGGCTGCTCCAACGCGACCCCGACCGTGAAGGCCGCTGCCGAGGCGGCGTGGCCGCTCGGGAAGGACGACGTCGAGGGCTGCGTGCGTAGACGTCGGACCAGAGGAACCGGCGTGAGATCGGGTCGCGCACGACGCACAGCCAGTTTGGCCGGGACGTTGGCGAGCGCACTCGCCAGGCCGAGCGAAGCGAGGCCGCGGAGGGCCGCCCGACGTTGTGGTCGGCGCCCGGTGGAGAGAAGGGCCGCGACCCCGATCCACAGGAGCCCATGGTCCGCCGAGCGGGTGAGCAGTGGGACCACCCGGTCGAGCGGGGTGTCGCGCAGGGCCGCGAGCCGCCGGTAGGCGGCGAGGTCGCGCTGGTGCAGACGCTGGAGCACCCGGACCTCCTGAGACTCAACCGGGCCCTGCCTCAGACCACCTGGTGCAGCCAGGTGACCACGGCTCCGTCGGCGCCCCGCCGATAGGGCTCCAGCTCGTCGTCCCACGCACCCCCGAGCAGCTGGTCGAGCCCGAGGGCGAGCTGCGGCCCGGTGCGGGTCGCGAGCAGCGACCGCAGCCGGTCCTCCGACACCAGCAGGTCACCATTCACGCTGGTGGAACAGCGGAACACCCCTAGGGACGGCGTCACCGACCAGCGCTCGCCGTCGGCCCCGGCGCTGGCCTGCTCGGTCACCTCGAAGCGCACGACCGACCAGCCGCGCAGCGACGCGGCGAGCCGCCCGGCTGTCCCGGCGTCGCCGCGCCAGGACAGCTCGGTACGCAGCGCGGAAGGGTCGGCGGGCTGCTCGGTCCAGGGCAGGGAGACGCGAACGCCAAGCTGAGCGGCCACCGTCCATTCGACATGAGGCACGACCGCGGGAGGGCAGGAGTGCACGTGGAGCACTCCGGAGGTGCGGGGCACGGTGTCTCCTAGGGGTCGAGGGGCGCCTTCCCCAGCGGCCTCGTCCCAGCAGTCACGTGTGACCCAGGGACATCATGCCCCTCTTCTGCGTCTCCGACAAGCCATCGGTCGATCCCGTCCAGCAGGACCTGCTGGGTGGCGTCGGGGGCGAGTGACCCGCGGACCGAGCAGGCGGCCAGGTCGGCGAGCGCCGGGTCGGACAGGCCCAGGCGTGTGCGGGCGGTCTCGTACTGCTCGGTGAGCCCGGACCGGAACAGCAACGGGTCGTCCGCGGACAGCGCCACGGGCACTCCCGCCTGGCGGAGCACGGCCACCGGCGAGGCCTCGAGCGAGGGCAGCACCCCGAGCGCGGCGTTGCTCGCCGGGCAGACCTCGCAGACGATCTGCCGTTCGGCCAGCAGCTCCAGCAGCGACGGGTCCTCGACCGACCGGACGCCGTGGCCGAGCCGCACCGCGTGCAGGTGGTCGACCGCCTCCCGCACGCTGCGCGGCCCCCGCAGCTCACCCGCGTGCGGCACCCCGACCAGCCCGGCGTCCCGGGCCAGCCGGAACGCCTTCGCGAAGTCGGCGGTCACCCCGCGGGTCTCGTCGTTGGACAGGCCGAAGCCGACCACGCCCCGGCCGGCGAAGCGACGGGCGAGCCGGGCCAGCGCCTCCGCCTCGGCTGGGTGCCGGGTGCGGTTCGCGGCGACGATCAGCGCGGTCCCGACCCCGCACGCCTGCCCCGCCTCGGTGAGCGCATCGAGCACGAGCTCCACCGTCGCCTGAAGACCGCCGAGATACGGCGCGTAGGACGTCGGGTCGACCTGCAGCTCGAGCCAGCCCGACCCGGCGGCAGCCTCGTCAGCGACCAGCTCGGTCACGACCCGCCGCACCTGGTCGGGCCCGGTGAGCAGCGCCCGAGCGGCGTCGTACAGGCGCTGGAAGCGGGTCCAGCCGTGCCGCATCGTCACGTCGACGTGCGCCCCGCCGGGGCCCAGCAGCCCCGCCGGCAGCTGCACGCCGGCCTGCTCCGCGAGCTCGAGCATGGTCCGTGGCCGCATGCCGCCGGTGAGGTGCAGGTGCAGGTGCGCCTTGGGCAGCGCGCGCAGGTCTCTCGTCCCCGTGACCAGATCTCTCACCCACCCACTGTGTCGTACGACGGCTGGGCGACCGGACGATGGCAAACTACAAGAGCTGCCCCGACCCGAAGGACGCCTGTTGACCGCCCCTGCCCCGCTGCCCGCCGACGGTGCGGCCCCCGCTGCCGACCGCTACGACGCGGGCAGCCTGCAGGTCCTGGAGGGCCTGGAAGCGGTCCGCAAGCGGCCCGGCATGTACATCGGGTCCACCGACTCCAAGGGCCTCACCCACCTGGCGTACGAGATCGTCGACAACGCGGTCGACGAGGCGCTGGCGGGCCACTGCGAACGCATCGAGGTCGTGCTGCACCAGGACGGCTCGCTCGAGGTCCACGACGACGGGCGTGGCATCCCGGTCGACGTGCAGAAGGCCACCGGGCTGACCGGCGTCGAGCTCGTCATGACCAAGCTGCACGCGGGCGGCAAGTTCGGCGGCGAGGGCTACAAGACTTCCGGCGGCCTGCACGGGGTCGGGGCATCGGTCGTGAACGCGCTCTCACGCCGGGTCGACGTGGTGGTCCGACGCAGCGGCCGGATCCACACGATGAGCTTCCAGCGCGGCGTCCCCGGGGTCTTCGACGGTGACCGGTTCACCCCGCGGGCAGGTCTGTCGCTCGCGGGCAAGGCGCCGCGCGGGCAGACCGGGACCTCGGTGCGATGGTGGCCGGACCTGCCGCTGTTCGCGCGCGGGTCGGCCGTCGACCCGCAGGACCTGCGCGACCGGCTCCGACAGACCGCCTTCCTCGTGCCCGGCCTGACGCTCGAGCTGCGCGGCTACGACATCGAGGACGAGTCGTTCCGCTTCGACGGCGGGCCGGTCGACTTCGTCGAGCACCTCGCCGCCGACGGCGCGGTCTGCGACGTGCTCCACCTGACCGGCGAAGGGACGTACAAGGAGACCGTCCCGGTCCTCACCGAGTCCGGCATGACCACCCAGGAGCTGGAGCGCAGCTGCGAGGTCGACGTGGCGCTGCGCTGGGGCGTCGGCTACGACACGACCCTGCAGACCTTCGCCAACGTCGTACGGACCGGTCACGGCGGCACCCACCAGGCCGGTTTCGAACGAGCCCTGCTCCGCACCTTGAGCGATGCTGCGAAAACCTCGAAGGTGCTGCTCGTCAAGGACGCGCCGCTCATCAAGGACGACGTGCTGGAAGGCCTCACCGCGGTCGTCACGGTGCGGCTGCCGGAGCCGCAGTACCTCGGGCAGACCAAGGACGAGCTGGGCACCCCCGGGGTCGCGAAGATCGTCGCCGACGTGGTCGCGAAGGGACTGCGGACCGAGCTGCTGGACGACCGCAGGCGCAAGGCGCAAGCCCGCACGATCCTCGAGAAGGTCGTCGCGGCGAGCCGCACCCGGCTGGCCGCGAAGGCCAGCAAGGACGCCGCCCGGCGCAAGACCGCCCTGGAGAGCAGCACCCTGCCCGCCAAGCTGGCCGACTGCCGCTCCACCGACGTGGGCCGCACCGAGCTGTGGCTGGTCGAGGGCGACAGCGCTCTCGGCACCGGCAAGATGGCCCGCAACAGCGAGTTCCAGGCACTGCTCCCGCTGCGCGGCAAGATCCTCAACGTCCAGAAGGCCGGCGCCTCGGACATGCTCAACAACGCGGAGTGCGCGGCGATCATCCAGGTGGTCGGGGCCGGCACCGGACGCACCTTCGACCCGGACGCGATGCGCTACGGAAAGATCGTGCTGATGATGGACGCCGACGTCGACGGCGCCCACATCCGTTGCCTGCTCATCACGCTGTTCGCGCGCTACATGCGACCGGTGCTCGAGACCGGCCGGCTCTACGCCGCCGTGCCGCCGCTGCACCGCATCGAGGTCTCCGGCGTGAAGGAGCCGGTCTACACCTACAGCGAGAAGCAGCTGCACGTTGAGGTTGCCCGGATCGAGCGACGCGGCGGCAAGGTGAAGGGTCAGATCCAGCGCTACAAGGGGCTCGGCGAGATGGACCCCAGCCAGCTGAAGGAGACGACCATGTCACCGGCCACCCGCACCCTGCGCCGGATCTTGCCAGGCGAGGTCGACGCCGCCGAACGCACGCTCGAGCTGCTGATGGGCAACGACGTCGCGCCGCGCCGCGACTTCATCGTCGCGTCCGCCGGACGCGTCAGCCGCGAGAGCCTCGACACGTGAGCGCCCTCGACGGGAGCGGTGACACGTGAGCGCCCTCGACGGCAGCGGTGACACCTGAGATGGCCCGTCGCCCCAGCACGCCCGCCCCGTTCGAGGGTGACGGGACGATCACCGAGACCACCCTGGTCGAGGAGATCGAGACCAGCTATCTCGAGTACTCGTACTCGGTCATCTACTCCCGGGCGCTGCCCGACGCCCGCGACGGGCTCAAGCCGGTGCACCGCCGGATCCTCTATTCGATGCACGACACCGGGCTACGGCCCGACCGCCCTTACGTGAAGAGCGCCCGCGTCGTCGGCGACGTGATGGGGCGCTTCCACCCGCACGGCGACTCACCGATCTACGACGCGATGGTCCGCTTGGCGCAGGGTTTTGCGCTGCGGCTCCCGCTCATCGACGGGCATGGCAACTGGGGCTTCTCGCCCGACGACTCACCGGCCGCCTCCCGCTACACCGAGTGCCGCCAGGCGCCCGCCGCGCTGCTGCTGACCACCGGTCTCGACGAGGAGACCGTCGACGTCGAGCCGAACTACGACGGGAGCACCACGCAACCGGTCGTGCTCCCGGCCGCCTACCCCAACCTGCTGGTGAACGGCACCGCCGGCATCGCGGTCGGCATGGCGACCAACATGATCCCGCACAACCTCGTCGAGGTGATCGACGCGGCGGTGCACCTGCTCGAGCACCCGGACGCCACGCTGGACGACCTGATGGCGCACGTCCCCGGCCCTGACCTGCCGGGCGGCGGGCAGCTGCTCGGGATGACCGAGGTGCGGGCGGCGTACGAGACCGGGCGCGGGGTCGTCCGGATGCGTGCGACCGCCGACCTGTCACCGCTGCCCCGCGGCAAGACCCTGATCACGGTCACCGAGCTGCCGTACGGCGTCGGGCCCGAGCGGGTGAAGCTCAAGATCAAGGAGGTGGTCGACGCGAAGAAGCTGGCCGGGATCGCCGACGTCAAGGACCTCACCGATCAGGACAACGGCACCCGGTTGGAGATCGAGCTCAAGGCAGGCTTCCAGGGACCGGCGGTGCTCGCCGAGCTGTTCCGGCTCACGCCGCTGGAGGAGTCGTTCGGGATCAACGCGCTCGCACTGGTCGACGGGCAGCCGCGCACGCTCGGGCTGCGCGAGCTGCTGCGGGTCTTCCTGGACCACCGGGTCGACGTGATCACCCGACGTACGCGGTTCCGGCTGCGCAAGGCCACCGAACGCGCGCACCTGCTCGAAGGCCTGCTGATCGCGCTGGACAACATCGACGAGGTCGTCAGGATCATCCGCTCGTCCCCGGACGCGGCCCAGGCCCGCACCGCGCTGATGACCCGCTTCGAGCTGTCCGACGTGCAGGCGGGCTACGTGCTGGACATGCAGCTGCGCCGGCTGGTCGCCCTCGAGGTCGACAAGATCCGCGCCGAGCTGACCGAGCTGCGCGCCCGGATCGCCGAGCTGGAACGGATCCTCGCCGATCCGGAGGTGCTCAGGGCGCTGCTGGTCCGGGAGATGCGCGAGGTCGCCGCGGAGCACGGGACGCCCCGTCGCACCGTCCTGATCGGCGGGGACCTCAAGGCGCTCGTGACCCCACGGTCCGTCGCGCTGGAGGTGACCGACGACCCGTGCGTCGTGCTGCTGTCCAGCGCCGGGCTGCTCGCCCGCACGCCGGCGGTGCCCGAGACCCCGGCCCGGGGACCGGGTCGACGTCACCGGCACGACGTCGTCGTGAGCCACGTCCCGGCGACCGCGCGTGGCGAGGTCGGGGTCGTCACCACCCGCGGGCGCGTCCTGCGCCTGTCCGTGCTCGACCTGCCCGAGGTGCCCGGCGTGACGACCGGGGCGCTGTCGCTGCGCGGCGGAGCGTCCGCGACCGAGCTCGCGTCGCTCGAACGCGGGGAGCGGGCGCTGTGCCTGACCACGTATGCGGGCGGAGGCCCCGGGCTCGTGCTCGCCAGCCGGCTCGGCGTCGTGAAGCGGGTGGCCCCCGACTGGCCCGCACGACTGGACGTCGTACCGGTCGTGACGCTGCAGCCGGGCGACGAGCTGATCGGCGCCACCCAGCTGGCCGACGGGGAGGAAGAGCTGGTGCTGTTCACCTCGACCGGTGACCTGCTGCGCTTCCCGGCCTCGCTGGTACGGCCTCAGGGCCGGTCTGCGGGCGGGGTCGCCGGGGTGCGCCTGGCGGCCGGTGCGTCCGTCGTCGGCTTCTCCGCCGTGCCCCTCGGTGACGGCGACGCACTGTTCACCGAGCCGGTCGTCGTCACCGGCGCCGGGCTGCCGCCCGAGAAGGGCCGTGGGCCGGGGACGGTCTCCAGCGTCAAGCTCACCCCGCTGTCGGAGTACCCCCGCAAGGGGCGGGGGACCGGCGGGGTCCGGGCGCACCGCATGCTGTCGGGCGAGTCGCACCTGGTCCTCGGCTGGGCCGGACCTGCGCCGGCCTGGGCTGCCGGTGCAGGTGGTGAAGCGGTCGAGCTGCCGCCCGCCGACGGTCGTCGTGACGGCTCCGGCCTGCCCGTCGACCGCGCACCGACCGCGGTGGGCCAGCCCTACCTGTCGTGATCCCCGACGGTCACCCCGTGAGGAACGCGGCGATCGTCGCGGCGGAGGGCTTCGGCTCCTCCAGCAGGAACAGGTGCCCGCCCCCGTGCACGACGTGCAGGTGCGCCCGGGGGATGCGGGCCGCGAGGATGCGTCCGTTGAGCAGCGGGACGATCGGGTCGTCGTCGCCCGCCATCACCAGCGTGCGTTGACGGATCCTGTGCAGCCAGGGCATCGAGGTCCAGCCCTGGATCGAGTAGAGCTGACCCAGGTAGCCGCCCCAGGACGGGGGGTGTGCGAACCGGGCGGCCGACCCGTGCACCGGTGAGCCTTCTGCCCGGCGGGACAGCCCGCCGTAAAGCTCGCCGGCGACCTGACTGAAATACTCCGGGTCCCGGTAACGCCGCCGGGTGCTCATCTTCAGGAGCACCTTGGGCGATCCGGGCAGGCCGCCCAGGCCCGGCATGGTCGCCGCGAGCACGAGCCTGCGGACCCGGTGCGGGGCCTGACGGGTGAGCTGCTGGGCGATGGCGCCGCCGAGCGAGACCCCCAGCACGTCGACCTGGCCGTGCCCGAGCGCGGTCAGCACGTGCTCGGCGACCCGGGCGATCGCCGGCATCCTGCGCGGCACGGTCCATCGGGTCGACCCGCCGGTGCCCGGAGCGTCGAAAGTGATCGTCTGGAAGCCGTACGGGGCCAGCTCGCGCTCCAGGGGCTGCCACATCTCCAGGTTGCCGCCCAGCCCCATCACGAGCAGCAACGGTCGGCCCGTGCCGCGCACCGACACCTTGATGTCCAGGCCGTCGACGTGCACCAGTCGCACCTCTGCCTCGGACGTCACGTCGCGAAGACGTACGTCCCGGGCGCCGCGGCCAGCACCGGGTGCGCGTCGTCCCCGAGCCGGTCCGGCGCCGGGCGCTCCGGCCCGGAGCGGGCGGTCAGCCAGACGACGTAGTCGGTCCACCAGCTGCCCGCCGTCGGCTCCACCGTCTGCAGGAACTCCCGGGCGCTGGTCGGCGGTTCGTCCATCACGCGATAGCTGGCCTTCTTGTTGGTCGGCGGGTTGACCAGCGCCGCGATGTGGCCGCTGGTCGACAGCACGAACCGAGTGTGGCCGCCGAGCATGTGCACGCTGCGAAAGCAGCTCTGCCAGGGACAGATGTGGTCAGCGATCCCGGCGACGACATAGCTGTCGACGGTCGTCCTGGACAGGTCGACCGGACTGCCGAGCACCGACGCCGCACCGGGGGTCACCATCTTGTTGGCCACCGCGAGGTCGAGGAAGTCGGCGTGCAGCTCAGCGGCCATCCGGGTCGTGTCGGCGTTCCAGTAGAGGACGTCGAACGCCGGGGGCTGCTTGCCGAGCAGGTAGTTGTTGACCCAGTAGTTCCACACCAGGTCACCGGGGCGCAGCCAGGCGAAGATGACGGCGAGGTTGCGTCCGTCCAAGAACCCGTCGGCCCGGGACTTCGCGGCCGCAGCCTTCGCCAGCTCGGGACTGGTGACCGACGACATCAGACCGGCTCGGGACTGGTCGAGCAGGGTGACCCCGAGCGAGAACCCGGCCAGACGGTGCTCCTGACCGGTGTGCAGCAGGTGACCGAGGGTGAGGCTCGCGATGATGCCACCGGCGCAGAGGGAGAACAGGATCTGCTTGTCCACCTCACAGATCTTCTCGACGGCGGCCATCGCGTCGAGCACGGCCTGCACGTACGTGTCGAGCCCCCAGTCGGCCTGCTTCTTCCCCGGGTTGCGCCACGACATGACGAACACCTGCTGACCGGAACCGACGAAGTGCTCGACCATGCTGCGACCGGGCGCGAGGTCGGCGACGTAGAACTTGTTGATCGTCGGGGGGACCAGCAGCAGGGGCACCGTGTGCACCGTCTCGGTCGTCGGGGTGTACTGGATGAGCTCGAAGACCTCGGTGCGCAGCACCACGCTGCCAGGGGTGATGGCGAGGTCCTGACCGACGTTGAAGGCCGTGGTGTCGACCATGCTCGGCACCCGGGGCTTCCAGGCCATGTCGCTGACGAAGTTCCGGACGCCTCGGAGATAGCTGAGCCCGCCGCTGTCGAGGCCGGCCTTGAGCGCCGCGGGGTTGAGGAACGGGTTGTTGCTCGGGCTCATCATCTCGACCAGGTTCTCCGCGACGAACGTCATGCGTTCGCGGTCGGCCCAGGAGAGGTCGGCGTCGCCGACCAGGTCCTTGGTGGCCTGCCCGGTCACGAGGTAGGTCTGGAGCAGGCGACGCATGGCCGCGTTGTCGGTCCAGGCCGGCTCACCGAACCGGCGGTCCTTAGGCGCCCCGGCCACCGAGGACATGCCTGCGACGACCTTGACCAGATCCTTGCCGAGGCCGGCTGACCGGCGGGCGACGGTGCGCGGACGGCTCGCCAGCCGGGCGGCCATCCGCACGCCGGACATCCCCGGGTTGAACCGTCGCAACGGGCCGAAGGCCGCGTCGACCAGGAGCGAGTCGAGCGGGGCGGCGACGTCCGCTCCCTCCTCCCCCATGCCACGGTCGGGGTGCGCGGTCATAGGGGCTCCTGGAGAGATCGTCGTGCGCGGCGGTGACGGTGGCCACAGCCTAGGACCGACCCCGGACAGCCGAACGGCCCGTCCCCTGAAGGGACGGGCCGGACGAAAGGTCTGTGGTGCGGTGGGTCAGACCGGACGGACGTTGTCCGCCTGCGGGCCCTTCTGGCCCTGCGTGATGTCGAACTCCACACGCTGGTTCTCGTCGAGGCTCTTGTAGCCGTCGGTCTGGATGGCGCTGAAGTGGACGAAGACGTCGG
>JBBSTR010000030.1:0-27120 GCA_038235705.1 Mycobacteriales bacterium
TCTCGTGCCGCCCGGTCCGCGGCTGACGCTGTCCGAGGCCGCCGACGTCGTGGTCGAGCTGCGCGAGGTGACCGTCCAGGCCGAGGAGCACGTTCGCGCGGTGACCGGCCTGGTCCCGCCGGGGGCGCCTGGTCAGGCGACGGTGGTGGACCGCGCCGCCTGGGCGCAGGGCAACGTCGACGGCTTCCGCGCGGTGCTCGAACCCCTCGCCGAGCAGCTGTTCGCGGGCAAGGCGCCGAACCGCGCCGCCGAGGCGGTGACCCGCCGGGTGACCGGGGTGCAGATGGGCGCGATCCTCGCCTGGCTGTCGAGCAAGGTGCTCGGTCAGTACGAGGTGTTCCTGCCGCCCGAGCACGGCACCGGCCGGCTGACCCTGGTCGCGCCGAACATCGTCGAGACCGAGCAGCGGCTCGGGGTCGACCCGAGCGACTTCCGGCTCTGGGTGGCCCTGCACGAGGTCACCCACCGCACCCAGTTCACGGCGGTGGACTGGCTGCACGGGCACGTCCGGTCCGAGATCGGCGCGCTGCTCACCGCCAGCCGGATCGACGACCCGGTGGCCCTGATCGGCCGGGTCAAGGACGGGATCGGCCAGCGGCAGTCGCTGATGGAGCTGGTCCAGACGCCGGAGCAGAAGGTCGTGCTCGACCGGGTGACCGCGTTCATGTCGCTGCTCGAGGGCCACGCCGAGCACGTGATGGACGGGGTCGGGCCGTCCGTGGTGCCGAGCGTGGTCGACATCCGGGCCCGCTTCCAGCAGCGCCGGGCGCAGCGCGGCAACCCGCTGGACCGCTTGCTGCGCCGGGTCCTCGGCCTCGACCTCAAGGCCCTGCAGTATGCCGAGGGCAAGGCCTTCGTCGACCATGCCGTGACGCAGCTGGGGATGGCCGGGTTCAACCGGGTCTGGACCTCGCCCGAGACGCTCCCGACCCGGGAGGAGATCCGCGCGCCCCAGACCTGGGTCGACCGGGTCGACGGCCTGCCGGCGCTCCCTGCCTGAGGATGACCGGGCCGCCTGCCGAGACCGCGGCCGTCCGGCACGCCGTGCGCCGTGCGCTCGTCGACCTGCCCGCCCGTGCCCCGGTGCTCGCCGCCGTGAGCGGCGGCCCGGACTCCCTCGCGCTCGCGGTCGGCCTCGCGCACGTCCGGCCGGGCAGCGGCGTGGTGGTGATCGACCACGGGCTGCAGGACGGCTCGCCCCAGGTGGCCCGCACGGCCGCGGCGCGGTGCGGCCGGTTGGGCCTGGCCCCCGAGGTGGTCACGGTCCGCGTGCGCGGGGCGGGGGAGGGTCCGGCCCGGACCGCCCGCCTGCTGGCGCTCGAGACGGTCGCGGCACGCACCGGCGCGGTCGTCCTGCTGGGGCACACCCTGGACGACCAGGCGGAGACCGTGCTGCTGGGACTGGCCCGCGGCGCCGGCGCCCGGTCGCTGTCCGGGATGGCGGCCGTGCGCGGGATCTTCCGCCGCCCGTTGCTCGGGGTGTCCCGACAGGTCACGCACGCGGCGTGCGCGCAGGCCGGGCTCACGCCGTGGCTGGACCCGCACAACCAGGACCCGTCCTACGCCAGGGTCCGCGTCCGCACCAGCGCGCTGCCCGCGCTCGAGGCCGCGCTCGGCCCGGGCGTGACGGCCGCGCTGGCCCGCAGCGCGTCGCTGCTGCGCGAGGACGCCGACGGCCTCGACGCGCTGGCCGCCGCGGTGCCGACCGGGCCGACGCTCGAGGTGGCCCTGCTGGCCGCACTGCTGCCGGCCGTCCGTGCCCGGGTGCTCAAGACCTGGGCGGAGCAGAGGTGCGGGGCTCCGGTCACCACGACCCACCTGACCGCGCTGCGGGCCCTGGTCGAGCACTGGTCCGGGCAGGGTGCGGTGGCCCTGCCGGGCGGGCGCCGGGTCGAGCGCTCCGGCGGACGGCTAGCCTTCGCGCCGTGACGATCGGTCCGCCGCTCCGCGGCACGTTGGAGAGCGCACCGGCCCTGCCAGACCCCGCGACCTCGGCCGACGGGCCGTTGGACGGCACCGCCGACGACGCGGCGCCCGTGCCGGCGCACCTGGCCCAGGAGATCGAGCGGGTGCTGCTGTCCGAGGCCCAGATCCGGCTGCGGGTCGGCGAGCTGGCGCACCGGATCGACGCGGACTACGTCGGTCGCGAGCTGGTCCTCGTCGGGGTGCTCAAGGGCGCGGTGATGGTGATCGCCGACCTGGCGCGCGCGCTGCGCACGCCGGTGTCGATGGAGTTCATGGCCGTCTCCTCGTACGGCTCCGGCACCTCCAGCAGCGGCGTGGTCCGGATCCTCAAGGACCTCGACCGGGACATCACCGGGCTGCACGTGCTGGTCGTCGAGGACGTGGTCGACTCCGGGCTCACGCTCTCCTGGCTGCTGCGCAACCTCTCCTCGCGCGGGCCGGCCTCGCTCGAGGTCTGCGCGCTGCTCCGCAAGCCGGAGGCGGCCAGGAGCGCTCCGGAGGTGCGCTACGTCGGGTTCGACATCGGCGACGAGTTCGTCGTCGGCTACGGCCTGGACCACGCGGAGAGGCACCGCGACCTGCCCTTCGTCGGGCTGCTGACCGCGGCCGCCCAGGTCGGCCAGGTCGGTCCTGTGCCGGCCTGAGGAGCCAGGTGCGGAACGACCTCACGGGGCCGGGCGTTGGCCCGGGACGACCCAGAGCGCGCTGCCGCCCAGGCGGTTAGACTTCGGGCTCATCCCACGCCACAGGAGGGACGGGGCGTCCGCCCCCCTATTCGATGAATGTCAAGCGCTTGTTCCGCGGACCGTTCCTCTATGTCGCGCTGGCCCTGATCGTCATCCTCTCGGTGTCGAGCCTTTTCCGGGGCAACGGGGGCTTCGACAACAAGTCGACCTCGGCCGTCCTGTCGCAGATCGCCGACGGCAACGTGAAGTCGTCCGAGACGAGCCCTGCGCTCGTCCAGGACCGCGAGCAGCGGGTGCGCGTCGAGCTGCAGGACGGCAAGAAGATCGAGGCCTCGTACGGCGTCGACCAGAGCAACGCCGTGATCGCCGCGCTCGACAAGGCCGGTGTGGTCTACGACGTGCAGGTCAACGAGCAGGGGCTCCTCACCTCGCTGCTGATCAGCTTCCTGCCGCTGCTGCTGATCATCGGGCTGCTGTTCTTCTTCCTGAACCAGGCTCAGGGCGGCGGCAACAAGGTCATGCAGTTCGGCAAGAGCAAGGCCAAGATGGTCTCCAAGGACACCCCCAAAACCACCTTCAGCGACGTGGCGGGGGCCGAGGAGGCCATCGAGGAGCTGCAAGAGATCAAAGAGTTCCTGGAGAACCCAGCCAAGTTCCAGGCGATCGGCGCCAAGATCCCCAAGGGCGTGCTGCTGTACGGGCCGCCCGGCACCGGCAAGACGCTGCTGGCCCGGGCCGTCGCCGGCGAGGCGGGGGTGCCGTTCTACGCGATCTCCGGCTCGGACTTCGTCGAGATGTTCGTCGGTGTCGGCGCCAGCCGGGTGCGCGACCTGTTCGAGCAGGCCAAGAACAACGCTCCCGCGATCATCTTCATCGACGAGATCGACGCCGTCGGCCGGCACCGTGGCGCCGGCATGGGCGGGGGCCACGACGAGCGTGAGCAGACCCTCAACCAGATGCTGGTCGAGATGGACGGCTTCGACGTCAGAGGCGGCGTCATCCTCATCGCGGCCACCAACCGGCCCGACATCCTCGACCCCGCGCTGCTTCGCCCCGGCCGGTTCGACCGACAGATCGCGGTCGACCGCCCTGACATGGGCGGGCGCCGCCAGATCCTGGAGGTGCACGCCAAGGGCAAGCCGATCGCCGAGGGCGTCGACCTGCAGGTGATCGCGCGTCGTACGCCCGGGTTCACCGGCGCCGACCTCGCGAACGTCGTCAACGAGGCGGCCCTGCTGACCGCCCGCACCGGCGGCAAGCAGATCACCCTCGACACGCTCGAGGAGTCGATCGACCGGGTCATGGCCGGTCCGCAGCGACGCACCCGCCTGATGAGCGACAAGGAGCGCAAGGTCACCGCCTACCACGAGGGCGGTCACGCGCTCGTGGCCCACGCGCTGCCCAACACCGACCCGGTGCACAAGATCACGATCCTGCCGCGTGGGCGCGCCCTCGGCTACACGATGGTGCTGCCCGAGGAGGACCGCTACTCGCAGTCCCGCGCCGAGCTGCTCGACACCCTGGCGTACGCGATGGGTGGACGTGCGGCCGAGGAGCTGGTCTTCCACGACCCGACCACCGGCGCCAGCAACGACATCGAGAAGGCCACCGGTGTCGCTCGGGCGATGGTCACGCAGTACGGCATGAGCGAGCGGCTCGGTGCCGTCAAGTTCGGTGACAGCGGCGGCGAGGTCTTCCTGGGCCGCGACATGGGCCACCAGCGTGACTACTCCGAGGACATCGCCGCGGTCGTCGACGCGGAGGTGCGCTCGCTGGTCGAGACCGCGCACCACGAGGCGTGGGAGATCCTGGTGGAGTATCGCGACGTGCTCGACGACCTGGTGCTCAAGCTGCTCGACAAGGAGACCCTCTCCAAGGAGGAGGTCCTGGAGATCTTCGCGACGGTGGTGAAGCGGCCCGAGCGCAACCACCCGACCGGCGGAGGCCGTCGCCCGCTGTCGACCCGTCCCCCGGTGCTCACCCCCGCCGAGCTTGCGGTCATGGGCCCGGACGACCTCGAAGACCTGGCGCGGGGCCGCAAGACTCCCCGCAAGACCTCGCTGCGCAAGCCCGCCGTCCGCCGGCCGAGCACCGTGAAGCGGGTGGCCGGCACCGGGAAGGCGGAGCGCACCACGGACCGCGCCGCGCAGCCCGGGACGGAGCCGCCGACGGGGCGTCGCCGTGCTCCGCGACAGGCTCCCGGCACCGACCCCGCGTCCTGAGCCGCACGCTCGTGGTCGCGGTGCTCAACGCGACACCGGACAGCTTCAGCGACCGGCACCCGGACACTGCTGAGGCCGTGGAGCACGGTCTGAGGCTGCTGGCCGGGGGAGCGGACGTGGTCGACGTCGGCGGTGAGTCGACCAGGCCGGGCGCCGACCGGGTCGACGAGGCCGTCGAGCTGGCCCGGGTGCTCCCTGTGGTCGCCGCCCTCGCCGCTGCCGGCGCTCTGGTGTCGGTCGACACGACTCGGGCGTCGGTCGCCGAGCGGGCGCTGGCCGCTGGTGCGCAGATCGTCAACGACGTCTCCGGCGGGCTCGCCGACCCCGCCATGCTGCCCCTGCTGGCCCGGGCGGGCTGCCGCTGCGTGCTCATGCACTGGCGCGGCCCGAGCAAGGACATGCAGACCCGCACCGCGTACGACGACGTCGTCCAGGACGTCCGTTCTGCGCTGCTGGCCCGTCGGGACGCCGCCGAGCGGGCTGGGGTGGACCCGGCGAGGGTCGTTCTGGACCCTGGGCTCGGGTTCGGCAAGACAGCGGCGCAGTCGTGGACGCTGCTGGCGCACCTGGACCGGCTGCCCGCGCCGCTGCTGGTCGGCGCCTCCCGCAAGGGGCTGCTCGGCGCGGTGCTCGACGACGGCGCGGGTCCGCGCGCGACCGGCGAGCGAGAGGACGCGACCACGGCCGTCACCGTCCTCGCCGCGCAGGCCGGGGCCTGGGGCGTACGGGTGCACGAGCCGCGCGCCAGCGCGGACGCCGTACGCGTCGTCGAGGCCGTACGGCAGGCTGGGCGTCATGGCTGACCTGCACCTCGACACGATCGCGCTGCTCGGCCTGCGGGTGCGCGGCCACCACGGCGTGCTGCCCGACGAACGTCGGGACGGCCAGGACTTCGTGATCGACGCCGTGCTGTCGGTCGACGTGCGGGAGGCCGCCGCAGGGGACGACCTCGAGGCCACCGTCGACTACGGCGTGCTCGCGGCCCGGCTCGCCGAGGCGGTCGGCCGTGACCCGGTCGATCTCATCGAGACGCTGGCGGAACGGCTCGCCGACGTGTGTCTCGCCGATCCGCGGGTCGCGTCCGTGCAGCTGACCGTGCACAAGCCGCAGGCGCCGGTCGGGCTGCCGTTCGGGGACGTGGCGGTCACGGTGCGTCGCCCCGTGGAGGGGGCGCAGTGACGTCGCCCCGTGGAGGGGGCGCAGTGACCTTGTCTCCATCGCCCTGTGCAAGGAGTGCGGTGCTCTCGCTCGGCAGCAACGTCGGCGACCGCGGACAGCGCCTGACGGCCGCCGTGGACGTGCTCGCTCCGTTCGCCGTGTCCTCGGTGTGGGAGACCGACCCGGTCGGCGGGCCGGAGCAGGGGCCCTTCCTGAACATGGTCGTGCTGTGCGCGCTCGACGCGACCGGTGCGTGGGCGGCGGCGCAGGCGGCCGAGCAGGGGGCTGGTCGGACCCGCGAGGTGCGGTGGGGGCCTCGGACGCTGGACGTCGACGTGATCCTGGCCGACGCGCCGGTGCCGGACGGGCTCCTCGTGCCGCACCCGAGGGCTCACGAGCGGGCGTTCGTGCTCGCGCCGTGGCTCGAGCTCGAGCCCGACGCCCGGCTGCCCCAGGGCTCGGTGGCGGCGCTGCTCCGCACCCTCGACGACTCTGGCGTGCGCCGGCTGGGACCGCTCGGAGCCCGGTGACCAGCACACGAAGCACGACCCTGCTGACCCTCTCGGTGCTGGGCCTCGCGCTGGGGGTGCTGCTGGGCGAACGGGTGCCGCCGACCCCGGTGGCGGCGCCGGTCACGCTGGTGCTGGTCGCGCTGGTCCTGCTCGGGCTGGCCAAGGCCGTCCGTGACCGGGTGTGGCGGCCCGGGCGCCGACCGCGTCCGGCCGTGCGTCCGATGTCGCCGGAGCAGCTGGTGCGCGCGGTCGTGCTGGCGAAGGCGTCGAGCCCGACCGGGGCGCTGCTCGCGGGCGGGTATCTCGGGGTGTTCCTGGCCCTGGTCCCGAGCCAGGCCGAGGTGCTGCGCCGGGACGCCTACGTCGCAGGGTCCGCGGCGCTCGCCGCGCTGCTGGTGGTCGCGGCAGCGCTCGTGCTCGAGCGGCAGTGCCGCACGCCGGACGAGCGGGACGGTGACAGGGACGCCCGTGGCTAGGGTGACGCCGTGACCAGCGAAGGCGTGACCAACGACGACGTGACCGGCGACAGCCGGGTGACCGGCCCGGCTGGGGAGACGTTCGACCAGCTGGACGCGCTGTCCACCGAGCAGCTGCGCTCCCGGGCGTTCGACAAGGCGAAGGACAGCCACGACGTCGCCTTCGTCTGGGACCTGGTCAAGCACCTGCGCGCCTCCCGGGCCCTGGCGGCCGAGGACGGCTCCGGTGGCGGGCTGACCGGCTCGATCACCGAGCTGGTCGAGCTCGGCCGTGAGCTGACCGGGCACGACCTCGGCGAGGACGAGCCGCTGGTGCGGGCGAGGTTCCTGGACTACCTGCGTCCCTGATCCGCACGACTGCGTCGTGACGATCGGCACAGTCCGGTGCCAGACGTGTGAGCGCGGCGTTACCTTGTTCGCGCAACACCGACCGGTACCCCCTCGAGGACTGGAACGGCCCATGAGAGAAACAGACCGGACGCACGGCTCGCGCCTGACCGTCGGCGTGGTCAGCGCTGGACGGGTCGGCGCTGTCCTCGGCGCGGCGCTGGCCAGGGCCGGGCACGACGTGCGCGCCGTCGCCGCCGTGAGCGAGGCGTCCCGGGCCCGGGCGGCGGACCTGCTGCCGGGGGTTCCGGTCCGACCGGCCGACGAGGTCGCGCGGGGCTGCTCCCTGCTGCTGCTCGCCGTCCCCGACGACGCGCTCGCCGGGCTCGTCGCCGGTCTCGCGGAGACCGGTGCCCTGCACCCCGGGCAGCTCGTGGCCCACACCAGCGGCCGGGACGGTGTCGGGGTGCTCGAGGCCGCGGTCCGCGTCGGCGTGCTGCCGATGGCGCTGCACCCCGTGCTGCCGTTCGCGGGTCGCCCGGTCGACCTGGCGCGACTGACCGGGGCAGCTTTCGGGGTGACCGCGCCGGAGCCGCTGCTGCCGATCGCCGAGGCGCTGGTGATCGAGATGGGTGGCGAGCCGGTACGGGTGGCCGAGCACCTGCGACCGCTGTGGCACGCGGCGCTGGCCCACGGGGCGAACCACCTCGTGACGCTCGTGAGCAGTGCCGCCGACCTGCTTCGCGCCGCCGGTGCGGAGGACCCGGGCCTCGTGCTGGGGCCGTTGCTCGGAGCGGCGCTGGACGGTGCGCTCCGCAGTGGCGACGCCGCGCTGACCGGACCGGTCGCCCGGGGTGACGCGAGCACCGTCGCGGCGCACCTGGCTGCGCTGCCGGACGACGTGCGCCCCGCGTACGCCGTCCTGGCGAGGCTCACCGCCGACCGGGCTCTGGCGTCCGGTCGGCTCGCGGCCTCCTCCGCCGCCGACCTGTTGGCCGTCCTGTGACCCGCCTGCTCGCCGGCCCGCACGAGGCCCGGCTCGGTGTCGCCCTCGTCTCGACCCGCGAGGAGCTGGCCGCGGCCCGTCGCGGCCTGACCGGCCGGGTCGCCGTGGTCATGACGATGGGCGCGCTGCACGACGGGCACCTGTCGCTCGTGCGCGCCGCCCGTGCGTACGCCGACCAAGTGATCGTCACGATCTTCGTCAACCCGCTGCAGTTCGGCGCGAACGAGGACCTGGACCGTTACCCCCGGCCGTTCGAGGCCGATCTGGCGCGATGCGCCGAGGCCGGCGTCGACCTGGTCTTCGCTCCCGGCCCGAGGGACGTCTATCCGCGCACGCCGACCGTGCGGGTCAGCGCAGGTGA
Source organism: Mycobacteriales bacterium (assembly GCA_038235705.1). Taxonomy (GTDB): domain Bacteria; phylum Actinomycetota; class Actinomycetes; order Mycobacteriales; family SCTD01; genus CANKBT01. The sequence continues at coordinate 8,714 of JBBSTR010000030.1, forward strand.
CCTCGGCACGCGGCTGGAGGGCGCGTCCCGACCCGGTCACCTCGACGGGATGCTGACGGTCGTGCTCAAGCTGCTGCACCTCACCGCGCCGGACGTGGCGCTGTTCGGCGAGAAGGACGCGCAGCAGCTGGCCTGCATCCGGGCCATGGTCGCCGACCTCGACGTGCCGGTCCGCGTCGTCGGCGTCCCGACGGTCCGCGAGGCGGACGGGCTCGCCCTGTCCAGCCGCAACCGCTACCTCTCGGCCGCCGAACGCCGCACCGCAAGGGCGATCCCCAGGGCGCTCGCCACCGGCGACGCCGAGCGGGCCCGCTCGATGCTGGAGCGCAGGAGGGGCCTCGAGCTGGACTACCTGGACCGCGTCGACAGCGCCACCTTCGCCCCGGACCCCGGCGGTGACCTGCTGGTCGTGGCCGCCCGGGTCGGGCGCACCCGGCTCATCGACAACACCCGGCTCGAGGTCCGGCTCGACGGTCCGGCCTCGACGTGACCCGGCTGCTCGCCCCGGCGGCCGGCTGGACCGAGCAGGCCGACGTGGTCGTGGTCGGCTCGGGCGTCGCGGGTCTGACGGCCGCGCTGCACGCGGCGAGCGCCGGGTCGGTGCTGCTGGTGACCAAGGTCCTGGTGGACGACGGCTCGACCAGGTGGGCGCAGGGTGGCGTCGCGGCGGCTCTGTCGCCCGAGGACAGCCCGGAGGACCACCTCGTCGACACCCTCGAGGCGGGTGTCGGGCTGTGCGACGAGAACGCCGTACGGGTGTTGTGCACCGAGGGACCGCAGCGGCTCGTCGAGCTCATGGCGCTGGGCGCGGCGTTCGACCGCGACCCCTCGGGCGCGCTGTCGCTGACCCGCGAGGGCGGCCACCACCGCGACCGGATCGTGCACGCCGGCGGCGACGCCACCGGGGCCGAGGTGCAGCGGGCGCTGGTCGCCGCCGTGCGGGCCCACCCGGGGATCGACGTCGTCGAGCACGCGCTCGTGCTCGACCTGCTGCAGGACGCGCAGGGCCGGGCCTGCGGCATCACCCTGCACGTGCTCGGCGAAGGCACCCACGACGGGGTCGGGGCGGTGCGCTGTCGCGCGGTCGTGCTGGCGACCGGCGGGCTCGGGCAGGTGTTCAGCAGCACCACGAACCCTTCCGTGTCGACCGGTGACGGGGTGGCGCTCGCGCTGCGCGCAGGCGCCGCGGTCACCGACCTGGAGTTCGTGCAGTTCCACCCGACCTCGCTCTACCTCGGTCCCGGCGTCACCGGCCAGCAGCCGCTGGTGTCGGAGGCTCTGCGCGGCGAGGGCGCCTTCCTCGTCGACGCCACCGGGCAGCGGGTCATCACGACCGAGGACCACCCGCTGGCCGACCTCGCCCCGCGCGACGTGGTCGCGAAGGCCATCACCCGGCGGATGCACGCGCTTGGCACCGACCACGTCTTCCTCGACGCCCGCGGGCTCGGGGAGCAGCTGCTCCTGCGGCGGTTCCCGACCATCGTCGCCCGGTGCCGCGAGGCGGGCATCGACCCGGTCACCGAGCCGGTGCCGGTGACGCCCGCCGCGCACTACGCCAGCGGTGGCGTACGCACCGACACCTCCGGTCGTACGAACGTCCCCGGGCTGTACGCCTGCGGCGAGGTCGCCTGCACCGGCGTCCACGGCGCCAACCGCCTTGCCTCCAACAGCCTGCTCGAGGGTCTGGTGTTCGCCGCGCGGATCGGTCTTGACCTCGCGGCCTCGCTCGGTGCGCCGGGTGAGCCGGTGACCGGCCCCGAGGAGCAGGTGCTGCTCGACCCGTCCGTCCGCGGTGACCTGGGCCGGGCCATGACCGAGGGTGCGGGTGTGCTGCGCAGCGCGGCCTCGCTCGAGCAGGCCGCGAAGACGGTGGCCGAGCTGTCGGCCCGGCGCACCGACCAGCCGTCGCCCGCAGCGTGGGAGGCGACCGGTCTGGTCGCTGTCGCACGGGTGCTGGTCGCCGCCGCCGCCGCCCGGGAGGAGACCCGCGGCGCGCACTGGCGAGAAGACTTCCCGAACGTCTCGGACGCTTGGCGCGGTCACCTGGTCACGACGCTGTCCGGGACGAGCTTCGAGGAGCTGGCATGAACGACCGCCACCCGGACGGCGACCTCTATGGCCTCGACCGCGGGCAGGTCGAGGACCTGGTCCGCCGGGCGCTGGCCGAGGACCTGGCCGGCGGCGTCGACGTCACGAGCGTGGCGACGATCCCCGTCGACCTCCAGGGCACGGCGGCCTTCGTCGCCCGAGCCCCGGGCGTGGTGGCGGGGATCGGGGTGGCGGCCACCGTCCTGCAGCTGCTGGGACCCGTGCAGGTGGAGCTGACGGCCGACGCGCGTCCGGTCCGGGCCGGGGAGACCGTGCTGACCGCGTGCGGTCCGGTCCGCGCCCTGCTGACCGGCGAGCGCACCGCGCTCAACCTGCTGTGCCACCTGTCCGGCGTCGCCACCCTCACCCGGGCCTGGGTCGACGAGGTCGCCGGCACCGGAGCACGGATCCGCGACACCCGCAAGACCACGCCGGGCATGCGCGCGCTCGAGAAGTACGCCGTACGGGCCGGCGGCGGCGTCAACCACCGGATGTCGCTGGCCGACGCAGCCCTGGTCAAGGACAACCACGTGATCGCGGCGGGAGGGGTGGCCGCCGCGTTCACCAAGGTCCGCGAGGCCTTCCCGGGGCTCCCGGTCGAGGTGGAGTGCGACACCGTCGAACAGGTCCGCGAGGTGCTGGCGGCCGGCGCGGACCTGGTCCTGCTCGACAACATGAGCCTGGCCGACATGCGCGCGTCGGTCGCGTTGTGCCGGCCTCGCGGGGTGCTCACCGAGGCCTCGGGCGGGCTGTCGCTGGACGTGGCCCGGGCGGTCGCCGAGACCGGCGTCGACTTCCTCGCCGTCGGAGCGCTGACGCACTCGGCCCCGGTGCTGGACCTCGGCCTCGACCTGCGGCTCGGGGCGGGCGGGACCTAGCGATGCTGCTCACCGTCGACGTCGGCAACACCAACACTGTGCTCGGTCTGTTCGACGGGCCCGAGCTGACCCACAGCTATCGGGTCAACACCGACCGGCGGGTGACCGCCGACGAGCTGGCGCTCAGCTTCCGCGGGCTGCTCGCCGGCCACCCGGAGCCGGACGGGGTCGCTGTCTGTTCGAGCGTGCCCTCGGTGGCCAACGAGCTGCGGCGCATGTTCGAGCGGTACTTCACCGAGGTGCCGACCATCATCGTCGGCCCCGGCACCCGCACCGGCGTGCCGCTGCTCTACGACAACCCGCGCGAGGTCGGCCCGGACCGCGTGGTCAACAGCCTCGCGGCCTACACGCTCTACGGCGGGCCGGCTATCGTCGTGGACTTCGGCACGTCGACCAACTTCGACGTGGTCTCGGCCAAGGGTGAGTTCCTCGGGGGCGCGCTGGCCCCCGGGATCGAGATATCGGTGGACGCGCTCGCCTCCCGGGCCGCGCGGCTCTTCCAGGTCGAGCTGGTGCCGCCTCGTTCGGTGATCGGCAAGACGACGGCGGAGGCGCTGCAGTCCGGTCTGGTCTACGGCTTCGCCGGGCAGGTCGACGGCATGGTCCAGCGGATCGCCGAGGAGCTGGGCGAGACCCCGGTGGTGATCGGGACCGGCGGGCTCAGCCATCTGATGGCCACGGTCTGCCGGAGCCTGACGCACCACGAGCCGGACCTGACCCTGATCGGTCTTCGCCTGGTGTACGAGAAGAACGTGTAAAGTAGACGCGTAACTCCAGTTCAGAGGGCCTTTCGGGCTGACCCCGTGACACGGACGTGACACAGCGAAGTCCAGGCCGCGTCGACCGCGCGCCGGGTGCTGTCCTCGCTGTCCGGCATGAGGTGCCCGTACGTCGACAGGACCAGCGCCGCCGTCTCGTGCCCCAGCCGTTCCGCGACAGCGACCACAGACTCACCTGCCGCGATGAGCACCGACGCGTAGTGGTGGCGCAGGTCGTGCGTCGTCGTGCCCGCGGGCAGCCCCGCGCGCTTGGCGGCGGGCACGAACACGCGTGAGCCGTACGTGTCGTGTCGGTACGGGTTGCCAAGCCGGGAGCTGAACAGCAGACCGTCCACCGGCGGGAACACGCGTACGTGTCCGGCGAGCGCTTCGGCGACCATCGTCGGCAGCGGGATCGTCCGGCGGCTGCTCGGCGTCTTCGGGTCCGTGAACGCCCGCCCGGCCGGGGCCAGTTGCCGTTCGATCCGCACCTCGCGGCGCAGGAAGTCGACGTCCTCGACGTGCAGCGCGAGCAGTTCCCCGACCCGCAGGCCAAGGCCGGCCTGAGTGAGCACCATCGCCCGGCAGTGGTCCGGCACCGCGTCGGCAAGCGCAGCGACCTGCGCCACCGTCAACGGCACGACGCGCCGGCGCTGCTGTTTCGGTAGCGCGATCCGCCGCGTGCACGGGCTCGCCGCCACCACGTGGTCCTCGACGGCGGCGCCGAACACCGAGCGCAGGAAGCCGTACAGGTTCCGCAGCGTCGACGGTGCTAGGACGCGGGAGCGGTCGGTAACCCACGCCTGCACCTCGCTCGGCTTCACCTCCCCGATCGGGCGGGCACCGAGCGCCGTCGTGTCGAGGTGTGCCCTCACGTACACCTCGCAGCGGGCCGCGGTCGACGGGCGGTGCGGACGAGCCGCAGCCCACGCCCGTGCCGCCTCGGCAACGGCCACGTTGCTCGGGTTGACGTGAGTCCCGCGCTTGAGCGCGGCGAGTTGCTCACCGCGCCACGCCTTTGCGTCCTCCACGGTCGCGAATAGCGCCGACCGCTGCATGCCGTCGGCGTCGCGGTAACGGGCGCGGACCTTGCCCGACGGCAGCCGGTCAAGCCCCTCGCCCTTCACCGTCGAGGTCGTCCTGCGTGCGGTCACCGCGCGTCTGTCGCGTCGATGAGCTCCTGCGCCGTCGTCTCATACTTCGCGGCGATCGCGTCAGACCACTTGAGCAAGTCCCCCGCAAGCCGGTACGCGTCCGCCACCGCTCGCCCCGGACGAACGTCCCCCGCTGCGTCGAAGTGCGCCTGCAGCATCCAACGAAGGTAGGCCTGCACCCCCGCCGCCTCGCCCTCCGTCACCTGCGGCGGGGGAGGCGGCGCAGGCGCACCCTTCACCAGCGCGAGCAGCCCATACTCCATCAAGGTTCGTGCGACCGTCGAACGATCGGCGGCCTTGAGCATCGGACGCAGCGCGTCCACGCGCTCAAGCATGTTCCACGGCATGCGCACCGTCACGGGGGTCGTCGGCGGGCTCTTCTCGGCACTCACTGGGGGTCCTTTCGTCGGCGAATCTCAGCGTACACGATTATCGAGTACGCTGTGCCTGGGCAACTGAACCGGCGGTGCTGACCACGGGGAACGGCTCACGGACCTGCCCGGCCCGGTACTGACCAAGCCGGGCAGGTCCCGCGTCAGCGCAGCTGTGCAGCAGCCGCGCCCCACCACCGGAAGGAAGCATCCCGGATGACCCCCACCCTCCCGCACCCGACCGCGCTCGATCACGACGCCTGGCACCGCGGCTGGCACCGCGCCGCCGCCCGCGTCATGGACGAACTCGACCGGCTCCGCGACGACACCGACCAGCACGCCCGCGACCTCAGCGCCCGATGCCGCCGCCTCCGCGACACCCACGCCAACGACGACCGCCCCGAGTTCTGGACACGGACCTACCAAAGCGCGAAGCGGCAGGCCGACGCCGCGTGGACGCTCGCCCGCACCCGACACGAACCCCTCGACCCCCTCGGCCGGCCCGTCGACCCGACCGCCGCTGGCCGCGCCGCCTGGGAACGAGCCTGGCATCTCGCGACCGGCCTCACCTGGACCCACCCCGACGACGACGACACCCCCGCCGACCACGCCGCCGGGCTGCACTACGGCGACACCACCCGCCGCGGCCACACGGGCGACCTGCCCGCCTGCAGCGCCTGCCAGGACGACGAGCTGTGGACCGAGCAGTGGCAGCGGCGAGCCGCGTGGCTCCGCAACGGCCGCCGGACCGTGACCGCGTGACCGCCCCCGCAAGCCTCGGCGAGGAGATCGCCGAGCACGTCAGGACGTGGGGCGGCACCGAAGAAGACGCATCGGCCGCCGTCATCGGCCGCCGTACCCGCCGCACCGAGCTCGCCGAGTCCACCGACCCCGCCGTGCTCCTGCCCGAGATCCGCGACGCCCTCAAGCTCACAGCGAAGATCGAACGTGTCGTCCGGGTCGTCGGCACCCCCGCGACCTACCGCCTCGACACCGACCGCGGCCCGGTCCTGCTCGGCACCGCGAGGCAGTGGGCCACCCGGCCCGCCGAGTTCGCCGCGGCCTTCCTCGACATCGGCGAGATGCCGACGCTGCCGAAAGGACCACGCCGCAACGAGCTCTGCACCATGATCGCCCGCGCCGCCGAGCCCGAGGACATCGGCGAGGAAGCCACCGACGCCGGCTGGACACGCAGCGTCCTGTCCGACTACCTCACGCAGCGCCCGCCCGTCGCCGACCTGCAGGAAGCCGCGACCAGCGAGTACCCGTGGAAGGACGACGACGGACGGGTCGTGCTGTTCGGCCAGGCCTGCCGCCGCTGGCTCCTGTTCACCTACCAGGAACGGCTCACCCCGACCGAGTTCGGCAAGCGCCTGCGCACCGTCGGATGCGAGCCCGTCACGCGCAACGTCGCCGACGCCGACGGCAAGCGCACCACACGGTCGTGCTGGCGCCTGCCGCGAGAGCTCTCCGCATAGCGGCTCCCCTGTCTAGGACGTGGAAAACGACTCCTCGAACGCGCGCTATTCGGCTATTCGACTATTCACCCCCCTGAGCCGGGAGGCGTAATCCCAGATCAAACCAACGTTCCTAGACAGAGAAGGTGAGTAGCCGAATGGCGACAGTCCCCCGCCCATGCCTCGACTGTGGCGAGCCGGCCGCCGCCACCCGGTGCCCGCCGTGTGAGGCCGAGCGGCAGCAGCACGTCGACCAGCAGCGCGGGCACGCCTCCGCCCGCGGCTACGACACCGCGTGGCGCAGACTCCGCGCCCGCGCCGTGAAGCTGCAGCCGTTCTGCCTCGACGCCCACCTCGGCGCGTGCGAAGGCCCGCTCACCGGCGACCACCTGCGCTGGCCCGCCCGCACCCTCACCGACGTCGAGGTCGTGTGCCGGCGGCACAACAGCGCCCGCGGCGCGCAGCGCACCAGGGGAGGAACCCCCGACGCGAGGGGGCCTCGACCCGCGGGGTAGCACCGAAGGGCGTTACACACCCGCGCACGTAACAGACGAATACCCTTGTTAGCCTGGGCTTTCTTGCGCCTGCTGCTATCTCGCCATGGGGCCTGCCGGGTGCGTACGGTTGCGCTCATGCGGGCTGGTCCGAAGGCGGCGGTGGACGGCTCGCCGCTGCCGTGGCGCCCGCGTTCGACGGGGGCCGCGAGGTTCGCCGCGTTCTGTGACCGGTTCGTCGTGACGCCGAAGGGGACCGGCGCGCGCCGGCCGATGCGGCTGCGTCCGTGGCAGGTCGAGCTCACCGGGTCGATCCTGGACCCGGACCCGCGCCCTCGGCTCGCCGGGTGGCTTCTCCCGCGCGGACAGGGCAAGAGCACGCTCGTCGCGGCGCTGGGCCTGTACGACTTGATGACGGGCGAGGAAGGCGCGTCCGTTGTCGTCGCGGCGACGGACGAGCGGCAGGCCGGGATCGTGTTCGGGATCGCCGCGCGGATGGTCGAGCTTCACCCGGACCTGTCCGGGCGCGTGCAGGCGTTCGCGCAGAAGCTCGTCGTACCGGAGCGCGGGGCGTCGTTCGTGTGCCTGCCTGCTGAGCCGAAGCGCCTCGAAGGGCTCGACCCGACGCTGGCGATCCTGGACGAGGCGGGGGTGGCGTCGCGGGACGTGTACGAGGTGCTGGCGCTGGCGCAGGGCAAGCGGGAGTCCTCGACGATGCTCGCGATCGGCACGCCCGGCCCGGACCCGTACAGCAGCGTGTTGAGCGACATGCGGGACTACGCGCGGGCGCACCCGCACGACGGGTCGTTCGTGTGGCGGGAGCACAGCGCCGCGGCGTTCATCGACCACCCGGTCGACTGCCGTCACTGCTGGCAGCTCGCGAACCCGGCCCTCGGCGACTTCCTGCACGAGGACGCGATGCGCGCGCTGCTGCCGCCGAAGATGCGCGAGAGCACGTTCCGGCGGGCGCGGCTGTGCCAGTTCGTGACGGCGCAGGAAGGCGCGTTCCTGCCCGAGCACGTGTGGCGGGCGCTGTGCACGGGTGAGGTGCTCGCGCCCGGGTCGGAGGTCGTGGTCGCGCTGGACGGGTCGTTCAACTCGGACGCGACGGCGCTGCTCATGGCGTCGGTGTCGGCCCGGCCGCACCTGGACGTCCTCGGGCTGTGGGAGCCGCCGGCCGGGGACGCGGACTGGCGCGTGCCGGTCGCCGACGTCGAGGACGCGATCCGCGCCGCGGCTCGCGAGTACCGGGTGGTGGAGGTGATCGCGGACCCGTTCCGGTGGACGCGGACGCTGCAGGCGCTCGCGGCGGAGGGGCTGCCGGTGGTGGAGTTCCCGCACTCGACGTCGCGGCTGACGGCGGCGACGACGGACCTGTACAAGGCGGCGATCGCCGGTGAGGTGACGCACTCTGGCGACCCGGACCTGACCCGGCACGTCACGAACGCTGTTGTCGTCGAGGACGCCCGCGGCGTCCGGCTCGACAAGGGCAAGGGCAGCAGCACCCGGCGTATCGACCTCGCGGCGTGCGCGGTCATGGCGCATTCGCGGGCGACGTGGCGGGCGACCCGGCCGGGTAAGCCGCGCCGCCGGATGCTGGTGGCGCCGTGACCGCCGCGCTGCTCGGGCAACTCGGAACGCGCCTGGACCTGGCCCGACCAGGCCTGGACCGGCTGGACCGGTATTACGCGGGCACGCAGCCCCTCGGGTTCCTGGCTCCTGAGGTCCGTGCGGCGGTCGGCGACCGGCTGCGCCCGCTGGTCGTGAACTGGCCGCGGGTCGTCGTCGGCGCAATCGAAGAACGGCTCGACGTCGAGGGCTTTAGGCTCGGTACGGCCGGGGAGACGGATGATCGGCTGTGGGCGCTGTGGCAGCAGAACGCGCTCGACGAGCTCTCGCAGCAGGCGCACGAGGAAGCCCTCGTCCACGGTCGGGCGTACCTGCTGGTGTGGGCCGGCGCGGACGGTTCCCCGCGAGTGACGGTCGAAAGCGCCCGTCAGGTGTACGTCGCGCACTCCCCCGGGTCGAGGGAGCGAGTCGCGGCGCTGAAGCGGTGGCACGAGGACGGCCACGGGCAGGCGGTCGTGTTCACGCCGTCGCGGGTCGTGCGCTACCGCACCACGACAGCGGTGCCGGTCGACGCGTTCGGCCCGGCGTACCCGGAGATGAGCGCGACGTTCGCCCTGCCCGCGTCGGGCTGGGCGGTCCTGGAGACCATGCCGAACCCGCTCGGGGTGGTGCCGGTCGTGCCGCTGGTCAACAGGGCGAGGCTGCTGGCCCCGGACGGGGCGAGCGAGCTCGCGGACGTCCTGCCGCTCGCCGACGCGATCAAACAAGCTCGCGACGGACCTCATGGTCACCGCAGAGCACTACGCCTCGCCGCGCCGGTGGGTGACCGGCATCGAGCTGCCGACGGACGACCACGGCGACGTCATCGAGGACGAGGCGATGAGCAGCGTTGCCGGGCGGACGTGGATGCTCGAAGGTGAGGCCCGGGTCGGGCAGTTCCCTGAGGCGGACCTGAGCGCGTTCACCGCCGCGGTCGGCATGTTCACGCGGCAGCTCGCGGCACTCGCGTCGCTGCCGCCGCACTACACCGACGCGGGCGGGACAGCGAACCCGACCTCCGCGGACGCGATCCGCTCGGCGGAAGCCTCGCTCGTGCAGAAGGCCCGGCGTCGTCAGCGGGCGTTCGGCGGGGCGTGGGAGGAAGCGATGCGCCTGGCGGTGCTCGTCCGCGACGGCCGGCCCGACCCGGGTCTGTCGCGGCTGGAGACGGTGTGGCGCAACCCGGAGACGCCGACGGTCGCGGCGGCGGCGGACGCCGCGGCGAAGCTCGCCGGGATCGGCGTTCCTCTCGGGGCGCTGCTGCCCGGGCTCGGGTTCACCCCGGAGCAGCAGAAGCAGGTCCGCACGCTGCGTCGGCAGGACGCGCTCGACGCGGCCGGTGTCGAGCTCCTCGGCGCGGTCCCGTGACCACGCCGGTCCCGGTCGAGCAGCCGTCGGCGTACCGGGCGCAGACGATCGCGCTGGCGTCGCGCGCCGCAGGCGAGATGACCGACGCGCTGGGCCTGCCGGTCCCGGACGGCGTATTCCTCGCGGCGGGGGTTGCCGTGGTCGCCCGGGCTGCGTCGAGGGCGACGGCGGCGGCTGACGTGTCCCTCGCCGCCGCGCTCGCGCCGGCCGGCACGCCGCCGCTGCCGCTCGGGCTCGTCCCGGCCGACGGGGTGAGCGAGCACGCCCGCAAGGGCCTCGTGTCGCTGCTCGACCTGCTGAGCGGCGAGGCGACGTCGGACGGCCCGGCCGCGGCGGCGCGGCGGGCGCCGATCATGGCCCGGGCTGTCCGGCTCGCCCGTGAGCAGTCCCTGGACGCCGGGCAGCGGGCGTACGCGGACGGCATGACCCGCCGCCGCGTCCCGGGCTGGACGCGGGTTACCGGCCCGGACCCGTGCCCCCTGTGCGCGGGCCTCGCCGGGCGCGGCGAGGTGCTACCGGCCGCGCACCGCATGGCCCGTCACGTCGGCTGTTCCTGCGTGCAGCGTCCGACGAGCCGCCCGCCGACCCGGGGGCGTGCCCGTTGAGCTCGGCGAAAATCAGCGGGGACCGGGAGGTCCGCGAGCTGCTGCGTGCGATGCGCGAACGTGCCCGCGACGCCGGCCCGGCGTGGCCGAAGGTCGGCGACTACATCGCCGATCAGGTCGGCCGGCAGTTCGACAGCGAAGGCGCGCACTTCGGTACGCCGTGGGACCCGCGCCGACCGGACTACGGCCCGCGGGCGCGGATGGGCGGCGAGCCGGGCTGGGACGCGCTGCGCCCGGACTTCGGCCACGGGCCGCTGCTCGTCCAGACCGGCGAGCTGCGCCGGTCGTTCACCTCGCGGCCGATGAGCGTGGAGCGGTACGAGCCGACGCGGGCGGTGTTCGGCTCGGACGACTACAGGGCGCCGTTCCACCAGCACGGCACCGACGACACCCCGGCCCGCCCGATCCTGCTGGCAACCGACCTGATGGCGCAGGACGCCTCGGCGATCCTGGCCCGTTACATCGTTGAGGGACGTGTGACATGAACGAGCCGACCGACACCCCCACGACTCCGCCGGGCGGCGGTGCGGCGCCCATCCCGCCGCCGCCCGGCGGTCCGACCCCCGACCCGGCCGGTGAGCCGGACACGTTCGGCCGCGAGTACGTCCAGCAGCTCCGCGACGAGGCCGCGGGGCACAGGGTGAAGGCGAAGCGCGTCGACGCGCTCGCGGCCCGTCTGGTGACCGCTCATGCCGCCGCGACGGGCAGGCTCGCGGACCCGTCGGACCTGCCGTACGACGAGGCGCTGTGCGACGAGGACGGCGTGCCCGACGAGCAGCGGGTGCGCGCGGCGGTCGACGAGCTCCTCGAGCGCAAGCCGCACCTGGCGTCCCGCCGGCCCGTCGGCGACGTCGGGCAAGGCGCCCGGCCGGGTGAGCTGGCCGGTGTGAGCCTCGCCGGTCTGCTCCGCGCCGGGGCGGGGTAGGCAGAGCGGTACCGTCGGCTTCATGCGCGCAAAGTTCGTAATCCTGGCTATGTCCCTGTTCGCTGCTGCCGGCTGCGGCGGTGGCGAAAGCGCGCCAAGTGCGGCGAACCCGGTCGAGAGCCCAAGCGTCGCCGCAACAGAGCCCAGCGCAGCGCCGTCGGCAACGGAGCCCAGCGCAGCGCCGTCGACAACGACGAAAGCGCCGGCGCAGCCCGGGAGCAAGGGCGACTACACAACCAACGCTGAGATCCTCACCGTGCTCGAAGGTGCGGGCCTCGAATGCGCGGGCTACAAGCAGCAGCAGTCCGCCGCCGCGAGTGAAGACGGCGTGTGCAAGCTCGAAGGACAGACACTCGCCCTGGTCATCTATCCGAGTCGCGAGGTGCAGCAGCAGGTCCGTTCTGCAGTGACGGCGTTCGACTCCGGATACCTCATCGAGGGCGGCGATGCTTGGACGGTGGCCGTCATAGGCGGCAGCCAGGCGCTGGCAGATCAGGTGCATGACGCACTCGGCGGCGAGATCAGCCAGTTCTGATAGCAGGGCGCGTAACCTGAGCGGCGCGGGCCGGGTGCCTGCGTCACGCAGACGGCCGGGTGCCTGAGCGATCCATCGGATCGAACCTCAGGAGAACTCATGCCCGCGTCCACCACGACCGCCCCCGAGCTCACCCGCGAGCAGGTGCAGGCGATCCTCGTGCAGCCGCTGCAGGCCGCGTCGGTGTTCCTCGCCGCTGGCCCGCGCATCTTCGACGTGACCGCCGCCGGCCCCGTCCGCATCCCGACGATGGTCGGCATGACCGCGCCGTCCTGGCACGGCGAGAACGAGCTCATCACCGAGGTCGAAGCCGACTTCGGTGAGGTCCGCCTCCTCGATGGGATCAAGAGCCTGAAAAGCCTCACGCGGTTCTCGAACGAGCTCGCCCGTTCGAGCATCGTCGCGCTCGACGCGGCGCTGCGTGACCGGATGGTCCTTGACGTCGCCTCCAAACTCGACACGGCGCTGATCGCCGGCACCGGCGACCCGGACGGCGACGGCAAGCGCACCACGCCGCTCGGCGTCCTGAACTACGCCGGGGTGCAGCAGATCACCGGAGTCGGCGCGCCGAACCTCGACGCGCTGCTCGACGCCGTGGGACTGCTGATGGGCGCGAACGTCGACCCGACCCGCTGCCGGGTGCTGATGACGTCCCGGGACTGGATCGCGACCCGCAAGCTCAAGGACGGCAGCGGGAAATACCTGCTGCAGCCCGACGCGACGCAGGACGGCGTGTTCCGCCTCCTGGGGCTGCCGGTGACGATCACGAACCGTATCCCGGTCGGGACCGGGACGGGCAAGCCGTCGAGCATCGTGCTAGCGGACTTCTCGCAGATCGCGGTGGCGCGTGACCTCGCGCCGAGCGTGAAGCTCCTCGACCAGACGTTCGCCGCGTTCGATCAGCAGGCGATCAGGGTCGTCGCGCACTACGACGCCGCGCCGCTGAACCCGCAGGCCGTCGTCGTGCTCCGCGGCGTCACCGGCGCCTAGTCGTGGTGAGCGTGCTCGCGGTCGACATGACCGCCCGCACCGCCGCCCGCGCCCTCGGTTGGACCGGCGACAGCGAGCAGGACCAGATCGTGTGGGCGGCGGCGTTCACCGCCTGGGGACTGATCGACGGCGGGTGCCGCGGCCGTGGCTGCCCGGTCGATCTCGCGCCGACAACGGACCCGCCGACAGAGGCCGAGCTCGCCGCGATCCGCCGTGCCGGGACGGCCCCGCCGGACCTCGCGGCTGTCGCGCTCACGGCGACGCTGCGCCTGGCGCCGAACCCGGCGCAGCGCACCTCGGAGTCGACGACGCGTGAGGGCGTCGACACCCGGCGCGTCGAGGGGTCGTTCGCCGGGTTCACGCTGGCGGAGCAGGTCGTGCTCAACCGCTACCGCCGCCGGGTCCGGTGATGCCGTACGCGGACCCGGCGCGACAGACCGACCGGTACCAAGCCGACCCGGAGCGGTTCCGGCAGCGGGCGCGGGACGCCTACGCCCGCAACCCGGGGCCGGCGCGGGAACGGGCGAGGCAGACGAGGGAGCAGGCCCGAGCCGCCCGGGAGGCGACGCAGGCCGCGGCGCGACGGGAGACGGCGCGGGTGGCCGGGGAGTTGCGCCGGACCGTGCCGGCGCCGGTTCCGTACCGGGGCGACGTTTCCTGGCAGGACCGGGCAGCGTGCGCGGGGATGGACGTGGAGGCGTTCTTCGAGCAGCACGTTCCGCCTGAGGTGAAGGCTGCGTGCCTGGCCTGCCCGGTGCGGGCGGAGTGCTTGGGCATGGTGCTGTCGTTCGCCACCACCGACGCGGTCGGCATGTGGGGCGGCACAACGGCACAGGACCGGTTCCGGTTGCGGCGTGAGGCCCGGGCGCGTGACACCGACGTGACACACGAGCGCACGGCGGCGTCGGGCGGGTAGTCGCAGGTCAACCGGGGTGAAACACCTGTTAGCGCAGGTCAGCGGGGGTAAGCAACCGTTACCGTCGCAGGCCACGGCGACGCGCTAAGGCCATGCCAGAGTGCGAGAAGAACGTGTGGCCCAGCCGGGTGTGACGGTCCCGCCCGTCGTCCACAGGTGGTGGCCTTCTCCACAGGTGCCTCTGCGACGGGCCCACCGTCGTGGGGCCGCCCTAGCGTGACCGGCATGCCGCCCGCCCCGCCCGCCCCGACCGCCCGTCCGGGACCCGCCCGTGCCGCGCGACGTCTTCGCGACGGGCAGCGTCCTCGTGACGGGCAGCGGTCCCGGGTCTACCGGGCGGAGGACGCCTGGGGTCAGCGGCTCGACGCCGCGCGGCGCGGTGCGTCGTTGGCGCGGGTCGCCGGCAGCGAGGTGGTGCTGCCGGCCGAGCGCCGCTTCGGCGGGCTGGCCGCTGCCGAGACCTACTGCCGCGGGGTGCTCGCCCACCCGGACGTGATCGCGTCGGTCGGGGTGCTCGACGTCCCGAGGCTGCGCACGCGCGCCGGGGGGCGGGCGGCGCACTGGGAGCCGCCGGGGGTGATCGCGATCCACGTGCCCCGCCACGGAGAGCCGTGGGCGCTGCGCGAGACGGTCCTGCTGCACGAGCTGGCCCACCACCTCGGCGACCGGACCGGGCTCACCCCGCACCACGCGTCCCCGTTCGGCGCCCTGGTGCTCCTGCTGACCACGGCCGCCCTGGGCGACCAGGCGGCCTTCGCGCTGCGGGTCGCCTACGGCGAGGCCGGCGTGGACGTCGGGGTGCTCGGATGACGGCGACGCACGAGCACGCCGACGACCGGCTCGTCGATCGGGTGAGCAAGCTGCTCGCCCAGGCCGAGGGCACCGACAACGAGCACGAGGCGGCTGCCTTCGTCGAGCGGGCGCAACAGCTGGCCACGACGTACGCCGTGGACCTCGAGCGGGCCCGCTCCCACCAGCGCGACCGGCGTCGGCGTGACGCCGAGCCGCTGGTGCAGGAGAAGCTCGCGGTCGGGGAGCGTGGTCGGCGCGGCAACCGGCACCGGGTGCTGCTCTACGTCGCGGTGGCGCGGCCCAACGACGTCCTGGTCAACGTCGCCCACGACAGCACCTATGTGCTCGGCTTCGGCCACCGCAGCGACCTCGAGGTGGCGGAGCGGCTGTGGGCCTCGCTGGCCGTGCAGATGACGGCGGCGGCCCAGCGCCGGCTGGACGCCGGCGAGCACCGGCGTGACGGGGTCGCCGGGCTCACGTGGCGGCTGTCGTTCTACGACGGCTACGTGCAGGTGGTCGCCGAGCGGCTCGCGCACGCCCGGGCCAGCGCGGTGCGGCAGGACGACGAGCAGGCACGCGCCCAGGAGCAGAGCCGACCGACACGTGCTCGTGAGGGCTCGGCCGAGCTGGTCCTGCGAGCCAAGGCTGACCGGGTCCAGGAGTTCTACCGCACGTCTTCGGTGGCCCGGGGCAGCTGGCGCGGGGCAGGCTCGGGCCGCACCCGGGTCAGCGGGCGTGCCCAGCAGTCCGGCCGCAGCGACGGCGCTCGCGCTGACCTGGGCCAGCCAGGCATCCGTCAACGAGGCCGGCTGCTCGGCTGAGCCGAGTCGGCTCGAGGCGCCGCCGTACCCTTCGGCACGTGACCGAGACGAACGGGCAGACGACCGCACAGACCACCGGGACCAACGAGCAGGTGCAGGTCCGCCGCGAGAAGTATGACCGGTTGGTCGCGGCGGGCACGCCGCCCTACCCGCTCGGCTACCCGCGCACGGCCAGCCTGGCCGAGCTGCGCGAGCGTTACGACGGCCTCGAGACCGACACCGCCACCGGCGACACCGTCTCCGTGGCCGGGCGCGTGATGCTGTCCCGTACGGGCGGAAAACTATGCTTTGCCACCCTCGCCGAGGGTGAGGCGCAGGTGCAGGTCATGGTGAGCCTGGACGGCGTCGGGCAGGACCGGCTCCAGGCCTGGAAGGCCGACGTCGACCTGGGCGACCACGTCGGGGTGACCGGTGAGGTGATCAGCAGCCGGCGCGGCGAGCTCAGCGTGCTCGCCAGCTCGTGGCAGCTGACCAGCAAGGCGCTGCGGCCGATGCCGGACAAGCACGCCGGGCTCACCGACCCCGAGGCACGGGTGCGCCAGCGCTACGTCGACCTGATCGTCAACCCCGAGGCGCGGCGCGTCGCCCGGGAGCGGGCCGCCGTCGTCCGGAGCCTCCGGGCCACCCTGGACGCCAGGGGCCACGTGGAGGTGGAGACGCCGATCCTGCAGGTGGTCCACGGGGGTGCCGCGGCGCGCCCGTTCGTCACGCACGTCAACGCGCTCGACCTGGACGTCACGCTGCGGATCGCGACCGAGCTGTTCCTCAAGCGGCTGGTCGTGGGCGGGCTGCACCGGGTCTACGAGCTGAGCAAGACCTTTCGCAACGAGGGGATCGACAGCACGCACTTCCCGGAGTTCACCGAGCTGGAGGTCTACGAGGCGTACGGCGACTACGACACGATGGCCGCGCTGACCCGTGAGCTGATCCTCGACGCCGCAGAAGGACTGGGACGCACGACCACCCCGTCCGGGATCGACCTGACCCAGCCGTGGCGCCACGCGACGCTGCACGCCCTGGTCACCGAGGCGGTCGGGCGGCCGGTCACCCCCGACAGCACTTTGGAAGACCTGGTGGCGCTGGCCGCCGAGCACGAGGTGGCGCTGCAGGAGCACTGGGACGCCGGCGAGGTGGTGCTGGAGCTGTTCGAGCAGCTGGTCGAGCACGCGCTGGTCGCTCCGACGTTCGTCCGCGACTTCCCCGCGTCGGTGCGTCCGCTGGCCCGCCCGCACCGGGACGACCCCCGCCTCGCCGAGGCCTGGGACCTGATCGTCGACGGGGTCGAGCTGGGCGCCGCCTATTCCGAGCTGATCGACCCGGTCGAACAACGACGTCGGCTTACCGAGCAATCCTTGCGTGCGGCCGGCGGAGATCCTGACGCTATGGCCCTCGATGAGGATTTTCTGCGGGCGCTCGAGCACGGCATGCCGCCAACCGGTGGTCTAGGTCTCGGGGTCGACCGGATCGTGATGCTGCTCACCGGTCTACCTATTCGCGAGACCATCCTGTTCCCGCTGGTGCGCCCGGTCGGTTGAATCTTTTGTGTTCCTGGGGAATGTCTGCAACCATGGTGGAACCCCCGACCCTGGAATGAGGAACACCCGTGGCACAGAAGGTGAATGTCGTGCTGGTTGACGACATCGACGAGTCCGAAGCGAGCGAGACGGTGTCTTTCGCGCTGGACGGCACGCAGTACGAGATCGACCTGAACTCCTCGCACGCCGAGCAGCTGCGTGACGCCATGGCCTCCTGGGTCGGGCACGCCCGGCGCGCGGGCCGCACGACGGCCCCCCGCAAGGCCGGTCGGTCCCGTCCGGCCGCGGCCGGGAGCGACCGCGAGCACACCCAGCAGGTCCGTGAGTGGGCCCGTCAGAACGGCCATGAGGTCAGTGACCGCGGTCGGCTGTCCGCCAAGGTCATCGAGGCCTACGAGGCCGCTCACTAGTCGTCCCGCACCACCGCGCGGCCCGTCGCCACTGGCGGCGGGTCGCGCTGCGTTACGCCGTGGGCAGAACCGCTCGCGGGAAGCCCGGAGCCGTGTCCGTCGTTCTGATCCGGTGAGACCCCTGGTGCGAACGTCCTGCAGCCTGACCGCTGGAGTGCCGACGCATCTGCTCACCAAGGCGCAGGGGGCCCGGACGGGCCTGGTCAACCGGCCAGGAACCGCCGTCCGGGGTTAGTGTGCGGGTGTCCCTGGCGCTGTCCGGCCCGGTCCAGCCCGCCCCGTGAGGAGCGACATCATGTTCGAGCGATTTACCGACCGAGCCCGCCGCGTTGTCGTCCTGGCCCAAGAAGAAGCCAGGATGCTCAACCACAACTACATCGGGACCGAGCACATCCTGCTCGGTCTCATCCACGAGGGTGAAGGCGTCGCTGCGAAGGCGCTCGAGTCCCTCGGGATCAGCCTGGAGGGTGTCCGCAGCCAGGTCGAGGAGATCATCGGCCAGGGCCAGCAGGCCCCGTCCGGCCACATCCCGTTCACCCCGCGGGCCAAGAAGGTGCTCGAGCTTTCGCTGCGCGAAGCGCTGCAGCTCGGCCACAACTACATCGGCACCGAGCACATCCTGCTCGGCCTCATCCGCGAGGGCGAGGGGGTGGCAGCCCAGGTGCTCATCAAGCTCGGCGCCGACCTGTCCCGGGTGCGCCA
>JBBSTR010000031.1:0-26478 GCA_038235705.1 Mycobacteriales bacterium
ATCACGAGCCACACCCCGGGCGACCTGGACCGGGTGTTCTTCACCAACGGCGGCGCCGACGCGATCGAGCACGCGGTGCGCATGGCCCGGCTGCACACCGGCCGGCGCAAGGTGCTCACGCAGCACCGCAGCTATCACGGCGGCACCCAGCTTGCGGTGAACATGACCGGCGACCCACGGCGGTGGGCGAACGACGAGGGTGCGGCCGGGGTGGTCCGGTTCTTCGGGCCGTTCCTCTACCGCACTGCGTTCAGCGCGACGACCGAGGACGAGGAGTGCCAGCGGGCGCTGGCGCACCTGGAGCGGGTCGTCGAGCTGGAGGGCCCGGCGACCATCGCCGCCGTCGTGCTGGAGTCGATCCCCGGCACCGCCGGGATCATGGTGCCCCCGCCGGGCTACCTGACCGGGGTGCGGGAGCTGTGCGACCGCTACGGGATCCTCTACGTGGCCGACGAGGTGATGGCCGGCTTCGGCCGGTCGGGCAGGTGGTTCGCGGTCGAGCACGACGACGTGGTGCCGGACCTGCTGTGCTTCGCGAAGGGCGTCAACTCCGGCTACGTCCCGCTCGGCGGGGTGGCGATCAACGACGCGGTCTACGCAACCTTCGCCGACCGGGCCTATCCTGGCGGACTCACCTACTCCGGGCACCCGCTGGCCTGCGCCGCCGCCGTTGCGACGATCCGCGCGATGGAGGACGAGGGCGTCGTCGAGCACGCGGCAGCGCTCGGCCGCGACGTGTTCGCACCGGCCCTGGCCGACCTCGCGTCCCGGCATCCCTGGATCGGCGAAGCCCGTGGGACCGGGGTGTTCTGGGCCCTGGACCTCGTCAAGGACCCGGACACCCGCGAACCTCTCGCGCCGTACGGCGGCACCAGCCCGGAGATGGGCGCCCTGCTCGCCGCCTGCCGCCGTCGCGGGGTGCTGCCGCTGTCCAACTTCAACCGCATCCACCTGGTCCCCCCGCTGACCAGCACGGCTGAGCAGGTCCGCGAGGGCATCTCCCTGATCGACCAGGCCCTCACCGAGGTCGAGCCCTGACCTGACGCCGGGTCTCGCTCAGCCTGCAGATCCAGCCGAGCACGGGCGCAGGGTCGGACCCGGCACGCTCTCAAGGAGGACGATCGGCTGGCCGATAGCCCGCGGGACGAGCGGGAGGTGCGGTGCGGGAACGACGCGGGTCGGCTGCGGGCTGGCCCCTGCTCGCGACCGTCAGCTGGGTCGTCCTGCTCGCTGCGGTCTCGCTCCCGGTCGGTACGACGAGCCGGCACGTCCTCCTCACCGTGACCACGTCCGCGGCTGCCGTCGCCGTCTGGGCGCGCGTCGTCACCCATCGAGCCCATCGCGCGGCCTGGTCCTGCTTCGCCGTCGGGCTCAGCGGCTACGCCGCCGGCTACGCGGTCCTGTTCCACGCACCGAGCCTGCAAGGGCTGGGGCCGGGTCGACTGAACCTCAGCGACTGCTTCTCCCTCCTGCTGTTCCCCGCCGTGCTCGTCGGCATCGCGCTGCTGCTGCGTGAGCGGCAGGGCAGCCGCCGCCTCGGCGCTCTGCTGGACAGCGGCACGATCGTGCCCGCCGTCGCGGCGCTGCTCCTGTGGTGGACGACCAACGCCTATCCCGAGCTCGCCATGGCGTCGCCCCTGCAGGTGTTCCTCACGATCGTCTACCCGGTCGCCGTGTCGGCGCTGGCCGTCTCGATCCTGGCCGGGATCGTCAGCACGCCCGGCCGGGTCGGCAGACAGTGGGGACTGCTGATCGGTGGGTTCACCGTGATGGCCCTCGCCGAGCTGGCCTTCACGGCACAGCTCGCCGCAGGCACCTTCACCTTCGGCACCCCGCTGGACGCGGCGTTCGCCGCCGGCCCGCTCGGCGCGGCGCTCGCCGCCTGGACGTCGGCCCGGCCATCGAGCGACGCCGCCGCCCGACCGGTGATCAGCATGGCGGTGCCGGCGCTGTCGACGGTGGCGGCCCTGGTCGTGCTCGCCGACCACCGGGAGTCGCTGCCGGGGGTGGCGACGGCGATGGCCGTGACGGCCGTGCTCGTGGCCGTGGCGCGCACGACCCTGTTCGTCAGCCAGGAGCAGGTGCTTGCCGAGCGGACCATGGAGGCGACCACCGACGAGCTGACCGGGCTGCTCAACCGTCGGGCGCTGCTCGCGGTGCTCGCCGACCGGCTCGGCGAGGCAGAGCCGACCACGCTGGCCCTCGTGGACCTCGACCGGTTCAAGGAGGTCAACGACTCCCTCGGGCACGTGGTCGGTGACAACCTGCTGGTCCAGCTCAGCCAGCGGATGAGCAGGCTCGCCCCGGAGGGCTCCGTCGTCGCCCGGCTCGGGGGTGACGAGTTTGCGATGGTGCTCACCGGGACCGTCGCGCAGAGCACCGGCCTGGGTGCGTTCCTGGTCGAGTCGCTGGAGCAGACGGTCCAGGTCGGCGAGCACCGGGTGGGCGTCGGCGCGTCGCTGGGCCTGGCCGAGAGCCCGGCCGGGCCAGATTCTTTGGACCCGTTCGAGCTCCTGCGCAGGGCCGACGTGGCCCTGTTCCGCAGCAAGCAGCAGCTCCTCGACGTCGAGAGCTGGCGGCCCGAGCTGGACGTCGGGGCGCTGGAACGACTCACGCTGGTCGCCGACCTCCGGGCCGCGCTCGCCGACGCGGGGCAGATGGTGGTCTACCTGCAGCCGAAGAACGACGCGCGCACCCGGCGCGTGGTGGGCTTCGAAGCGCTCGTGCGCTGGCAGCACCCGACCCGCGGGATGGTGCCGCCCGACGAGTTCATCCCCGCGGTCGAACGGGCCGGGCTGCTGACGCGCCTGACCGAGAGGGTCCTGGACCTCGCGCTCGACGAGGCCGCGACCCTCCGGCGAGACGGCCGGTCGGTCCCGATCGCGGTCAACGTCGGCGCCCCGGACCTGCTCGACGTGGGGTTCGCGGGACGAGTGGCCGCGGCGCTCGAACGGCACGGGCTGCCCGCCACCGTGCTCCGGCTCGAGATCACCGAGACCGTCGTCATGACCGACCCCGCTCGGGTGCTCACCACCCTCGGGCTCCTCCGCCGGCTCGGGATCAAGCTCTCGTTGGACGACTACGGCACCGGGCTGTCCTCCCTGTCCTACCTGCGGACCCTGCCGGTCGACGAGCTGAAGATCGATCGTTCCTTCGTCGCTCGGGTGACCACCGACGAGGCGAGCAGCCTCATCGTGCGCTCGACCATCACGCTGGCCCACGGACTAGGGCTCACCGTCGTGGCCGAGGGCGTCGAGGACGTCGAGACGCTGCAGGCGCTGGCTGACGCCGGCTGCGACGTCGTTCAGGGCTATCTGTTCAGCCGCCCGGTCGCGGCCCGGGACCTGGTCTGGCCGACCGCTGCGACGGTGCCTACGCTCGTGCCGTGACCTCCGACGGCACCCGCGTCGTACGCGCGGGCCTCCCTGCTCCTGCCCAGAACGCACCGCTGCGGCCCGGGCCGGTGCTGACCTCGACCTACCACCTCGCCGGCGACGTCTCGGGCGACTACGTCTACGCCCGCAACGGCAACCCCACCTGGACGGCCTACGAGGACGCTCTGGGCCTGCTGGACCGCGGCTCGTCGTTGGTCTTCGCCTCAGGGATGGCCGCGATCACGGCCGTGCTGACCGGGGTGCTGGCCCCGGGCCAGACGCTGGTGCTGCCCGACGACTGCTACTACGCGGTACGACAGCTGGCCGCCCGGCTGCCGCTACGGGTGCTCGTCGTCCCGTCGTCGGAGCTGGCGGCGGCGGCCGCCGAGGCCGACCTGCTCTGGCTCGAGACGCCGTCGAACCCGGCGCTGGAGCTGTGCGACGTCACGGCCCTGTCCGGCGCCTGCCGGGGGCTGGTGGCGGTCGACAGCACGACCGCGACCGCCTTCGGGCAGACGCCTCTGGATCTCGGTGCCGACCTGCTGGTCTGCGCCGACACCAAGCTGACGTCCGGCCACTCGGACCTGCTTCTGGGACACGTCTCCGTGCGGTCCGACGAGCTGCTCGCGGGGCTGCGCGAGTGGCGGCGGCTGTCAGGTGGCATCGCGGGCCCGCAGGAGGTCTGGTTGGCGCACCGGTCGCTCGCGACCCTCGGGCTGCGGGCTGCCCGGGCCTTCTCGAACGCTCTCGAGGTCGCGTCGCTGCTCGAGTCGACGGGCCTACCGGTCCGCTACCCGGGCCTGCCCTCGCACCCGCAGCACGCGCTGGCCGCCCGGCAGATGAAGGGCTTCGGCCCGGTCCTGGGCGTCGACCTCGGGACCGCCGACGCGGCCCAGCGCTTCCTGTCCCGGCTCGCGCTCGTCGACGAGGCGACCAGCTTCGGCGGGGTCGGGTCCTCGGCCGAGCGTCGAGCCCGCTGGGGCGGGGACGCGATCGGGCCGGGCTACGTGCGGTTCTCGGCCGGGATCGAGGACCCCGCCGACCTGCTGGCCGACGTGGAGCAGGCCCTGGCCTGACCCGCCCGCCCGCGCGCCCTCACGTAAACCCCGTCTTGATCATGGGCGCTGAGCGACGCCTGATCGCTCTGCGGTCATGATCGTGGGCACGACCTAGGTCACGAGCCGGACAGGCGCAGCCAACGGAACCCGTTCGGGCCGACGGTGAGCGCGGTCAGGTCCGGGGCGTCGTACGTCCGGTCGGCGAAGACCTCCACCGGCTCGCCGTCCTGACCTGCCACGTCCACGGTCGCGTCGGCGTCGCCGAGGTTGTGCACGAACAGCACCGAGCCTCGTTCGGCGTCCATCCGGTGCACCAGGACCGCCGGATCGTCGGTCTGCAGCGGGGTGCAGCTGCCGGTGCCCACCTCGGGGCACTCACGGAGCGTCCGGATCATGCGCTCGAACCAGCCCAGCAGCGAGTCCGGGTCCTGTCGCGCCAGGCTGACGTTGAGCGACGGATAGCCGTACTCGCCGGTGCTGATGACCGGCTTGGTGGCGGTGTCGGCCGTGGTGAACCCGGCCTGCGGTCCGGAGGTCCACTGCATGGGCGTACGCAGGGCCTCGCGCTCCGGCAGCGACAGGTCGTCACCCATCCCCAGCTCCTCGCCGTAGCGCAGCACCGGCGTGCCGGGCAGGGTGAACTGCAGGCTGTAGGCGAGCCGGAGCTTCGCCGGGTCGTTGCCGAGCATCGGGGCCAGGCGCCGACGGATGCCCCGGCCGTACAGCTGCATGTCCTCGTCCGGTCCGAAAGCCGCGAAGCACTCGGCCTGCTCCTTCTTCGAGAGTCGGGAGAGGTCGACCTCGTCGTGGTTGCGCAGGAACGTGGCCCACTGGGCGTGCCGGGGGATCTTCGGCGCTCCGTCGAGCGCGCGGTGGATCGGCTCCGCTTTCCCCCTGGCCAGGGCCAGGAAGCAGTTCACCGACAGCACGAAGTCGAACAGCATCGGCAGCCGGTTGGACGAACCGCCCTCGTCACCGAAATACCGTACGAGCTCCTTGTTCTCGACATTGGCCTCGGCCAGGACCACGGCGTCCCCGCGTCGCCAGGACAGGCGTTCCCGGAACCGGGTGAGCAGCTCGAAGTCCTTCGGGCTGTTCGGGTTGCCGGGTTCGGTCTGCTCGATGATGAACGGCGCCGCGTCCATCCGGAAACCGGCCACCCCGACCCCGAGCCAGAACCCGATGATGTTCTCGACCTCCGCCACGACCTCCGGGTTGCTCATGTTGAGGTCGGGCTGGAAGTTGTAGAAGCGGTGGTAGAACCACGCCTGCGCGCCCTCGTGCCAGGTCCACGTCTCGTCCTGCGCGCCCGGGAACACCATCCCCTGCTTGCGGTCGGACGGCTCGTCCTTCGACCACACGTACCAGTCGCGATAGTCGCTCTCCGGCGAGGTGACCGCGTCCTGGAACCACGGGTGCTCGTCGCTGGTGTGGTTGACGACCAGGTCGATCATCACGCGGATGCCACGGCTGTTCGCCTGGTGGATCAGCTCGACGAAGTCGCCCATCGTGCCGATCTGCGGGTGCACCCCATAGAAGTTGGTGATGTCATAACCGTCATCGCGTCGTGGCGAAGGGTGGATCGGGTTGAGCCACAGGCACGTGATGCCGAGCCGGGCGAGGTAGTCGAGCCGGCTGATCAGCCCCGGCAGGTCGCCGACCCCGTCGCCGTTGCTGTCCTGGAAGGTCTGCACGTCGAGGCAGTAGACGACGGCCTCGGAATACCAACGGTTCGCCATGCCGGGCCCCTACCCCGTACGAACGATCCTGCTCTCCCACGGGCCCAAGGTCGTGCCGGGCGGGCCGAGGACGAGCTCGCCGGTCTGGTCCAGGTCCGGCTCGACGGTGTCGACGGACCAGTTGGCGACGATCAGCAACGTCGCGCCCTCGTACGTGCGGGTGAAGGCCCATACCCGCGCGTCGTCGGGCAGCAGCAGGTGGAAGTCGCCGTGGGCGACCGTCGGCTCGTCGTGCCGGAGGGCGATCAGCTGCCGGTAGTGGGCGAGCACCGACGACGGGTCCGTGCGTTGCTCCGCGGCGCCGGGGACCGAGGACGACGGCAGCGGGATCCACGGCTTGCCCGTGGTGAACCCGCGCTGCGGCCCGTCGTCCCAGAGCATCGGGGTGCGGGCGTTGTCCCGGCTTGTCCTGGCCAACGCTTCCAGGATGACAGCCGGGTCCTGGCCCCTCTCCCGGGCCTCGTCGGCGTGCCGCAGCGACTCGACGTCCCGATAGTCGGTCAGCGCGGTGAAGTGGGCGTTCGTCATCCCCAGCTCCTCGCCCTGGTAGACGAACGGCGTGCCGCGGTGCAGGTGCAGCGTCGTCGCGAGCGTCTTGGCGGAGGCGACCCGGTGCTCGCCGTCGTCCCCGAACCGGGAGACCGCGCGGGGCTGATCGTGATTGTCCCAATAGAGGCTGTTCCAGCCGTGGTCAAGCCCTTGCCAGCGAGCCATCGTCGCCTTCAGCTCCGGCAGCTGCAGGGGCCGGTGGTCCCACTTGCTCACCCCGTGATCGAGGCCGACGTGCTCGAAGGTGAAGACCATGTCGAGCTCTTCGCGGGCCGGGTCGGTGACCAGCGCAGCCTGCTCCACCGTGACGCCGGGCATCTCGCCGACGGTCATGGCGTCTCCGGTGACCGCGTGGATCCCCTGCAGGAACTCGTGCAGCCGCGGCCCGAACCCCAGCGGCGTGCCGTGCTCGAGGTCCTTGCTGATCATGCTGATCACGTCGAACCGGAACCCGTCGACGCCGCGGTCGGCCCACCAGCGGAGCAGGTCGTGCATCTCCGTACGCACCTGGCGGTTCTCCCAGTCCAGGTCCGGCTGCTCGACCGCGAAGGTGTGCAGGTAGTACCGGCCGTCCCTCTCGGTCCAGGCCGGCCCGGCGAACAACGACGTCCAGTCGTTGGCGGGTTCGTCGCGCCAGAGGTAGAAGTCGCGGTGCTCGCCACGGAACCACGGGTGCTGGTCGCTGGTGTGGTTGAGCACCATGTCCATGACCAGCCGCATCCCGCGCTCGTGCAGCCCGGCGATCAGCGCGTCGAGATCCTTCAGGGACCCGAACAGCGGGTCGACGCCGCGGTAGTCGCTGATGTCGTAACCCCCGTCGACCCCGGGCGACGGGTAGACCGGCGACAGCCAGACCGCATCCACCCCCAGGTCCTGGAGATGGTCGAGGTGGTCGATCACTCCTGGCAGGTCACCGACACCGTCACCATCCGAGTCGGCGAAGCTGCGGGGCCAGACCTGGTAGACGACGGCCTGACGCCACCAGCTCAAGGAGTGAGGACGAAGACCGGGATCAGCCGGTCGGTCTTCTCCTGGTACTCGGCGTAGGGCGGATAGGCCGCGACGCACCGCTCCCACCACTGCTCGCGCTCCTCGCCGCTGATCTCGCGGGCAGTCATGTCCTGCTTGACCGGCCCGTCCTGCAGCTCGACGTGGCTGTCCTCGACGAGGTTGCCGTACCAGTCGGGGTGCTCGGGCGCCCCGCCCTTGCTCGCCACCGCGGCGTAGGACCCGTCGTGCTCGACCCGCATCAGCGGCGTCTTGCGGATCTTGCCGCTCTTCGCCCCGACCGAGGTCACGATGATGACCGGCAGGCCCTTCATGTCGGTGCCCTCGGTCCCGCCCGAGCCCTCGTACAGCTCGACCTGGTCGCGGACCCACTTCTGCGTGCTCGGCTCGTACTCACCTGTCAGCGGCATGGGCCCATCACACCTCACCCACGGCAGCAGGTCCAGCCTCGAACGTTAGTGATCTTGGACCGAAAAGTGGCGGGAAGATCACCGACGCAGGAAGGTCTGCTTTCAGCGCTCGGGGCGGGGCACACCAGGCATGCGCTGACGCGAACCTTCAGACCGTCGGCGAGCCCGAGCCCTTGGAGAGCCGCATGAACACGATTGCCCCGTCCGGTCAGCAGTTCGAGATCGTCTGCGGCGAGCACCGCGCCACGATCGTCGAGGTCGGCGGCGGGATCCGTGAGTATCTCGTCGGGGATCGCGCCGTTCTCGAGCCGTACCCACTCGACGCGATGTGCGACGGCGCGCACGGGGCACCGTTGGTGCCCTGGCCCAACCGGCTGGCCGACGGTCGGTACAGCTTCGACGGTCACGACCATCAGGTTGCGCTGAACGAGCCCGAGAAGAACAACGCGATCCACGGCTTCCTGCGCTGGCGGAACTGGCAGGCGACGTCGCACGAGAAGAGCCGCGTCGTCATGGCCACGCGGCTGCACCCGCTGAAGGGCTACCCCTTCGTGCTCGACGTCAGCATCGAGTACGCCCTCGATCAGGGTGGGCTCACCGTGACCACCACGGCCACCAACGCGGGCGCGGAGCCGTGCCCCTACGGCGCCGGCCAGCACCCCTACCTCTCCCCCGGCAGCGGGTTGATCGACGACTGCGTGGTCGAGCTCAAGGCCGCGACCATGATCGACACCGACAACGAGCGTCAGTTGCCGACCGGCCGCAAGCCCACGGAGGGGACGGCGGTCGACTTCGGCGCCGGCAAGCGACTGGGTGACCTGCAGCTCGACTTTCCCTTCACCGACCTGGTCCGTGACGAGGACGACCGCGCCTGGGTGCGGCTCACGGCGGCCGACGGCAGCTGCGCTCAGCTGTGGGTGGATCGGGCCTACCCGGTGGTCGAGCTGTACACCGGCGACACCCTGTCGCCCGCACGAAAGCGGCGTGGGCTGGGAACCGAGCCGATGACGTGCCCGCCCAACGCCTTCGCGTCGGGGGAGGACCTGCTGCGGCTCGAGCCCGGCAGCGGCGCCACCAGCACGTGGGGAGCCTCGCTGGCGTGAGAGTCAGCCGCCGCTGGTCCAGACGTCCGCGCCGGCCTCGGGCACGTCCAGCGACCCGGCCGAGTCCAGCCAACCCTGCGGCAGCGACACCTGCTTCGGCCCCTGGGTGTGACCACGGGGCTGGTCGACCGCGCCGACCTCCGGCATCGCGTCAGGGTCCAGCGTGTCCAGCAGCGCGTCCGCCTCCGCGATCGAGGACAGCTGAGACAGCGCGCGGCGTCGCACGCCCCCGACCGGATAGCCCGTCAGGTACCAGCCGACGTGCTTGCGAAAGTCTCGGGTGCCGTCGTGCTCGGAACCCTTGTGCGCGACGAGCAGCCGTACGTGCCTGCGCATGACCTCGACCACCTCGCCGAGCACCGGCGGGTCCAGGGGCGGCAGGCCGGCGAAGCCAAGCGCCAGGTCGCGGAACAACCATGGACGGCCCAGGCATCCGCGGCCGACGACGACGCCCGCGCAGCCGGTCTCGTCCATCATCTCGAGGGCGTCACGAGCCGAGAAGATGTCGCCGTTGCCGAGCACCGGCACCTCGGTCACGAGCTGCACCAGCTCCGCGATCCGGTCCCGGGAGGCGCGTCCCGAATAGAGCTGCTCCGCCGTACGTCCGTGCAGCGCCACTGCCGCCGCACCTGCGTCGACAGACGCGCGGGCAGCGGCCTGGAAGGTCGGGGTCGCGTCGTCCAGCCCGACCCGCATCTTCACCGTCACCGGCACCGAGCCGGCCGCACCGACCGCGGCGGAGACGATCGCCCCGACCAGGCCAGCGCGTACGGGCAGAGCCGCCCCGCCGCCTCGCTTCATCACCTTCGGCGAAGGACAGCCCATGTTGAGGTCGACGTGCTGCACGCCGTGCGCCACCAGACGTGTCACAGCCTCGGCCGTCACCGCCGGGTCGACCGTGTAGAGCTGGATCGACCGCACCGGCTCGTCCGGCCCGGGCGCGATCCGGCGCAGGCTTCCCTCGTCGCCCTCGACCAGCGCCCGCGCCGACACCATCTCGCTGACGTACAGCCCCGCGCCGTACCCCCGGCACAGCTCGCGGTAGGCCGCGTCGGTCACCCCGGCCATCGGCGCCAGGACCACCGGCAGATCGACGGTGATCCCGCCGATCTGCAGCGGACGAACCCCCAGCGTCACACCCACAGCTCGTGCACCGCCACGTCCAGCTGCACCAGCAGCGCCCGCAGCATCGGCAGCGACAGCCCGATGACGTTGGCCCAATCGCCCTCGATGCCGACGATGTACGGCGCCGAACGGCCGTCGAGGGTGAACCCACCGGCGACCAGGAGCGGCTCGCCGGTGGCGACGTACGCCTCGAGCTCCCCGTCCGACGGTGTCCCGAAGTGGACGGTGGTCGACCCGACGTCCGCGACGAGCGTGCCCGTGGTCGCATCGACGACGGCGTGCCCGGTCATCAGCACCCCGACCTGGCCGCGCATCTTCTGCCACCTTCTCAGCGCCTCGTCGGCGTCGGCCGGCTTGCCGTACACCTCGCCGTCGACCACGAGCATCGAGTCGCAGCCGATGACCAGCGCACCCTCGGGCAGCTCACTGCGCGCGACCGCGGTCGCCTTGGCCTCCGCGAGCCCGCGGACGTACTCGCGAGGATCGTCACCCTTGGTGTACGGCGGTTCTCGGACCCCGCTGACCACGACGGTCGGGGCGAAGCCGGCCGCCCGCAGCAGCCCGAGGCGTGCCGGGCTGGCGGAGGCGAGGACGAGCTGTCGGATCACGGCACCAGCCTACGGAGGGTCCCGCGCTGCCCCACGTCCGACGATCTTCCCCGTGTCGCGTCCGCAACGGCGTGTCTTCGACGTACGAGGAAGATCACCACCACTCCGGGCGCGATCTTCCCTGCATATCGATCCCCGCGGCGTGTCTTCGACACGAGGGGAAGATCACGGCAAGCGAGGGCGGTCGCGTGGCTGGCGGCGGCGGCGGCGGCGGAGGCGGGGGCGGAGGAGGGGCTCAGCCGAGCAGCAGGGCGAGCCCGCCAACGGTGATCGCCACCATCACGACCAGCAGCGGGTACTGCGAGGTCCGCGCGGTGACGTGCGCCGCGACCGCCGGCGGCCGCACCCAGGTCGTGAGCGCGCCCGGCTCCCGCGCCCCACCGGCGGCGCGTTCGTCGGCCTCGACGTCGACCCGAGACACCGGTGCCGTACCGACCGCCAGCGTCGCCAGCTTCACTGCCCGGTCGTGGGCCAGCACGACCCCGACCACGTGCCCGGCGATGATCGCGGCGATCTGCACCCCGGCGATCACCCCCGGCGAGACGACGGTCAGGTCGACCGCGTTGCGGTAGGAGCCGAACAGGTCGACGCCATCGACCCCGAACGGGTTGTTGGCCAGGATGAAGGTCAGCTGCCCCTCGATGAGGAACAACGAGAAGTAGTGCGCGACCGCGTACCCCGCCGCGATCGGGATCAGCGAGAACGCGAACGCCTCCGGGGTCCGGCGGAACCCCCCGAGCCGGCCGGCCACGACGGTCGCCCCGTAGTAGAGCGCCGCGACGACGGCGACGACCGTGAACAGCCCGATCGTGGAGACCAGGGTCAGGTTGGTCGAGGTGTTGATCCGGCTCTGCCACCACAGCGCGCGGGTCACCCCGTCGAAGC
This sequence comes from Mycobacteriales bacterium, assembly GCA_038235705.1. Taxonomy (GTDB): domain Bacteria; phylum Actinomycetota; class Actinomycetes; order Mycobacteriales; family SCTD01; genus CANKBT01. The sequence goes on from JBBSTR010000031.1 coordinate 11,860, forward strand.
CGGTCGAGCCGATCATCACGACCGCCACGGCAGCCGTCCCGCGGCCCAGCGGCGTGCCGTCGGCGTTGTCGAGCGGGTTGCGCATCACCCTGGTGCCGTCGGCGCGCCGCCCCCACGGCGACAGCCGGGCCAGCAGCGAGCCCCAGACCTCGAAGGCCTCACCGCGCTCGAACCAGCTCTCGCCGTACCAGAGGGCCGCGACGATCTGGCCGACGGCGTACGCGAGGATCAGCGCGCCGACGGTCTGCGGCACCGCCCGGTTCGGGTAGACGAGCTCGATCCAGGTGAAGGCGAGCAGCAGCGCAGCAGCCGGATAGAGCCCGAGCCGGTCGGCGTGGCCCTCGGCCGGCGCGGGCCCGGCGATGCGCGCGAGCCCTCGGTAGACCGTGCGGAGCGGGCTCAGCTGCTTCACGACCGGTCCGAGCAGCAGACTGGCCGGCACGATGCCGACCCAGAACGTCAGGTACAGCGCGTACGGCGCCAGGTTGAAGATCACCTCCGGCGGCCCGAGCAGCGCGACCACCACCACGAAGAGGGCGACCAACAGCGCGAGCGCCCGGCCCAGGAGGAGCAGCACCTCCCCGGACGGGACCCCGGGGAGCGCCCGGCCGGCGCTCTCGGCGGACAACCGAGGCGTACGCCAGAGCGCGGACAGCGCGCCGAACGAGACCGTCACGGCGAGCGCTCCGGCGATCAGGACCAGGTAGAGGTCGACCGGCAGGTCGGCCCGGATCCCGACCGCGTGCGCGAGCACCACCTGGCCGTCGTTCACAGCGAGAGCCCCCACGCCAGGCAGGTCACTGCGCCTGGACGCGGGCGAGCACACCGCCGCCGTCGTGCAGCTCGATCTCGTAGATGCCGGGAGCCGCCTCGGTGAACTCCTGGACCGCCTCGATGCCCGGCGCCGCCTGGATGTGGATGTCGGCGCCGTGGATGTGCACCTCGGTCTCGACGTCGCTGGTGAACGCGAGCGTGATCGGCTCGCCGACCTTGACCTTGATGCGCCCGGTGTCACCGGTCGCCTTGCCGTTGGCGTACGCGATCGTGATGACCTTCCCGGCCGGGCTCGCGGACGTCTCCGGCGTCCCCTGAGGCTTCTCGGCCTGCGGCGCGGAGGTCTCGCCCGCAGTCGGCGCGGTGGTCGGCTCCGAACCGGTCGACGGCGCGGTTCCGGTGGTGGCCGGGCCGGCCACCACCGGCACGTCGCTGCTCCCGCAGGCTGCGGTCAGCACCAGCGCGGCCGAGGCAAGGGCGACCAGGAAGGCACGGACGGGGACGGTACGGCGCACGGGGCATCCTCCAACGGATCAGCTGTCGCCGTGCAGGTCGCTCGGGCCGGGGGTCCAGTTCCCGGTAGGTTGCTGCCATGGACGTGTCACGCACCACTTTCGTCGATGCCCCGCCCGAAAAGGTCTGGGCGCTCGTGAGCGACCTGCCCGGGATGGGGGCTCTGTCACCCGAGGCCAAGGGTGGCGAGTGGCAGGACGGCGCGACCGGGCCGTCGGTCGGCGCGACGTTCAAGGGCCGTAACCAGCACGGCAGCAAGAGCTGGTCGACGGTGTCGACGGTGACGGCGTCCGAGCCCGGGCGGCTGTTCACGTTCGACGTCAAGGCCGGGCCGCTGAGCGTGTCGACCTGGTCCTACGTGCTCGAGCCCGAGGGCACCGGCACCCGGCTCACCGAGAGCTGGACAGACACCCGCGGGGCGGTGCTGAAGAAGACCGGCGCGATCGCCACCGGGGTCAAGGACCGCAACGAGCACAACGCCCGCGGCATCGACGAGACGCTCGCTGCGGTCAAGGCCGCTGCGGAGGCTTAACCTGACCCGGTGACCCGGGTCTTGGTCGTCGACAACTACGACAGCTTCGTCTACAACCTCGTCCAGTATCTCGGCCAGCTCGGCGCTGACTGCGTCGTGCTGCGCAACGACGAACCGGGGGCGACGGATGTCGCGCGGTATGACGGGGTGCTGCTGTCCCCCGGCCCCGGCACGCCCGAGGATGCCGGCTGCTCGGTCGAGGTCGTGCACCGTTGCGAGGACGAGGGCGTGCCGCTGCTCGGGGTCTGCCTCGGCCACCAGGCGATCGCGGTCGCGCACGGCGGCGTCGTCGGACGGGCGCCGGAGCTGTTGCACGGCAAGACCAGCGAGGTGCTGCACGCGGGCGCTGGAGTGCTGGCGGACCTGCCGACGCCGTTCACCGCGACCCGCTACCACTCGCTCGCGGTCGAGGCGGCGTCGGTTCCTGACGCCCTGGAGGTCACGGCGCGTACGGAGGGGGGCGTCATCATGGGGCTGCGCCACCGGGAGAGGGCTGTCGAGGGCGTGCAGTTCCACCCGGAGTCGGTGCTCACCCAGGGCGGACACACCCTGCTCGCCAGCTGGCTCGCGGTGTGCGGTGACCCGACCGCGCGGGACCGGGCCCCGGCCCTCGCGCAGCAGGTCGAGGACAAGAGGCTCGCGGCCTTCGCCTGAGCCCTGCTCCTCCGGGCCGGGCTCAACCTGCCTTGGGACTGGGAGACGCCGAGGGCACAGGGCTCGGCGACGCCGAGGCTGACGGTTTCGGCGACGGGGACGGGGACGGGGACGGCGACAGGCTCGGGGTCGGCGTAGGGGTCGGTGTCGGAGTAGGGGTCGGGGTCGGCGTCGGTGGTGGCGGGGGAAGCGGCTCGGACACGGTGATGACGACCGTCGACTGCCGGGCTGCCATCCCGGTCAACGGGGTCTGGTCGAGCACCACCCCGGGCGGACCCGGGTCTGGCCGCATCTTGACGCCGACATTGAAGAACTGGGCGCGCAGCGTCGCCTCAGCCTGCGGCTGAGGCATCCCGACGACGAACGGCACCTCGACCTGACCGGTCGCGACCACGAGCTGCACGGTCGCGTTCGCCGGGAGGTTGGTGCCCGCGGCGGGCACCACCTCCAGCACCTGTCCCGGCGGGAAGTTACCGTCCCGCGGCACGATCTGGCTGACCTTGAGCTTGCTGGCGGTGAGCAGCCCCGTGGCCGACCGCTGCGACAGCCCGACGACCACCGGGACGACGCTCTGCTCCGGCCCGAGCGAGACGGTGAGGTCGACGCTCCCACCGACCGGGACGAGGATCTGGCTGACCGGGCTCTGCATGAGCACCGTCCCGAGCGGCGCCGGGTCGAACGACTGGCCCACGACCCGGGCGTTCAGCCCATCGGCGGCCAGGAGCACCTCGGCCTGCTGCTGGCTCTCACCGACGACCTTCGGCGCGGCCACCAGGCTCGAGCGATCGGTCAGGACGTTCTTCGCGACCAGCCCGATCGTGAGCGCCACCCCGAGCAGGACCAGCGCGAAGACGCTGTACGCGATGACCCGCTTGCGACGCTCCCCGTGGCGCCGGCGGGCCTGCACCGGCAGGACGGTCCCGACCGGTACGAGGGCTGGCGCCGCGACCGGCATCCCGGCCGCCGCGCGCAGCAGGTCCTCACCCATCTCGGCGGCCGTGGCATACCTCGCCGCAGGGTTCTTCGCCATCGCTTTGAGCACGACGGCGTCGATGTCGTCCGACAGCGAGGCGTCCCAGTCGCTCGGCGGGACCGGGTCCTCACGGACGTGCTGGTAGGCGACCGCGACCGGGCTGTCGCCGCTGAACGGCACCGAGCCGGTGATCAGCTCGTAGAGCAGGCAGCCCGTCGAGTAGACGTCGCTGCGGCCGTCGACGTGCTCGCCACGGGCCTGCTCGGGCGAGAGGTAGGCCGCGGTCCCGATCACGCCGCTGGACTGGGTTACCGTCGCCGACCCGGCGGCGGCAGCGCTCGCGATGCCGAAGTCCATCACCTTGACCTCGCCCGAGCGCAGCAGCATGACGTTGCCCGGCTTGACGTCACGGTGCACGATCCCGGCCTCGTGAGCGACCTGCAACGCGCTGCAGATGTCGGCCGCGACCTCCAGCGCCCGCTGGGGCAGCAGCCGCCCCTCGCTGGTGAGCACCTCGCGCAGCGTGCGACCCTCGACGTGCTCCATGACGATCCACGGCACCCGGCTGCCGTCGACGACGTCCTCCCCGGTGTCGTAGACCGACACGATCGTCGGCGCGCTCAGCGACGCCGCCGCCTGGGCCTCCCGCCGGAACCGTTCGTGAAAGGCCGGCTCGCGCGCCAGGTCGGCGCGCAGCACCTTCACCGCGACCTCCCGGCCGAGCCGGGTGTCCTCAGCCAGGAAGACCTCGGCCATGCCGCCGATGCCGAGCGTGCGTCCGAGCGTGTAGCGGTTCCCGAGCAGCGTCCCCTGGGTGGTCAACGCTTCAGCACCGCCTGCATCATCGCCTTCGCGATCGGGCCGGCGACCCGTCCGCCGGTCGCGTCCGAGCCGTCCTTCCCCCCGTTCTCCACCAGGACGGCGACAGCGATCTTCGGGTCCTTCGCGGGCGCGAACGCGATGAACCAGGCGTGCGGCGCGGCGCCCGGGGCGTTCTGCGCCGTCCCGGTCTTGCCGGCCACGGCCACCCCGGGGATCTGTGCCGACGTACCGGTACCGCGGTCGACGACCGCCTGCATCATCGTCGTCAGCTCGTCCGCGACCCGCGGCGTCGTGGCCCGGCTGAGCGCCTTGGGCTGGGCGAGATCGATCCGCGACAGGTCGGGGGCCTGCACCTCCTGCACCAGGTAGGGGCTCATGACCTCGCCGCCGTTCGCGATGCCGGCCGCGACCATCGCCATCTGGAGCGGGGTCACGCGTACGTCGAACTGCCCGATCGCCGACTGCGCCAGCTGCGGCGGGTTCGGGTCGTCCGGGAAGCGGCTGGCCGACACCGGCAACGGCACGGTCAGCGAGTCGTCGTCGAGCCCGAACGCCTTCGCCTGGTCACGCAGCTTCTGAGCCCCGAGCTGCAGCCCGAGCGCTGCGAACGCCGTGTTGCAGCTGATCCGCAGCGCCTCGGCGATCGAGGAGGTCGGCCCGCCGCAGGACTCCCCGCCGAAATTCTTCAGCCCGACGCTGGTCTGCGGCAGGTCCAGGACCGTCGGCGACGGGACCTGGCTCTCCGGCGTGCGACCGTCGGCGAGCGCGGCCGCGGCGGTGACCACCTTGAAGGTCGAGCCGGGCGGGTACGTCTGGTTGATCGCCCGGTTGAGCAGCGGGTTTGCCGGGTCCTTCGTGAGGCCGTCGTACGCCGCGCGGATCGCCGTGCCGTCGAAGCTGGTGAGGCTGTTCGGGTCGTAGGACGGCGCGCTCACCATCGCCAGGATCGCCCCGGTCTTCGGGTCGAGAGCCACCGCGGCGCCGCGCAGGCCGCGCAGGCCCGCGTAGGCCGCCCGCTGCACGGCCGGGTCGATGGTCAGCACGACGTCGCCGCCACGCGGCTCACGGCCGGTCAGGGTGTCGGTGAACCGCTTCACGAACAGCGACGGGTCGTCACCGGTCAGGATGCTGTCCTCAGCCTTCTCGATCCCGGTCGCGCCGTAGATGAAGGAGTAGAAGCCGGAGACGTGCGCATAAAGGTCGTTCGACGGATAGCTGCGCAGGTAGCGGAACCGGCCGTCCCGCTCGGTGGAGCGGGCGATCAGGGTGCGCGTCGTGCCGTCGTCGAGCGCGATCGCCCCGCGCTCACGGTCGTACGTCTGCTCCAGCACCCGGCTGTTGCCGGGGTTGTCGCGGTAGCCCTGCGCGAGCACGGTCTGGCGCACGTTGGCGTTGACGAGCAAGGCCGCGAACAGCAGCAGGCAGGCGATCGCCACCCGGCGTACGGCCCGGTTCATGCCGTCACCGCCGGATCACCGTGGTGTGCGCCTCGGCCAGCGCGGCGCGGGCCAGGCCCGGGTTGACCGGGGCGGGCGCAGGCCGACGGGCTGCGTCGCTGATCCGCATCAGCAGCGCCACGAGCACCCAGTTGGCGACGACGCTGCTGCCGCCGTAGGACAGCCACGGGAGCGTGACGCCGGTGAGCGGGATCAGCCCCATCACCCCGCCGACGATGACGAAGACCTGCAGCGCGAGGGCGAACGACAGGCCCGCGGCGAGCAGCTTGCCGAAGCCGTCGCGGCAGCCCAGCGAGGCCCGCATGCCCCGCTCGACGATCAGCGCGAACAGGATCAGCACGGCCATGACCCCGACCAGCCCGAGCTCCTCGCCGACCGAGGTGAAGATGAAGTCGGTCTTGACCGCGAACCCGACCTTGTCGGGGCTGCCGCGGCCGAGGCCGGTGCCGGTCAGCCCGCCGGTGCCGAAGCCGAACAACGACTGGGTCAGCTGGAAGCTGGCGCCCTGCGGGTCGGCGAACGGGTGCAGCCAGGTGTCGATCCGGGCCTGGACGTGCCCGAACGCGCGGTAGGCGACGTAGCTGCCGCCCAGGAACAGCCCGACCCCGATGACCAGCCAGCTGACCCGTTCGGTGGCGATGTAGAGCATCGCGATGAACAGGCCGAAGAACAGCAACGAGCTGCCGAGGTCGCGCTGGAAGACCAGCACGGCCAGGCTCGCCCCCCAGGCCACGAGCACCGGTCCGAGGTCACGGGCCCGCGGGAGGTCCAGGCCGGCGACCCGCCGGGCGGCGAGGCTGAGCACGTCCCGCTTGCTGACCAGGTAGGACGCGAAAAAGATCATCAGCAGGACCTTCGCGGCCTCGCTCGGCTGCACCTGCACCGGCCCGACCCGCACCCACAGGCGCGCACCGTTGATGTTTCGGCCGACGAACGGCAACAACGGCAGCAGCAGCGCGCCGACCCCGAGGGCACCCGAGAGGTAGCCGTAGCGCGAGAGCCGCGTGTGGTCACGCAACACAAGCAGGGCCCCGCAGAACAGCACGACCGCGAGGCCCGTCCAGACCAGCTGGGTCGGGGCGTCGTGCCGCAGCAGGGCCTTGCCGGCCAAGCGGCGGTTCTCGTCGCTGGCGTTGTCGAGCCGGGTGATGAGCACGAGGCCGAGGCCGTTGAGCAGGGCGACGCACGGCAGGATGAGCGGGTCGGCGTACGGCGCGAGAAGGCGCACCACGAGGTGCGCCACCAGGAACAGCCCGCCGAGCCCGGCGCCATAGCTCAGCAGACCTTCGGGGACCTGCCCGTCCTTCGCGAGGCCGACGGCGGTGTAGGCGACCAGCGTGACGACCAGCGCGAAGGCAAGCATGGCCAGCTCGGTGCCACGGCGCGTGCGGCCGGGCGGCAGCGTGTCCTCGACGGCCGACCGGCCGACCGGGGCGGCCAGCACGGGCAGGCTGGCATCCCCGAGGGGGCCGGTCACGAGGGGCTCGTAGCGGGGGTCGGGGTCAGGGTCGGGGTGCCTGTCGGCGTCGCGCTCGGGCTCGGGCTCGCGCTCGGGCTCGGGCTCGAGGTGCCGTCCGAGGACGGGACGTCCGGTGCCGGCGTCACCCGGGCCGCCTCACCCCGCAGCACCTTGACGATGCGGTCGGCGTCGCTGCGGTCACGGGCGGACATGCCCTCGGCGAGCCGGTCCTGGCGCAGGTCGTTGAGCCGGTCGACCGGGATGTCGGTGGCGTCGTCGACCCGGGCCAGCGTCAGTCCGGCGATCGAGCCCGGATAGCCACGGAAGACGGCGACCCGGCCGTTGTCGACCCCGACGTACCAGTGGGCGTTCACGAAGAAGAACCCCCCGACCCCGAGGGCGCCGAGCAGCACCACCGACGCGAGCACGACCGCGCCGGCCCGACGCCCACGACGCGGACCGGACCTCTGAGCCTCCGTCGGCGCCGGTGCAGGGACGGGCTCGGCGGGACGCACCTTCGCCGCGGCGGCCCGGCCGGCCGCTCCGCCAGTCATGGTCGCCGGCACCGCCTGCGGGTGCTCGCGCGCCGCACCGGCGATCACCGCCACCCCGGAGGCGTCTTCCTGCGCGGTGTCGATGACGTCCGCGACGACGACAGTGATGTTGTCCGGGCCACCGCCGCGCAGCGCCAGGTCGACCAGCCGCTCGACCGAGGCCGTCAGGTCCGGGAGGTCCAGCGCCTCCCGCACGTTCTCGAAACGCACCGGACCCGTCAGCCCGTCGCTGCACAACAGGTAGCGGTCGCCGACCCTGGCCTCCCGCACGCGCAGGTCGAAGCTGATCTCCTCCCGACCGTCCAGCGCCCGGGTGATCAGGGACCGCTGCGGGTGCGACCGCGCCTCGTCCTCGGTGATCTTCTTGTCGTCGACCAGCGACTGGACCAGCGTGTCGTCACGGGTGATCTGGCTCAGCTCACCGTCGCGCAACAGGTAACAGCGGGAGTCGCCGATGTGCAGCATCCCGATCCGGCGGCCGGAGAACAGGAGCGCGGTCAGCGTCGTGCCCATCCCGTCGAGCGAGGCGTCAGCATCGGTCATCTCGCGCAGGTGGTCGTTCGCCGCGGTCGCCGCCTCCTTGAGGGCGCGGGTGAGGTCGGCGCCGGGCGCGTCCTCGTCGAGCGTCGCGATGCTGGCGATGGCGACGGCGCTCGCCACCTCGCCGGCGGCGTGCCCGCCCATGCCGTCGGCGACCGCGAGCAGGCGCGGCCCGGCGTAGCCGGAGTCCTCGTTGCCGGTCCGCAGCAGACCGAGGTGGGAGAAGGCGGCGTAGCGCAGCGCGAGGGTCACCGGGTGTCCACAGGCCTCATCGCCGCAGCTCCAGGACCGTCTTGCCGATCCGGATCTGCGCCCCGATCGGCACCACGACCGGACGACCGACCTTGGCCTGGCCCAGGTAGGTCCCGTTGGTGCTACCGAGGTCCTCCAGCGTCCAGGCCCCGTCCGTCGGGACGAGCCGCGCGTGCTGGCTGCTGGCGTAGTCGTCGGTGATGACCAGCGTGGAGTCGTCTGCCCGACCGATCGTGACGGGGTCGTCACCGAGGTCGATGGACGTGCCCGCCAGCGCGCCCTCGGTCACCACGAGCCGCCGTGCCTGGCTGCGCAGCCGACCGGCCTGCCCGCTCACTTTCTCGCGGCCGGTGCGCCCGACCCGCACGACGCTGCCACCGCGGGTCGCGGTGCCGAACAGGTCGGAGCGGATGACGCGCACGGCGGAGATCACGAACAGCCAGAGCAGGAGCAGGAGCCCGTACTTCATGACCGACAGGACCAGGGTCGAGGCCATCAGCCGTCCGTACGCAGGACGAGGCTGGTCGTGCCGACCCCGATGCTGTCGCCGTCCTCGACCAGCGCCGGCTGGGAGATCCGGTGGCCGTTGACGGTCGTGCCGTTCGTGCTGCCGAGGTCCTCGATCGACGCGGTCGGGCCCAGCCGCAGCTCGGCGTGCAGGCGTGACACGCCCGTGTCGGCCAGGCGCACCTCGGCCTCGGGCGCGCGCCCGATCCGCACGCTGCGTCCGGACAGCGGCACGATGCGCTCCGCGCCTCCCTCCCGCACGACCAGGTAGGCGCCGCGCACGGGCGCCGGCGCTGCCGTAGGCAGCCGGTGGGCACCGGTCGGCGGCCGCTCGACCTCGCCGGCCACGACCGCGCTCCGGACCCGGAACAGGCCTGTCTTGAGGCCGGTGACCGCCTCCAGCCGCACCTCCACCGGTCCGACGAAGCTCCACCCCTGGTCGGAGGCGTGCTCGCGCACCATCGCGGCCAGCTCGCGGCGCAGCGGTGCGTCGTAGGCGCCGAGACGCTCGGCGTCGGTGTCGCCCAGCTCGACCACGTAGGAGTTGGGCACGAGCAGCGTGTCGCTGTCGACGATCATCTTCTTGTCGCCGGCCTCTCGACGCAGGGCGGCAGCGACCTCGACGGGCTGCACGACGCCGCCGAAGACCTTGGCGAAGGCACCCTCGACGAGACCCTCGAGCCGTCGTTCGATGCGCTCGGCCTTGCCCACAGCGTGCCTCCCTTCCCGGTGACCGCCGATGCTATCGGGCGCAACTGACAAGCAACCCGTGCCGGAGCGCGCCACGGCCCACGGCTGCTAGCCTCCTCGCTGGCACTCGCGCGAGTGGCGGAATGGCAGACGCGCACGGTTCAGGTCCGTGTGTCCGAAAGGACGTGGGGGTTCAACTCCCCCCTCGCGCACCCAGTCAGGCACGTCAAGGGCCAGGCACGTCAGGCTCGGCGCTCTCGGGCTCGTCTAGAGCGGCCCGGCGACGGGCCGTGGCCTCCTGCTTGGCCTCCCGGCGGGCCAGCATCGCCGTGGTCAGCTCGTCGCGCTGTGACCGGAGCAGGGTGAGCGCCGCGAAGCTGCTGACGAGCAGCCCGAGCACGACCGAGATCGGCAGGCTCAGCCGGACCAGGAAGAAGAAGACCGCGGTCGCCAGCGCGAAGAGCGCCGCCCGCAGCAGCGTGTAGACCAGCAGTCGGCGTCCCATGTCGTCCAGGGTAGGAGCGATCTGCGGCCCCGGCATACCCTGGCGGTCTGGAGGTGAGGGCCCTGCCCTTCGTCATCGTGCTCGTCGCCCTGGTGCTCGGCGTCTATGCGGTCATGGACGTCCTACGCACGCCCGCGGAGACCGTCCGCGCCCTGCCGAAGCCGCTCTGGCTCGTTCTGGTGGTGCTGCTGCCGATCGGCGGGCCGATCGTCTGGCTGCTCGGCGGTCGCCCGGCGCTCGAGGGCGCTGAGCAGCCGGCCCGACCCGGACGCCCGACCCGTGAGGCCCGGGCGCCCCGACCCGTCCGTCGTCAGCCGGTCCGGCAGGTGCCGCCCGACGACGACGAGGAGTTCCTGCGCAGCCTGAAGCGGCCGCGGGACGACCAGCCCTAGACAGGTCCTGCCTGGGCGACGATCTTCCTCACAAGTCGCGCGTACCGGTCGAGGTGCGACCACCTGCGGAAGATCGCGCAGAGGCTCGTCCTCCAGCCGTGGCGATCTTCCTCATACGTGCCGCGAAACGTCCATCCGGTGACCGTCCGGGGAAGATCGGCGCAGGGGCGAGCGGACCGATCAGGCCGTGCCGTCGTCCTTAGCCCTGCGGCGCTGCTCCTCGGCGCGCTGACGGAGCCCCCGCAGGAAGGCCTCGTCGTCGTCCGGAGCGGCTGCGGCGCTACGGCCCGGCCGGTCGTACTCCGGGGAGGTGGTGCTCGTCGGCCGACCCAGGTTGCCCTTGTAGGGCAGGTTCGCCGGGCCGACGGGCCGTCCCGCGACCAGCCAGGCGATCCCGCCGGCCAGCGGCAGGATGATCACCAGGAACAACCACAGCAGCTTGGGCAGGTTGCGGCAGTCGCCCTCGGGCGTCGTGATGACGTTGAGCACGCAGTAGACGAGCAGGCACAGCTCGACGACGAACAGGAACTCATAGCCGAACAGCATGGTCCCCACCCCTCACGACGACGAGGGGAACGTATCAGGCGTAGGAGTGCAGCCCCACCACGAAGATGTTCACGATGTAGTAGTCGATGATGAGGGCGCCGGCAGCTGCGATCGCGACCCAGGCCGCCTTGCTGCCCTTCCAGCCGGCGGTCGCGCGGGCGTGCAGATAGCCCGCGTAGAGCACCCAGGTGATGAAGCTCCAGGTCTCCTTGGGGTCCCAGCCCCAGTAACGACCCCAGGCCGCCTCGGCCCAGATCGCGCCGGCGATGATCGCGAAGGTCCACACCGGGAAGGCGAAAGCGATGACGGTGTACGAGGCCCGGTCCAGCTTCTTGGCCTCCGGCAGCGACGCGCCGAGGGTGAACGGGAACTGCAGCGCGACCGGCCGCTCCTTGCGCAGCACCATGGTCTGGCGGTGGCCGGGGTCGGGCAGGGCGAGCCGGGCGACCGTGTCCTCGTAGCGCTCGCGCACCAGGTAGAGGATGGCGATGACCCCGGCGAGCAGGAACGCCCCGCTCGCCGTGATGGCAGCGGCGACGTGGATCTTGATCCAGTACGAGTTGAGCGCTGGCACGAGCGGCCCGGCGGCGGTGTAGAGCACGGTGCCCGCGAGGCCGAGGTAGAGCACGACCGGCACGAGAACGAAAGCGCCGAGGCTGGCGTCGACCCGGCCGCGGGCCAGCAGGACAAGGAACCCGGTGACGGCTACGAAAGCCGCCGCGCTGCTGAACTCGTACATGTTGCCCCACGGCACCCGGTCGACGGCGATGCCGCGGGTGACGATCGAGGTCAGGTGGAGCAGCCAGCCGATCGCGGTGACGCCGATCGCGAGCCGGGCGACCCGGCCGTTCTGCGGGGGCGTTGCCGGGGCAGCCGGCTCGGCGACGGAAGGCCCGCCGGCACCGGCGAGCACCCGGGAGGCACGGACGGCCTCGACCCGGGCCTGCACCCGTCGGCCCCGCGCACCGGCACCCGCACCCGCGAACAGCAGCATCGCCGCCGCGTAGACCAGGACGGTCGCAAGCAGCAGACCATCACTCAGCTCAGACACGTGCATCTCCTCCGGAGCGCCCGCGGAGGCGCTCGCTGATCGTCTCGAACTCGGTGGCGAACGCCTCCGCGTTGGTGCGGGCGAGGCCACCGATCTCGACCACGGTACGGCCGGACGAGCTGTCCTCGCCTACCCGGGCCCACAGCCGGCGGCGGCGGATCGACAGCGACAGGAGCAGCCCACCGACGATGCCGATCGAGGCCAGCAGCGCGAGGCCCTTGCCCGGGTCCTGGGTGACCTGGAAGGTGGCCCACGTGTCGACCCCGACCATCTCGATGCTTCCGCCGCCCGGGATCTGCCAGGTGTCGCCCACCTTCATGGTCGGGGAGATCCCGACCTGCGAGAGGTTGCCTTTGTCCAGCTCGTACACCGACTGCGAGGCCCCGGAGTCGAGCCCGAGGTCGCCGCGGAAGGCCGCCAGCGTCAGACCCGGGGCGCGTAGGCCGGGGAAGACCGACGTGACGCCGAGCTTCGGGTCAACCTTGGTGGTCGGGGTGAAGAAGCCCTGGAAGCCGAGCTGCTCGCCGCGCGCGGCGACGTTCGGCGCCTTGATCGTGCAGTCGCTCAGGAACGTCACGCCCTGCGGCAGGCACGGCACTGTGGTGTCGAGCGCCACGCTGCCCTGGGCGTCCTTGACGATGACGTGCGGCGCGTAGCCGTGCCCGATCAGGTAGAGCTTGGCCGCGCCGACGACGAGCGGGTGGTTGACGCGCACGTCGTACTTCTTGCTCGCGGCGTCCGGGCTCGGCCGCCAGTCGATCTCGGCGTCGAACGTCGACGCCTCCCCTTTGTCGGTGTAGGTGGCGTTGAAGGAGTCCAGAGTGAAGTTGAACGGCACCAGGGAGCCGGAGCTGAACCGGTGACCGGGCTGCACGTCGTCGTAGGAGAGCGCGGTGCTGGCGAACGCATCCCCCTCCTTGACCAGGACGCTGCCCTTGAACCCGTACAGCGAGCCCGCGGCGATCCCGATCAGGAGCACGACCAGACTCACGTGGAACAGCAGGTTGCCGGTCTCGCGCAGGTAGCCCTTCTCGGCGCTCACCCCGTTCTCGCGGACGACGGTGCGCCAGCGCTGAGATTTCAGGGCCTTGCGTACGGCCTCCACAGCCTGCTCAGGGCTGAGACCGGTCTCCCAGCGATCGCTGGCCGGCAGCCGGTCGAGGCGCGCAGGCAGCTTGGGCGGCGGGGTCCGCAGCGCCCGGGCGTGCAACCGGATCCGCGGGCCGAGGCAACCGATCAGCGAGACGAACAGCAGCAGGTAGACGGCGGCGAACCACGGCGACGCGAAGACGTCGAACAGCCCGAGCCGGTCCATCGTCGGGGAGATCGTCGGGTGCGCGGCAATGTAGTCGCGCACCCGCACCGGGTTGCGGGGCCGCTGCGGGATGAACCCACCGGGCACGCTGGCCAGCGCGAGCAGGAACAGCAGCAGCAGGGCCGTACGCATAGAGGTGAGCTGACGCCACGCGTAGCGCACCTGGACGAACCGTCGGCCCCTCGGCCGCGGGGCCTCGGGCTGGGTGGAGAGCCGGGTGCTCTCGTCGGTGCCCGCCTCCTGGATGAGGGTCACAGGACGGTCCCCGTCCCGGCGACCAGCGTGCGAACCTCGATCATCAGCTGCTCCCACAAACCAGAAACCAGCAGCAGGCCGACCACGACGAGCATCACCCCGCCGATCTTCATGACGACGTCGTAGTGACGCTTGACGGCTTCGAACGCGCCCAGCGCCCGCTTCATCAGCAGACCGGTGAGCACGAACGGCACCCCGAGCCCCAGGCAGTACGCAGCGGTGAGCACCGCGCCGCGGCCGGCGGTCCCCTGGGTGTAAGCGAGTGCTTGGACGGCGCCGAGGGTCGGGCCGAGGCAGGGCGTCCAGCCGACCCCGAAGACGATGCCGAGCAGCGGCGCGCCAGCGAGCCCGCTGACCGGGAGCCGGTGGATCCGAAACTCGCGCTGCATCCCGGGGATCAGGCCGAGGAAGGACAGCCCTAGCACCACGACGAGGACGCCGAGGACGCGGTCGACGATGTTCCGGTGCGCCTCCAGGTCGCCGCCGAGCCCGCCGAACAGGGCGCCGGCGGAGACGAACACGGCGCTGAAGCCGAGCACGAACAGCACGCTGCCGGCGAGCACCCGGCTCCGGTGGTGGACCGGCTCCCTCGCGACCATCGTGTCGCCGTCGTGATCGACCGGGTCGAGGTGCCCGGACGCACCGCTTGTCGTGGTCTTCTGGCCCTGTTGATCCGGACGACCACGGGTGTCGCCCAGGTCCGCGCCGGACAGGCCGGTGACGTAGGACAGGTAGCCCGGCACCAGCGGCAGCACGCACGGCGAGAGGAAGCTCACCAGACCGGCGACGGCCGCGACCGGCAGCGCGAAGAGCAACGGCCCGTCCTTG
>JBBSTR010000032.1:0-26462 GCA_038235705.1 Mycobacteriales bacterium
AAGCAGATCGCCGACGCGACCGTCGGCGGCCAGGCACCCAACGATCTGCTGGACCGGCGCGACCGCGCGTTGGACGATCTCGCGCGGATGGCCGGGGTGACCGTGCGGCCTGCCGAGAACGGCATGGTCGACGTGAGCGCGGGCGGCCGGGTGCTGGTCCGCGGGGATCGGGTGAGCGAGCTGAGCCTCAACCTGCAGCCGCCGCCGACCGGTGGTGCCGGCGCCGACGTCACCTTCTCGGTGGACGGCAAGCCGGTCGCCGCCGGCGGGGAGCTGGGGGGGCGTGCCGCAGTGCTCGCCACAGACCTGCGTGACGTCGAGGCACAGCTCAACGCGTTCGCGAACGATCTGCGTACGCGGGTCAACACCGCCCACGCCGCCGGTTTCGACAGGAGCGGCGCGGTGGGCGCTGAGGTCTTCACCGGAACGGGCGCCCGTGACCTGCAGCTGGCGGCAGGTCTGACCCCCGACACGATCGCCGCAGCGGGCGACTCGACCCACGAAGCCTTCGACGGGGAGAATGCTCTGAAGCTGGCGCGGCTCCGCAGCGACGTCACCGGCGGTGGGACGCTGGGTTCCGCGCTCACCGGTCTGGCCGCCACCCTCGGCAGCCGTGCTGCCGGCGCCGCCCGCGGGGCCGACGCCGCCGAGTCCGGGCTCGACGGGATCCGCCAGCAGCGCGACGCCGCGAACGGCGTCTCCGTCGACGAGGAGATGATCGACCTCGTCAAGTATCAGCACGCCTACGACGCCGCGGCCCGGGTCATCAGCATCGCCGACTCCATGCTCGACACGCTCATCAACCGGACGGGGGCCGGGCGATGAGAGTCCCGACCATCAGCACGTACGGCCGGCTCGAGCGCGGGCTCGCCATCAGCCTCGGGCGGGTCGTCGACCTGCAGAGCCAGCTGGCCTCCGGCACACGCATCAACAAGCTGTCCGACGACCCGGTCGGGGCCGCCGCAGGTCTGCGTCTTCGCACGCAGGAGGCGAGCTTCGCGGCGTACGAACGTGCAGCGGACGACGCCACCGCCGTGCTCGCCACGACCGACAACGCGCTGCAGGGCGCGTCCACGATGCTCGCCCAGGTGCGTCAGCTCGCCGTGTCGGGCAACAGCGGCGCGCTCGACCCGAACGCCCGCAGCGCGATCGCCGACCAGATCGGGAACCTGCGTCTGCAGCTGCTGGACGTGGCCAACACCCAGCACCTGGGGCGGGCCATCTTCGGCGGGCACAAGGCGGCGGCGGTCGATCCGGCTACCGGGACGTTCGTCGGCGACAACGGGGCCATCAGCCGTCAGGTCTCCCCGTCGGTGACCGTCGACGTGAACTCCGGAGGCGCGGCCGTGTTCGGCTTCGACGCCGGTCCCGGGCAGGACCTGTTCGCGGTGCTCGGACAGCTTGAGACCGCCGTGCGCAGCGGCGATCCTGCCGCGCTGGCCGCGGGTCAGGACGCGCTGGCCCTGCGCACCTCCTCTGTCACCGCCGCGCTCGGCAAGGTCGGCGCCAACCAGAACCGCATCACTGCGGCGCAGGACCTCGGCCGCAGCGTCGTCGACGGGCTGGTCGCACAGCGCTCGGCCATCGAGGACACCGACCTCGCCCAGACCATCCTGCGCCTGCAGGCGGCCGAGAACGGCTACTCCGCAGCGCTCGGCGCGGTCGCCCGCGCCGATCTGCCGTCGCTGGCGAACTTCCTGCGCTGATTCACCCGGTCGGGCGACAAAGAAGCCCGGCCGGCGCACCGAAGCAGTACAGGTCGGCACGGATGCCGTCACCTGACCCTCCACGAAGGAGAACATCATGTCCCTGCGCGTGAACAACAACGTCGCGGCGATCAACGCCTACCGCAACCTCTCGGTGACCGACGGCCAGATGGCCAAGAGCCTCGAGAAGCTGTCGTCCGGCTTCCGGATCAACCGGGCCGGCGACGACGCTGCCGGCCTCGTCATCAGCGAGAACCTGCGCTCCCAGGTCGGCGGGCTCAACACCGCCGTCCGCAACGCCCAGGACGGCATCTCGGTCGTGCAGACCGCAGAAGGCGCCCTGACCGAGGTCCACTCCATGCTCCAGCGCATGCGTGACCTCACCGTCCAGGCCGGAAACGGCAGCAACTCGACCGAGTCCGTGGCTGCGTCTCAGGCCGAGGTCGACCAGCTGTCCAAGGCCATCAACGACATCTCCGGCCGGACGTCGTTCAACGGCAAGGACCTGCTCAAGGGCGACGGCACCGGCACCGCCGGCACGCCCGCTGTCGCCGCTGTCGCCGCTGTCGCCGCCAGCGACGGTCCTGACGGCATCAACGGCACCGCGGATGATGTTGCCGCTGTTGCCGCGGTCGCTGCGGCCCCCGCGGTTGCCGGGACTGCTGGTGCGGACTCGACGCTGACCTTCCAGGTCGGCGCCAACGCCGGCGAGACGCTCGACGTCAAGCTCAAGGACACCAGCACGGCGGCGCTCGGTCTCGACGGTCTCGTCCTCGGTGCGGCCGGCACGTCGGCCTCGCTGACCGCGATCGACGCAGCCATCAAGACCGTGTCGACCTTCCGCGGTGACCTGGGCGCGACCCAGAACCGGCTCGAGCACACCATCAACAACCTCAACGTCACGTCAGAGAACCTGACCGCGTCGGAGAGCCGGATCCGCGACACCGACATGGCGAAGGAGATGACGAACTTCACCCGTTCGCAGATCCTGACCCAGGCCGGCACCGCGATGCTCGCGCAGGCCAACAGCGCCCCGCAGCAGGTCCTGCAGCTGCTGCGCGGCTAGCCGCACCACGGTCGCCGCCGCGCGACCACCCCGCACGACCCCCGCGGCGGTCGGTCCTCCTGGACCGGCCGCCGTGCGGCGTTTCCCACCCGTCATTCCCTGACACGAAGGAGCACGACATGCCCGCGTCGATCAGCGGCCTCGGTTCGGGGCTCGACACAGACGGCATCATCAGTCAGCTCATGCAGATCGAACGGATCCCGCAGCAGCGGCTGGCGTCACAGAAGCTCGCCGTGCTCTCCCAGGGCACCGCGTGGGGCCAGATCGGGGTCGCGCTCAACGCCATGACGACGGCGGCCGGCAAGCTCACCGGCGCGACCACGTTCGCCGGCGTGACCGCAGCCTCGAGCACCCCGACCGTCGCTTCCGTGACCGCCGCCGCGGGCGCCAGCCCTGGCACGCACAGCGTGAGCGTCCAGGCGCTGGCCACCGCGGGCAGCAGCTCCCGGACGGTCGCGAGCCCGACCGCTGTCGTCGGGGCCGGTTCGTTGGTCGCGACCCGCGGCACGCAGGCGTTGGGGATCACCGCGGTGACCGCACCCTCCTCGATCATCCCTTCTGCGAGCGGTGCTTACTCGGTCGAGGTCATGTCGGTCGACGGCAACAGCGCCGAGGTCATGGTCAACGGCGTACGACAGACCGTGGACCTGTCCGGCGGCGCCTTCACCGTCAACGGGCTGACCATGGCCAGCGGTGGGCTCAACGTCGGCAAGGCCGAGGTGACGGTCGCCCGGACGACGTCCCCGACGGCGACCGTGCAGGACCTCGCGAACGCCCTGAACCAGGTAGGCGGCGTGGCCTCGGCCTCGGTCGTCCCGCTCGCCGACGGCACCACGAAGCTGCTGCTGGCCAGCACCCAGACGGGCCTCGCCAACGACGTCAGCACCACCGTCGACGGCCTGTCCGGGCTCGGTGTGCAAGAGACCGTGGCCGCGGCCAGCGACGCCCGGCTGACCCTCGACGGGCTCGCCGGCATCACCTCGCCGACCAACCGGGTCACGGGCCTGCTCCCCGGCGTCACCCTGGACCTGGTGACCGCCGGACCTGCGTCGACCCAGGTCACGGTGGCCAAGGACCCGGCGAGCGGCGTGGCCGCCGTACGCGACCTGGTCAACGGACTCAACAGTGCGCTGAACGCGGTGTCGACCAACACGAAGTACAACCTGGGGACCAGCACGAAGTCCCCCTTGACCGGGGACAGCGCGGCGCGGCAGCTCAGCAACCAGCTGCAGAGCGCCGTCAGCCAGGCCGGTGCTGCCTCGACCGTCACGCTGGGCGCGGCGGGGATCACCCTGCAGCGCGACGGGACGTACAAGCTGGACGAGACGGCGCTCGCGGCGTCGCTGGCCGCCGACCCGAGGGGGACCGCCACGTTGGTGCAGTCGCTCGGCAGCGCGCTCACCGACGTCGCTTCGCAGGCGGCCGCGGTCAGCGGCGCCGTCACGGTCGGCAAGGACTCCGCAACCAGCCGGGCGGCCGGGCTGCAGACCCAGGTGGACTCCTTCGGCGATCGGCTCACCCTCACCGAGGCGCGGTTGCGGCGCACCTACACGCAGCTCGACACGGTGCTGGGTCAGCTGCGCAGCCAGAGCGGCTACCTGTCCAGCCAGCTCGCGGGCCTCAGCGTCCGCTGACGGAGACTCACCTCCGCCCCGATCGCGAGCCGCTGGCTTCGGCGAGGTGGCGGGCCGGCTCGTCGCCACAGCAGACGGTTCGTCAACATGCGTCGCCGCTAGGACCCCACGCCACCTGATCGGGTGGCTGCAGAACCGTCCCGCACCGGCCGATGGGACCTGCATGCACCTCGCGACGAACGGACGACTGTGAGCAACGCGGACCACTACCTGGCCGAGCGGGTCCTCACCGCCACGCCGGCTCAGCTGACCGGGATGCTCTTCGACGCCGCGGTCGCCGCGCTGCGCGGGGCGCACCGGATGCAGACCGACGGCGACTTCACCGGCGCGCTCCCGCGGTCGCTGAAGGCCCAGCGCATCCTGCTCGAGCTGCGGCTCACCCTGAACCACGAGGCCGGCGGGCGCCTGGCCACCGAGCTGGACCGGCTCTACTCCTACGCGCACGCCTGCCTGCTGCGGGCAGGATCCGAGCGCAAGGCGCAACCCACCGCCGACGCCCTGGACGTCGTGGAGCAGCTGGCGTCGGCGTGGCGCGAAGGTGTGCTCCAGAGCGCCAGGGTCGCGCAGCCGGCATGAGTGTCGGCTGGTCCGAGCTGGTGACCGCGCTCGAGGAGCAGACCCGCCGTCTCGCCTCGGTGGTCGAGGACCCTGCGCTCGAGCAGGCGCTGCCCGACGTGTCGCTGCAGGCTGACGGCCCGATCCCGGACGAGCTGGTCCCGCGGGTGCAAGCGCTCCTGCTGCGCACGTACGACCTCGAACGCGTCGCCGTGGCCCAGCAGGCCCGGACCAACGCCGCGTTGCGCTACGGCGGTCACCCGCAGGGGTGAGCCGGGCACCCGGATCTGGTGCTCAAGGAATCGTCGCACCGGCCGAAGCACCCCACAGCAGCAGACGGACCCAGGACGGGCTCGGCGCAGGACACAGGGAAGGGCACCGCAGCACCTCAGGACGAGGAGCGCGGGGTCGCTTCCCTTCTTCGTGCCCGGGGCCAGGAAGCGAGGCGATCATGTTCACCGACCGTGTCGAGAGCGGCATCGAACGGGCGCTCTCCGGGGTGGCCCTGCGGCAGCGGGTCACCGCGCACAACCTCGCGAACGCCATGACCCCCGGCTTCACGGCGGAGCGGGTCGACTTCGAGAGCTCGCTCGCCGAGGCGATGAGCCAGGGTCGGCCAGCCAGTGCTCCGCTGACCGTGTCCCGCAGCACCGAGGCGGCCAAGCTCGACGGCAACAACGTCGACGTCGAGGTCGAGGTCACCGAGCAGCAGCGCAGCGGCCTGCAGTACCAGGCGCTCGTCGCCGCCGCGAACCACAAGCTGGGACTGCTCCGCACCGCGATCGAAGGCCGCTGATGAGCATGTTCGGTGCGATGGACACCGCCGCGACGGGTGTCCACCTCGGGCGGGTCTGGATGGACGCGGTCAGCGACAACATCGCGAACCTGGACACCGTCCGGCCGGCCGGTCAGGAGCCCTTCCGCGCGCGCCTGGTGATCGCCCAGGACCGCGCTGGCCAGGCCGGCGTCGCGGTCCGCGGGATCGCGCTCAAGTCGGGTGACCCGGTCGTGGTCTACGACCCGGAGAACCCGCTGGCCGACGAGGGCGGCTACGTGACCCGCCCGCAGGTCGACCTGTCGGAGGAGATGACGCACATGCTCGTCGCGCAGCGGCTCTACCAGGCCAACCTCGCGATGATCCAGCAGGCCCGGGACACCTACACCTCGGCGCTGCAGATCGGGCAGGGTCGCTGATGGCCGTCCTGCCGATCGGCACTGCGACCACCGCGTTCCTGCCGATCTCCGGGGCGCGCCCCGTCGCCCCCGCGGCACCGACCGGCGGTGGCTTCGGCGAGATGCTGAGCAAAGGCATCCAGAGCGTCACCGCCGCCCAGGACACGGCCAGCACCCTCGCCGGCCAGGTCGCCACGGGCCAGCTCACCGACATCCACGAGTTCACCACTGCCGCCGCCAAGGCGTCGCTCGGTGTCTCGCTCACCTCGACGCTGCGCAACCGCGCCGTCGAGGCCTACCAGGAGATCATGAGGATGCAGGTCTGATGGCTGCGATGGACCTGGGTGCTGTGAGCGCCCGTGCGAAAACCACGCTCGGCCAGTTCTCGATGCCGCAGAAGGTCATCATCAGCCTGCTGGCGGTCGTCGGTCTGGTCGCGGTGGGGGCCTTCGCGCGCTGGGTGACGGCTCCTTCGTACGGCGTGCTGATGGCTGGTCTCGCAGCGGACGATGCCGCGGCGGTGACCGGGCAGCTTGACGCCGACGGTGTCCCCTACCGGCTGGAGGGCGGCGGCACCACTGTCCTCGTGCCGACCAGCAGCCTGCAGACCGAGCGGCTCGCGGTCGCCGCGGCTGGTCTGCCGAACGGGAGCACGAAGGGCTACGAGCTGCTCGACACGGTGGGCATGACGAGCTCGTCGTTCCAGCAGCAGATCGCCTACCAGCGAGCGGTGGAGGGTGAGCTGGCGAAGACGCTCGGGCAGCTCAAGGAGGTCAAGAGCGCGACCGTGCACCTCTCGCTCCCGAAGCAGGAGCTCTACACCGACAAGGCCACCCCGGCGCGGGCCAGTGTCCTGCTGGACACCCGTTCGAGCATGCCCGGCGGATCCGTCGACGCCGTGCAACGGCTCGTGGCTGCGGCTGTGCCGGACCTGGCCCCGGAGGGTGTCACGGTCAGCGACACCAAGGGCGCTCTGCTCAGCAGCGACGGCGGCAGCGGAGCCGGCGCGGAGGCGGAGCGGGCGATCGAGGACTCTGCGACCGCGCGGGCCGACAGCATGCTGACCTCGGTCCTCGGACCGGGCAAGGCCGTTGTCCGGGTCAACGCGGAGATGGACCTGGCGACGCGCAGCACCGAGTCCGAGACCTACGACCCCACGAAGAGCGCGGTGCTCAGCCGTGACAACAGTGTCGAGAAGTACGACAGCAAGGGCTCCGCCACGGGCCCGGGAGGCATCGTCAGCGTGCCCGACCCGGTCGCTGCCACCGGGGCCACCGGCGCGGACGGCACGTCCGTCTACAACAAGGACGGCACCAAGGAGCAGTTCGGCGTGACGCGCACGGTCGACAAGAGCAGCATCACGCCGGGCGGGGTCAAGCGCCTGACCGTCGCCGTGGCGCTGGACCAGGCAGCGAACATCCCGCAGGCCGACGTCGAGGCGATGGTGGCGAACGCGGTCGGCATCGACAAGGCCCGAGGCGACACGATCTCGGTCGCGTTCACGCCGTTCCCCGCCGCGGCGAAGGACGCGGCCGCCGCGGCCGCCGCGGCCGCGCCCGGCCGCGACATGGTCCAGACCGCCACCCTCGGGGTGTCGGGCCTCGTGCTCCTGGTCGTCCTGGTCGCCCTGCTGCGTGCCGTCCGCCGTGGGACGACCTCGGAGATCCCGCTCAGCGAGCTGGAGCTGGCGCCGCTGGGCGCTCTCGACGGGCCCGCCGGGGCGAGAGCGATCGAGGCAGGGCCCGAGACGCAGGTGCTCGAGCTCGTCGACAGCAGGCCGGATGAGGTCGGGGCGCTGATCCGCAGCTGGCTCGCCGAGCCGTCGGGCGCGGAGCGATGACCTCGACCCTGACGTCCCCGACCGTCCGGGGGAGCGCGAGGCGTGCCGCCGTAGCGCTGGTCGCACTCGGCCCGCACCGCTGCCGGCAGGTGCTGGCGACCCTGGACGAGCAGTGCGTGCGCACGGTTGCCGCCGAGATCGCCGTGCTCGGCGAGGTCTCCACCAGCGAGGTGCGCGAGGCGGTCGCCGCACTCGCTTCCGGGCTCGCCGGCGAGGGGCCGCTGCCCGCCCCCGGCCGGGCTTACGCGAAGGACCTGCTGGTCGCTGCGCTCGGCGCCGACCGTGGTGCTCAGGCCGCGCTGGAGCTGGACGCCGGCCGTCCGTTCACCTGGCTCGGTGAGGCCGATCCCGAGCAGGCCGCGCAGCTGCTCGCAGCCGAACCGGCCGGGGCGGTGGCGCTGGCTCTCGCACATCTCGACCCTCGTTCCGCGGCCCGGCTGCTGACCCGGCTGCCGGAGGAGCAGCGTGCCTCGGTGGCGACCCGAGTCGCGACGCTGGCGAGCGTGCATCCCGACACCCTGGAGGAGGTCGAGACTGGCCTCCGTTCGCGGTTCGGCGCGGTCCCGACCGTCGAGCCCGAGCGGCTGGCGGGACCGCAGCTGCTGGCGCAGATGCTGGCGCAAGCCAGCGGCCCGCAGGAGAAGGCGCTGCTGCAGGCCCTCGCCGCCAGCTCGCCAGACCTTGCCGAAGCCGTCCGCGCGGCGCTGTTCACCTTCGACGACGCGCTCTCGCTCGAGGCGCGCTCGATGCAGGCGCTGCTGAAGGCCGTCGACACGCGCGATCTCGCCGTCGCCCTGCACAACGCCCCGGAGCATCTGGCGGAGCGGGTCTTCGCCAACCTTTCCGAGCGCGCCCGCGGGGGGCTGCAGGAAGAGATCAGCCTGCTCGTGCGGGTGCGCAGCAACGATGTCGTCGCGGCCCGCGCACGGGTTGTCGTGACCGCGCGCGAACTCATCGAGCAGGGTGCGATCGAGCTGTCGCGCGAGGACTCCGAGGAGCCAGCGTGACGGCGGTCGCCGCCGCAGCGACGCGCAGCCGGGTGCTGCGCGCACACACCTTCCTGGCGCCCGCCGAGCTCGACGCCCAGCAGGGTGCGGCCCGCGCCGAGCTGCTCGTCGAGCAACGACTGGCACAGGCTTTCGAGCAGGGCCGGTCGGCCGGCCTCGAGGAGGCGGGAACGCTGGAGCAGCAGACCGCAGAGCGGCTCTGCAGCACGCTCGACCGGGTCGTCGCGGACACTGCCGCGCTGCACGAGCAGGAGGTCCGCGCGACCTCGACCGCCGTCGTCGAGCTGGCGCAGGTCGTGGCCGAGTGGGTCCTGCGCCGCGAGCTGTCGATCGAGGGCGACGGTCTCCTGGTGCGGCTCGAAGAGGCGCTGGGGGCGCTGCTGCCCAGCCCGACGACCCGGCTCTCGGTCTCGCCGAAGGACCTGGCCGTCGTCACGCTCTGGGCGGACAGTCGCGGGCGGGTCGGCACGGAGGTGGTGGCCGACGCGCGGCTGGACAGCGGGGACGTGGTCGTGGTGACCGACGCCGGCCGGGCCGAGCTGACGGTGCGCGCCGCGCTGGACGCGGCAGGCGAAGCGCTGGGCCTGCTGACCGATCCCACCTTCGGCAACCGCCCTGGGTCGTCCTCGTGACGGCCGGGCTCGCCGAGGCCCGCGCCACGCTGGCTGCGACCTCCCCGCTGCGGGTCACCGGGCGGCTGAGCCGGGTGGTCGGGCTCGAGGCCGAGGCGCGCGGGCTGCGGGCTGCGCTCGGCGACACGGTGCGGATCCGGTCGGCGGGCGGCTGGGTCACCGCCCAGGTGGTCGCGGTGCGCGAGGACGCGCTGCTGCTCGCGCCGTACGGCGATCTGGCGGGCGTCTCGCCCGGCGCGACCGTCGAGGTGGCCGGTCGCGGCCTGCGGATGACGGTGGGTCCGGACCTCGCTGGCCGGGTGCTCGACGCCCTCGGTCGACCGATCGACGGCGGGCCGGAGCTCGGGGGCGAGAGCGTGTCGCTGGAGGCCGCGGCCCCGCACCCGCTCCGACGACAGCGCATCACGACGCCGCTGGACCTCGGTGTCCGTGCGCTCGACACGGCGACGCCGTGCGGCCGAGGGCAGCGCATCGGCATCTTCGCCGGGTCCGGCGTGGGCAAGTCCACGCTGCTCGGCATGCTCGCCCGCGGGACCTCCGCCGACGTGGTCGTCGTCGGTCTGGTCGGCGAGCGTGGGAGGGAGGTGCGCGAGTTCCTCGAGGACGACCTCGGTGCGACCGCACGGGAACGGGTCACCACCGTCGTGGCCACCTCCGACGAGCCGCCCCTGATGCGGCTGCGCGCCGCCTACACCGCGACCCGGGTCGCCGAGTGGCACCGTGACCAGGGCGCAGACGTGCTGCTGCTGGTGGACTCCCTCACCCGGTTCGCGATGGCCCGTCGTGAGATCGGCCTCGCCTCGGGCGAGCCCCCGGCCACGCGTGGCTACCCCCCGAGCGTCTTCTCCGAGCTGCCGCGGCTCCTGGAGCGCGCCGGACCGGGAGAGCACGGGACGATCACCGCGCTCTACACGGTGCTCGTCGAGGGCGACGACATGAACGACCCGGTCGCCGACCACGCCCGCTCGATCCTGGACGGCCACGTCGTGCTGTCGCGTCGGCTCGCCGCGGCCGGCCACTTCCCGACCATCGACGTGCTGGAGAGCGTGTCGCGGCTCGCGGGCAAGGTCACCGACCCGGACCAGCGGGCCCTGTCGACCCGGTTGCGCAGCCTGCTCGCGGCCTACGCCGAGGCGAAGGACCTGATCGAGATCGGGGCGTACGTCGCAGGGACCAACCCGCTGGTCGACGAGGCCGTGCAGCGCCGGGCGGGCATCGAGGGCTTCCTGCGTCAGCAGGTCGACGACGTCACCCCCAGCGCGACCGCGTGGTCACAGCTGGCCCAGGTGCTGGCGTGAGCCGGCTCGACACGGTGCACCGGGTGGCCCGGCTGCGGGAGGCAGGTGCACGCGCACGGTTCGCGGCTGCGTCCTTCGCCTACGCGGACGCTCTGTCAGCCTGCACCGAACGTGAGCAGCGGCTCGCAGCCACCCGCCTGGTGGGCGGGTCGGCGCCGCAGGTGCAGGGGCAGCTCGACGTCGCCGGCCGGGCCGGCGACGCGGTCGGCGCGGCACGCGTGCGCGCCGCCGAGCTGCAGCACGACCGGGACGGAGCGCTGCGCGGCTGGACCGAGGCGACCCGCGACGAGCACCTGCTCGCTACGGCCTGCGACCGGGCCCGGCTGGGCATCGAGGCCGAACGCGAACGACGTGACCAGCGCATGGTGGACGACCTCACCGGGCGACGACCCGAAGGGGACCGGTCATGAGCCTGGTCGAGGCGCAGGGCCGCATGGCTGAGCTGGCGAGCAGGTTCGCCGCAATGTCGCCCGCCCGCTCGACGACGGTGACCCAGCCTGCCGCGTCGGCCCGTCCGGCGACGGCCGTCACCGCCGACGCCTTCACGGCGAGGCTGGACCAGGCGCTCGCCGCCGCATCTTCCGGGTCCGCGGCCGCCTCGGGCAGCGTGGCTCCTGGTCCCGCTGCCGGTCTTGGCGGCCGGACCTCCCCTGGCCAGGCGGCCCTCGTCGAGACCGCGAAGAGCTGGCTCGGGGTGCCGTACGTCTGGGGCGGGACCAGCCGCAAGGGTGTCGACTGCTCGGGCTTCGTGCAGGCGGTGTTTCGCGCGCAGGGGATCGACCTGCCCCGCGTCGCCAAGGACCAGGCCCGGGTGGGACGCCCGGTCAGTCCAGCGGACGCGCAGCCGGGGGACCTCGTCGCGTTCGACAACTCCAAGGCCCGGGCGGGCATCGACCACATCGGCCTCTACCTCGGGGACGGGAAGTGGATCGCCGCGCCCAGCACCGGCGACGTCGTGAAGGTGCAGAGCGTCGACCTCTCGCGCGCGGTCACCATCCGTCGCATCCTGCCCGACGAGGGCCTGGCCGTCGTCTCGTCGATGCGCGAGAGCGAGGCGCGTCCGGACTGGACGGCCCGTCTGCCACCCGCCGCCGCCCCGGTGCTGCCCGCGCTGCTGTCCGCAGCCAAGAGCACGGGAGTGGACCCGCAGCTGCTCGTCTCGCTCGCCTGGACCGAGTCCGGCTTCTCGTCGTCGGCGGTGTCCCAGGCAGGCGCCCAAGGCCTGATGCAGCTGATGCCGGCGACCGCCCGCGGCCTGGGGGTGGATCCGCTCGACCCTGCGCAGGCGGCGCTCGGAGCGGCTCGCTTCCTCTCCGACCAGCTCGCCGCGCACGGCGGCCGCGTGGACCTTGCGCTCGCCTCCTACAACGCCGGACCGGGTGCGGTCCGCAAGTACGGCGGTGTACCCCCGTACGCCGAGACCCGCGGTCACCTGGCCTCGGTGCTCGGCCACGTCGACACCCTGAGAGGGCGTTCATGACGACTGTGACCCCCGCCGAGCGTGACCTGCTCCGGCCGCGCTACGAGCCCCCGCGTCCGGCGCAACCACGCGGCTTCGCCGAGCTGCTCGCCGCTGCTCGCGAGCCCGACACGCGAGACGTCCGCGACCGTCCCGCACCCGAACGCGACCATCACCCGCACCGCGACGTGCGCGACCGCCCGGTTCCGGTGCGGGACCCTCGGACCCGGCAGCCGGACCCGACTGCTGCGGCCGGCCGTGCGGACGGGACCCCGGTCAAGGACGTCGCCCGCGAACGGGGCGACGAGCCGGTCGTCGCGTCAGACGGCGACGCCGCGACGACCGCACCCGACCCGACCACCGGGACGACGTCCTCGGTCCCACCGGCCGTCGCACCCGACCCGATCACCGGGACGACGTCCCCGGTCCCACCGGCCGCCGCGCCCGTGCCTGGCGTTCCGTCGGGCAGCGCGTCACCCGCACCCACGGCGGGCGCGGTGTCCCCGTCGGCCGTTCCCGGGGGACCGGCTGCTGTTCCCGTCGTCGGCTCGGCACCGTCGACGGCCGGCGCCGAGCAGGTGACGGCAGGCAACGTCTCGGCCGTCACGACGCCGCCGCTCAGCGGCGCTGCCCCGACCGGCACCGTGCCGGGGGCCGGACCGGCCCAGGTCGATCCGGCCGTCGCTGCCCCCGCCGTCCCGCCGATCGGCGGGACGGCGCTGCCGGCGGTCTCCGCGGAAGCCGCGACCGTGCCAGGAACCCCGCCCGAACAGGTCCGCACCCTGACGCCCGGGCCGAGCCCCGGGGTCGAGGCCCTGCTCGGTCAACGCCCCGCAGACGCGCTCGCTGCGCCGGGCCTGCCCACGGCCGCACCGTCGGCAGCTACGCCGCTCGAGCCTGCCCTCGTCTCGCTGGTCCATGCAGCGCGTCTGCAGCAGGGAGCCACCCGTGTCGTCCTGCGGCTCGACCCTCCTGAGCTGGGGACCGTGACCGTGAGCCTGACCGTGCGGGGGTCGGAGGTGCACGTGGCCCTGCTCGCGCTCGACAACGGGTCCTCGGCGCTGCTGCAGGAACGTCGCGAGAGCGCCCAGCGTGCGCTGGCTGACGCAGGGCTGAACCTGGTCGGCTGGGACGTCGGGGAGCAGCCGCGAGAACGGCGCGGCCCTGCCCCTCGTGCCCACGCCGAGGACGAGCTGCTCGCCCGATCGGTGACGACATCACCCGAACGGGCCGTCACGGGGCTGTTCCTATGACCGATGCACCGACCGGACGACCTCGTCCCGCCCGGCCACGACCCGAGGAGCACGCACATGCCTGACGCGATCAGCGGACTCGGCGCCACGGCTCCGTCACCCGCCAAGCCAGCGGGGACCTCCAACAGCCTCGACAAGGACGCGTTCCTCAAGCTGCTCGTGGCCCAGCTCAAGTATCAGAACCCGCTGCAGCCGAGCGACCCGTCGCAGTTCATGGCGCAGACCGCGCAGTTCACGATGGTGGAGCGGCTGGACGAGCTCAGCAAGGCACAGGCCGAGGCCACGACGTGGCAACGCACCGCCGCCGGCACCGGGCTGATCGGCAAGCAGGTGGCCGGGACCGTCGACGGGCAGCGCGTGGAAGGCGTCGTCACCTCGCTGCGGCTCACTGCGGACGGTGGCGTGCTGCAGCTGGCGGGTGGCCGGACCCTCCCGGTCACGGCCGTCGAGACGGTCACGACCCCGGCACCTCCCCAGGTCGCCCCAGCGGCATCGACCCCTTACGCACCCCCCAGCGCGGCCTGACGGCGACGTACGAGCAGCACCATCCTCAGCACCCCACGGTGCGCACGGCCCGAACCGGACGTCGGGCCGACCCGGCCAGGAGGCCTCCCAGAAGGGCACCTCCATGCTCCGCTCCATGTTCGCCGGCGTCTCGGGCCTGCGGTCGCACCAGACGATGATGGACGTCGTCGGCAACAACATCGCCAACGTCAACACGGCCGGCTACAAGGCCAGCCGCGTCACCTTCCAGGACACGCTCAGCCAGCTGCAGAGCGGCGGCAACGCGGCCAACGTCGCGAACGGTTCCGGCGGCGTGAACGCGAAGCAGGTCGGGCTCGGTGTGAAGGTCGGCGCGATCGACACCGTCAACACCCAGGGTGCGCTGCAGAACACCGGGCGGGCCACCGACGTCGCGGTCCAGGGCGAGGGCTACTTCGTGGTCAAGGCCGGCGTGCAGCAGCTCTACACGCGGGCGGGGTCGTTCGACTTCGACGGCGCCGGCAACCTCGTCGACCCGTCGGGCTTCGTCGTGCAGGGCTACCTCGCCGGCAACGACGGGAAGGTCAACGCGACCGGTCAGACCCGCAACATCACGCTGCCGCTCAGCCAGGCCCTGCCGCCTCAGGCGACGACATCGGTCACCGTGGGGGGCAACCTGTCCGTCGACGCGACGGACCCCATCACCAGCAGCCCGATCGACGTGTACGACGACCTCGGCACCGCCCACCCGGTCTCGGTCGTCTACGAGAAGACCGGACCTGGTGCCTGGACGGTGACGGCACGCGACACGACGCTGCCCGACACCGACCCGCCGCTCGGCACCACGACGCTGACCTTCGGGGCCGACGGTCTGCGGACCAGCGGGGCGCCGACACCTTTCACCCGGCCTGGCGGCGGGACGTTCACGCTCGACCTCGGCGAGCCCGGCTCGCCCGGGTCCGTCACCCAGTACGGCGGTCCCAGCAGCGTCGACTCGCTTAAGCAGGACGGCAGCTCGAGCGGGTTCCTGCGCTCCTTCACCATCGGCGACGACGGGACCGTGACCGGGGTCTTCAGCACCGGCACGACCCGACCGTTGGCCCAGCTCGCACTCGCCACCTTCAGCAACCCGGGCGGTCTGGTCCGGGAGGGCGACAGCCACCTGCGGTCGGACGGCAACTCCGGGATCGCGCAGATCGGCGCGCCCGGCAGCGTCGGCAAGGGCAGCCTGGCCGCCGGCAGCCTCGAGATGAGCAACGTCGACCTCGCCCAGGAGTTCACCAACCTGATCGTCGCCCAGCGTGGCTTCCAGGCGAACAGCCGGATCATCTCGGCGTCCGACGAGCTGCTGCAGGACCTGGTCAACCTCAAGCGCTGACGAGCTCTGACGGTCACCCGGAAGAGCGCGTGCGGGGTCACCCGACAGGGCACTCAGGGTGACCGTCGACCGCGTCGAAAGAGCAGACATCGGTCACGGACGACCGGCCGGCGCACCCCTGCGCCACGACGTGTCACGACGACAAGAGGTCATGATGATCCCGCTCACCCGTCTCAACGGCGGTGTGCTTTATCTCAACGAGGAGCTCGTCGCCTCGGTCGAGGAGCACCACGACACGGTGCTGACCCTGACCGACGGCAAGTGCCTGGTGGTCGCCGAGAGCGCCGACGAGGTGGTCGCCGCGATCGTGCACTTCCGCGCCGAGGTGCTGGCCACCAGCGAACGACTGCTCCGAGCCCCAGCCGGTCACCCGGCCGGTCACCCGCACGGCACGGCGAAGGTCCTGTCCCTGCACCCCGGCGGGCAGTGAGATGGACTTCGCCACCCCGCTGGGGATCGCTCTCGCGCTGATCGCGGTCATGGTCAGCTACATCATGGAAGGCGGGAGCCCGACCGTCTTCCTGGCGCCCCCAGCGATCCTGCTCGTGGTCGTCGGAACTTTCGGTGTCGCCCTGGCGAGCAACCGGCTCGGCGACATGGGCGGCATCATCAAGGCGGCCATCGGCACCCTCAAGCCGGGCTCCAAGGGACCTTCCGGTGCGGACACCGTCGCCGAGCTGGTCACGTTCGCCACGCTGGCCCGCACGGAGGGGCTGCTCGCGCTCGAGGAGAAGGTCAAGGAGGTCAAGGACCCGTTCCTGCGCCGCGGCCTCGAGCTGGTCATCGACGGCACCGACAGCACCGAGGTGGAAGACGCTCTCGGCGAGGACATCGAGTCCATGCGCGAGCGGCACAAGGTGGCCGGGAAGTTCTTCGCCGACATGGGCGCCTTCGCTCCGACGCTCGGGATCATCGGGACGGTGCTGGGCCTCGTCCACGCCCTGGAGGGCCTGGACGACCCGGCCAAGCTGGGGCATGCCATCAGCGCCGCTTTCCTCGCGACGCTCTGGGGGGTCATCACCGCCAACGTGCTGTTCCTGCCGATGTCGAACAAGCTCAAGCGCACCTCCGCGGTCGAGGTCGCCCACCGGCACCTGCTCATCCAGGGCGTGCTCGCCATCCAGGCCGGCGTGAGCCCACGGGCCGTCGGGGACCGGCTACGGAGCCACCTGTCGCCCAAGGAGCGCACGTCGCTCGACGCACCCCAGGAAAAGCTCAGTGCCTAGCCGTCGGCGGCACGACGAGGAGGAGCACGAGAACCACGAGCGCTGGCTCATCACCTACGCCGACATGATCACGCTGCTGCTGGCCCTGTTCATGATGCTGTACGCGCTCAGCGTGCTGGACCTGCGCAAGTTCGAGTCGTTCCGCGAAGCCTTCGCCGACGAGAAGAGCGGCACCCAGGCGCAGGGCCTGCCGGAGGACCACAACCCGGCGGAGGGTGACCCGAGCGTCGAGATCCCCGGTGTCCCCTCGTCGATCGTCGTCGCCTCCACGGTCGCCGTCGGAGACCCGCCGACGGCGGACAGCCCGCCGAAGGCCACCACCGAGCAGGCGGTGTCCGACCTCGAGCAGCAGCTGCGGGACGCGGTCGCGAAGGCCGGGCTCGCGGACAAGGTGTCGGTCGAGCGCGACGACCGTGGCGTCATCGTGTTCGTCACCGACGGCGTCCTGTTCAACAGCGGCGGCGCGACCCTGCTGCCGGACGGCCAGCACCTGATCGACGGTCTCGTCCCGGTGCTCGCAGGCGTCGGCAACCAGCTCGACGTGCAGGGCCACACCGACGACCGGCCCATCAACAGCGCGGCGTTCCCGTCGAACTGGGAGCTGTCCACCGCCCGGGCCACGAGCGTGCTGCGCAGCCTCATCGCCCAGCCCGGCATCTCGGTGACACGCATCGGTGCGTCCGGGTTCGCCGACACCCGGCCGCGTCAGCCGAACGACACGCCGGCGGGCCGTTCCGCGAACCGCAGGGTGGAGATCGTCGTGCTGGTGCCGACGCCGCTCCTGCCGCCGTCCGCCCCGGCAGCTCCGAAGAAGGCCGCTGCTGGTGGGCCGTCCGTCGCCCCAGCCGGGCACGATGTGTCCGGACCCCGGCAGAAGAGCTCTGCGGCGTCGGAATCTGGTCACAAGTGACGGTGCCGCGCACGCTGCAGCCGGAGGGGGTTGCTGACGAGGACTGATCCGTGACCACGACTGACCAGCCGGCCCAGGCCGAGCGCCCAGCGCCCAGCGCGGGCTCCGTCCGCTCGAGCAACGGCTTCGACTTCGGCGCGGTGCTCCCGCTGCCACCGACCGCCGCGCGGCTGGTCGACCGGGTGCAGGACGTGGCTCCACGGATCGCCATGGTCCTGTCGGGAGCCTGCGGCCGCCCGGTCGGCGTGCGCTGCGTCGGTGCCGAGCGGATCGGTGCGGCCCAGCTCGGACCGGCCACCGCCACCTGGTGCTACGCCGACGCCGGTGAGCTCGGTCGTGCCGCGCTGGTCGTGCCGCCGGAGCTGACCGTCGCGCTCGCCGACGCCTTCCTCGGCGGGACGGGGGTGGCGCCGGAGGTCTCGCGACCAGGCAGCCCGCTCGAGCGACGCCTGGTGCTGAGGCACCTGCAGCCGGCGCTGCAGCCGGTCGTGGCCGCGCTGTCGGACGAAGGCCTCACCCGGCTGGAGCTCGGCGAGGCGCAGGAGCTGCCGCCGAACGGCAGCCTCGGTGACCTGGTCACGCTGCGGCTGCTGGTCTCGCTGACACCCATCAAGGACCAGGACGAGCCTGCGGACCCCGCCCAGGTGATCAGGCTCGCGCTCCCGGCACGCACCCTGCTCCCGGCGGGAGGACCGTCCTACGCCGCGCCGGTCGCGGCGACAGCCGCGGCCCTGGCCGAGGTGCCGGTCCGCGTCTCCGTACGGCTCGCCCCGACGTCGCTCAGCGCGGCGGAGGTGGAGAGCCTCACGCCCGGTGACGTCGTCCGACTGGACCACGGCGTCGACGTCCCGCTGGACGTCCTGCTCGACGAACGCGTCCTGATGCACGCCACGCTCGGACGCCGGGGCCGCCGTCGGGCGATCCTGGTGACGGACCTGGTGGGGCAGCTGTGAGCCAGCCCGCGGAGCAGCCGACCCCGCCGGAGGTCACCGCGGCCCCGGCCCCGGAGCTGCCGGTCGGAGGACCAGGTCGTGCGATGCGCGACCTGCGCCTGCTGGCCGACGTCGAGGTGTCGCTGTCCGTGCAGCTCGGCCAGGTCGCCCTCCCGCTGCGCGAGCTGCTCGCGCTCGACGTCGGGAGCGTCGTCGAGCTGGACCGGTCGGCCGAGTCCCCCGTCGACGTGATGGTCAACGGGCGCCTCATCGCACGCGGTGAGGTGGTCGTCATCGACGGCGAGTTCGGGGTCCGGTTCACCAGCATCCTGGAACCGTGATGGGCGTCCTCGGCCTCGTCGTGCGGATCGCCCTCGTCTTCGGGCTGCTGGCACTGGTGCTCTGGTTCGTCCGACGCACCGAGGCCGGTCGCCGCCTCGGCCGGGGTGACCAGCCCGTCCAGGTGATCGGTTCGACGCGGCTCGGCAAGGGTGCCTCGGTCGCTCTCGTGAAGATCGGCGGATGCTCCTACGCCCTCGGCGTCACGGAGCAGTCGGTGACGCTGCTGACCCGCACCGACGCGGACGAGGTGCCGTCGAGTCCGCCGGTGCCACGGACCGGCGTGGTCCCCTGGGCTCGGCGCACGGCGGCGGGGCGCCCCGCCCTGGTCTCGGGCCGGTCGGCCATGGAGCCCGACCTGTCGGCCGCCGCGTGGTCCGACGGACCCGTCCCGAGCCCGGCGCTGCTGGTACGACGACCGGCCGACGAGCGACCGAGCTTTGCCGCAGCGCTGCAGCAGCAGCTCGCGCTGCTGGTCCATCGCCGCCCCGACGTACCGGTGCAGCGTCGCAGCGACGAGGACCTGGCGGGTCGGCGATGACCGGGACCGCCTGCGCACTCCTGACCCGCACCAACCACCGGACCACGGCCGCGGACGGACCCGCAGCCTCCCCCCGACCCAGCAGGGACGCTGCCCACCCCACCGTGGAGCCCCGATGCGCGTCCCGCCGGCGACCGCCGTGCAGCACCCCAGCACCGGGTGGGCGCATCGGCTGCTGATCGGCGCGACCCTGCTGCTCGCGGTGCTGTGCGTCCCGGTGGCAGCGGCGCAGGCCGCCCCCGTCCCGGTGGCGGCGACCCAGCAGGTCGTCGCGCCCGTGCTGCCGGTGCCCGGCCCCGGTGCCACCGAGCCGGACCCCAACCTGCTGACCGACCCGAACCTGCTCGGCAGCCTGCTCGACAAGGGGCCGGACGGAGGAGGAGGGCTGCTGAACAGCCCGATCTCCATCGTTCTGGTGCTCGGCGCCATCAGCTTCCTGCCGGCGCTGCTCATCATGGGCACGGCGTTCACCCGCATCGTCATCGTCCTCGGCTTCGTCCGGTCTGCGCTGGGGACCAACGGCGTCCCGCCGAACCAGGTGATCATCGGACTGTCGCTGTTCCTGTCGCTGTTCGTGATGGGACCGACGTTCGGCCAGGTGAACGAACAGGCCATCCAGCCGCTGCAGGCCGGTCAGATCACGACGAGCGAGGCGCTCACCCGCGGGATCGAGCCCTTTCGAGCGTTCATGCTCAAACAGGTCCGGGACGAGGACCTGTCGATGTTCGTCAAGCTGTCCGGCGACGAGCGTCCCGCGACGCCCAAGGACGTACGCACCACCACCCTGGTCCCCGCGTTCGTGCTGTCCGAGCTGCGCACGGCCTTCCTCATCGGCTTCGTGATCTTCATCCCCTTCATCGTCATCGACCTGATCGTGTCGGCGGCGTTGTCGGCCATGGGGATGGTCATGCTCCCGCCGGTGCTGATCTCCCTGCCTTTCAAGCTGCTGCTGTTCGTCGCGGCCGACGGTTGGTCGTTGGTCGTCGAGTCGCTCGTGAAGTCCTTCCAGACCTAGCCGATGTCCCAGACCGAGCTGACGTTCCAGACCCGGAGGTGCCTGTGCTCGACGTGACCGTGGTGGGGCTGACCCACGACGCGCTGGTCGTCGCGACCAAGGTGATCGCGCCCCTGCTGGTCGTCAGCCTGGTGGTGGGGCTCGGCATGTCCCTGCTGCAGGCCGTCTTCCAGGTCCAGGACCAGGTGCTCGCGATGGTGCCCCGGCTCGCCGCCGGAGCGTTGGTGCTGCTGCTCACCGGCAGCTGGATGCTGCGCACGCTCGTCGACTACACCGGTCAGCTGTTCGCCTCGATCCCCGACCTCGTCCGCTGAGACCCCTGAGACGAGAGGACGCAGACCCGAGCCATGGAAGCCCTCGACCTACCGGTCTCCGCAGACACCCTTTCGGTGTTCCTGCTGGTGCTGATGCGCACCACGTCGTGGGCCGTGGTCGTCCCGTTGCTCACCCCCCGCGGGATCCCGCCGGTCGCGCGGCTCGGTCTGGCCGTGGGCCTGGCCGTCTTCCTCACCCCGATCGTGCCCGCGGTGACCGTTCCGCAGGACATCTTCGGCTTCCTGACGGCCGGGATCGGCCAGGTCGCGATCGGTCTCGCCCTGGGGCTGCTGACCGCGATCGTGCTGTCGGCTGTCGAGGTGGCGGGCTCGCTCGCCGACTACGCGAGCGGGTTCTCCTACGGGGCGATCCTGGACCCGGTCAACGGCGCGCAGTCGGCCGCGTTCGCCCGGCTCACGTCGATCACGTTCATGGCTCTGCTGTTCGTGACCGACGGCTACCAGAGCATCGTCGCCGGGTTCGTCGGCTCGTTCCGGGCCCTGCCGATCGACCACGTGCCCACGCTCTCGGCCGGGGCTGCGTCCCTGCTGGGCGACGCCCTGTCCGGGGTGTTCGTGACGGCGCTGCAGATCGGCGCCCCGCTGCTCGGCGTGCTGTTCCTGACGGAGGTCGCGCTGGCGCTCGCGAGCCGGTTCGTGCCGCAGGCCAACGCGCTCGTCGTCGGGCTGCCCGTCAAGTCGCTGGTGGCGATGTCTGCGGCCGGAGCGATGCTCGCGCTGCTGCCGGCCCGGGTCCCCGGTCTGGTCGACCCGGCCGTACGCCTCGGCGGGATGGTCCTCCGGTGAGCGCGCGATGAGCGGGGAGAAGACCGAGAAAGCCACTCCCAAGAAGCTGAAGGACCTGCGCAAGAAGGGCACGGTCGCCCGCTCGGCGGAGCTGCCCTCGGCGGTCGTCCTGGCGGTGATCGTCGCGATGCTCCCGCACACGCTCAGCCGACTCGACGAGAGCCTGACGAGCGCGATGACGATGGCCCTGTCGAGCCCGACGAAAGACCTCGCGATCGCCACGACCACGGCCGGACTCATGGTCGGTGGCGCCGCCCGCGCGCTCACCCCGATGCTCGTGGCGCTGCTCGTGGTGAGCCTGCTGTCGTCGATGCTGCTGAGCCGCTCGGCGCCGAACCCGTGGGCGCTGAAGGCGCGCAAGGAACGCCTCAGCCCCAAGTCAGGGGTGAAGCGGCTCTTCTCGGCGCAGGTCCCGTTCGAGCTGGCACGCAGCAGTGCCAAGCTGGGGCTGCTCGCAGCCGTCACCTGGGGCGTGTGGCAGCAGGGCTATGAGCGGCTGCTCGCCGGGCCGGGCACGGTCGAAGGGCTGATGGTGGTCGTCGGTGACAGCATCGGGCAGCTGCTCGTGCGGGCGGCTCTGCTCGCCGTCGTCGTCGGTC
Source organism: Mycobacteriales bacterium (assembly GCA_038235705.1). Lineage (GTDB taxonomy): Bacteria > Actinomycetota > Actinomycetes > Mycobacteriales > SCTD01 > CANKBT01. The sequence continues at coordinate 22,168 of JBBSTR010000032.1, forward strand.
TCGTCGACGCGAAGTGGTCCCGGCGACGCTTCGACAAGCAGGCCAAGATGAGCTTCCAGGACGTCCGTGAGGAGAACAAGCAGTCCGACGGCAACCCCGCGGTGAAGGGTCAGATCCGGGCTCGTCAGGCCAAGCTGTCGCGCAGCCGCGGCATGCTCGCCGCGATCGCCACCGCCGACGTCGTGCTGGCGAACCCGACCCACCTGGTCGTCGCGCTGTCCTACACCGAGGGCACCGGCGCGCCGGTCGTGGTGGCCCGGGCGGCGGGCAGTGCCGCCGAGCGCATCAAGGTCGAGGCCGCCCGGCACGACGTACCGATCGTGCACGACAAGCCGTTGGCCCGAGCGATCTACGGCGCGGCCGAGGTCGGGCAGCCGATCCCGTTCGAGCTCTACCAGGCGGTGGCCGAGGTCCTCGCGACCGTCTACAGCACCAGGAAGGCCGACGCGTGAGCTCCACCCCTCAGGGCCGGATCGCCCAGCTGGGCATCCCGATCCTCGTCGTCAGCCTGGTCGTCATGCTCGTCGTCCCGCTGCCGAAGGCCCTGCTGGACCTGCTGCTCGCCACCAACATCGTGATGGCGGTCGTGATCCTGCTCGTCGCGCTGATGGTGAACAAGCCGCTGGAGCTGTCGGTCTTCCCGGCGCTGCTGCTCATCACGACGCTGTTCCGGCTCGCGCTCAACATCAGCTCGACTCGGCTGATCCTGCTGCACGCCGATGCGGGAAAAATCATCGAGGCGTTCGGTCACGTGGTCATCGGCGGCAACATCGTCGTCGGCCTCGTGGTCTTCCTCATCCTGGTCGTCATCCAGTTCATCGTCATCACGGCCGGTGCGGGCCGGGTCGCCGAGGTGGCGGCCCGCTTCACCCTGGACGCGATGCCCGGCAAGCAGATGGCGATCGACGCCGACCTCAACAGCGGCCTGATCGACGACGACGAGGCTCGCCGACGGCGCCTGGAGATCGCCCGTGAGGCCGAGTTCCACGGCGCGATGGACGGGGCGAGCAAGTTCGTCAAGGGCGACGCGGTCGCCGGCATCGTGATCGTGATGATCAACCTGGTCGGTGGCCTGATCCTCGGCGTCGCCCAGCAGGGGATGAGCCTGTCGGAGGCCGGCAGCCGCTACGCGTTGCTGTCGGTCGGCGACGGCCTCGTCAGCCAGGTCCCGGCGCTGCTCATCTCGGTCGCCTCCGCGATCCTGGTCACCCGGGTGCAGGGGGAGCAGGAGGGCGGTCTCGGCAACGACGTCGCCACGCAGCTGTTCCGCTCGGCGCCCGCGCTCCGGGTCGGTGCGGCCGCCACCCTGGTGCTCGGCCTGCTGCCCGGCATGCCCCGGCTGCCGTTCCTGGCCCTGTCGGTCCTGCTGCTCGTCGCGGGCAGTCGCGCCGTGGTCACCGCGCTGCTGCCGGACCCGGAGCCGGCCGTCCAGGCGACCGACGGTGACACGGTCGAGTCCTTGCTGGACAGCGCCCGGGTCGAGCCGCTGGAGCTGCACCTGTCGCCGGATTTGCTCGACCTGCTCGACCCCTCTCGCGGCGGCAACCTGATGGACCGCGTCCGCGCACTCCGCAAGCGGACCGCGACCGAGCTGGGAGTGGTCGTACCGCCGGTGCGTACGCAGGACGCTCCGCAGCTGCCGCACGCGACGTACGCGATCGAGGTGCACGGGGTCGAGGTCGGCAGAGGCGAGGCGCCTGCCGGCTGCAGCCTGGTGCTCGGCGGACCGGACGAGGTGCCGGGCGTGAACGGGCGTGCAACGGTGGACCCCGTCTTCGGGCTGCCGGCGACGTGGGTGCGCGAGGAGATGGCCGAGCTGCTCGCCGCTGAGGGTGCCACCGTCATCGACCGCGCGTCGGTCGTCGTGACGCACCTCGCGGAGGTCGTACGACGACACGCCGGGCAGCTGCTCGGACGGCAGGACGTGCAGGTGCTGGTGGACGCGGTCAAGCAGGTCAGCCCGACGGTCGCCGCCGAGGTCGGTGGGGCGGGGGTGTCGCTCGCCGAGGTGCAGACCGTGCTGCGCGACCTGCTGGACGAGGGCGTCCCGGTGCGCGACCTCGTGCGCATCCTGGAGGCGGTGACCGCCAAGGCGCAGGAGACCCGCCAGCGCGAACAGCTCGTCGAGGCCGCACGTACCGCGCTCGGGGCGGCCATCTCGACCGGCGCCGCGGCCGGGGGCATGCTCGCTGTGCTGACCTTCGACCCGTTGCTCGAGCAGTCGCTGCTCGAGGCGCTGCGCGCCGGGGACGGCGGCTCCTGGCTGGCCGTCGACGCCGTACGCGTCGAGGGGATCATCCTCGCCGCCACCGACGCCCTGGACGCGGCCGAGCAGCACGGCCACCGCCCGGTGCTGGTGTGCTCGGCGGCGCTCCGTCCTGCCGTGCGCAGGCTCCTTGCCCCGTCGCGCCCGGACCTGCGGGTGCTCGCCTACCCCGATCTCGCCCGCAGCCTGACCGTCGAGCCCGTGGGGGTGATCCGTCTTGAGAACGCCACCAGCGCCACCGCGCGCTGACCCGGGTACCGAGATCGTCAGGGGCGACACGGCCGAGCAAGCGCTGGCGTCCGCGCGCGCGACGTACGGTCCCGACGTCAAGGTTCTTCGTGCCGTACGACGGACCGTTGGTGTTCGCGGTCTCCTGGGTCGGTCCTACGTCGAGCTGGTCGTGAGCTGCCCGACCGGTGCTCGTCCCGCCGTTCCGACCGGTGCTCGTCCCGCCGTCCCGGCTGCCGCTTTCCTTGCCGTCCCGGTCGAGTCGCCGCAGCCTGCCGGGGCGGAGGTCGTCGGTGACGTCGTCGCCGGTGCCTACGCGGCGCTGCTCGCCGAGGTCGACGACGAGGAGCGCACGAGTGCCCCGGTCTCGACCTGGGTTGCGACCGACCTGGAACAGCTGCTCGCCGCCGTCAAACGTCCGACGGTCCCGCGTACGGAGCCGGTCCACCCCGACCCGAAGCTGGCGGACCACCTGACGGGCGAGCCCGGCCTGGCCGCGATGAAGCTGCCTGAGCCACCGCTCCGTGAGTCGACGCTGGTTCGGTCGACGCTGCCCGGGGCGACGCTGCCAGGGTCGACGCTGCCTGGACCGGAGCTGCCTGCGCCGCGCCTCTCCACGCCGGCCCTGCCTCGGGCGGTGGCGGCCGCGCCGCGCCCTCACGGGGGCGCGAGGGCCTCCTCGTCCGACGGCTGGGACCGTGCCAACCTGTACCGCCTCGGGGTGCCCGAGCAGGTGCTGGCCCGCCTGCCCGGGCAGGACCCGTCCGGTGCCGCGGCCTGGTGCCGCGCCCTGCGCACGGCCGTGGCGGCAAGCATCCCGGCACCGGTCCTGCTCGGGCCCGAGCACCCGGTCGTGATCGACGGTTACGGGCTGGAGGGCGTGTGCGCGATCCTGCGCGGCGCGGTGGAGCGTCGGGGTGAGCCGGGTCGGATCGCGCTCGGCTCCGGCGTCTGGCCGGCTACCCCCGCGGCCCTGGTGGAGGTGTTGGCGGCATGCCTTCGCTCGTGAGCAACCGGGTCCTGGCCTGGTGCGGTCTGGTGGGCATCGCCCTGATCGCCGTACAGATGCTGCGCGGGGCCACCGACCTCACGGGCGGCGCGATCCGCACGGTCGTGCTGGTCCTGCTGCTGGCGCTGGTCGAGCGGGTCGTGCTCCCGGTCGCGCGGCTGCTGGTCGGGAGCCCGGACCGCCCCCCGCAGTAGCAACGCTCTACCGGGTCGGGACAGGTTCGCGCAGCCTGGTGGAGAGCACGACGGCGATCGGCGGCAGCAGCGCCAGGACGATGAGCGCACCCCGGGGACCATGAGCGTCTGCGACGAGGCCGAGCACGGGCAGGAACAGACCGCCGGCACTGACCGCGAGCCCCAGCGTGACCCCCGCGGCGGTGCCGGGCCGACTGGGCAGATAGTCCTGACCGAGCTTGACCAGGACGGCGAACGGGACCCCGGTGATCACCCCGACGAGGAGCACGACCGGCAGAGCGGCGTATCCGTTGCCGCACAGCAGCAGTGCGGGCAGGGCAGGGACGAGCAGGACGTTGCCCAGCCGGACCGTGGCGACCATCCCGATGCGGTCGGCGATGCGGCCACCCGCGAGGGTGCCGAGCACACCGCCGGCCAGCTCCAGGGTCAGCGCGAACCCGCCGAGGGCTGCGGAGGCTCCGAAGGACGAGATCCAGTACAGCGCGACAAAGGTGGCGAGACCGAAGGAGATCGCTGATCGGGTGATCTCCACGCAGGTCAGCAGCCCGAACAGTCCCGGGCGGTCCACGCCCTGGTCGACCGGGGCGGTCGTGGGCTG
>JBBSTR010000033.1:0-26323 GCA_038235705.1 Mycobacteriales bacterium
CATGTTGCCGACCGTCGGGTCGGCCGCCGAGATTGAGGCTGTGGAGGCGATCTGCTCCGTGGTCTCGACGTCCTTGGCTGCGTTGCCGATGGCCTCGACGACAGCGGCGACGGCGGCCTCGATGCCCTTCTTCAGGCCCATCGGGTTGGCGCCGGCGGCCACGTTGCGCAGGCCCTCGCGCACGAGCGCCTGGGCGAGCACGGTGGCGGTGGTGGTGCCGTCGCCCGCGACGTCGTCGGTCTTCTTGGCGACCTCCTTGACGAGCTCGGCGCCGATCTTCTCGTACGGGTCCTCGAGCTCGATCTCCTTGGCGATGGAGACGCCGTCGTTGGTGATCGTGGGGGCGCCCCACTTCTTCTCCAGGACGACGTTGCGACCCTTCGGGCCGAGGGTGACCTTGACGGCGTCGGCGAGCTGGTTCATGCCGCGCTCGAGGCCGCGACGGGCCTCCTCGTCGAAGGCGATCATCTTAGACATGCGGTGGGTCCTCCCAGTAGGGACGTGCCGACCTCTCGCGCGCCCGCGACGGACGACCGGATGACCGGCCTCGCCCGAGAGGTTCTGGCACTCGACACGTGTGAGTGCTAGTCACTTGTTAGCACTCGACCGGGTCGAGTGCAAGCCGCTGACGGCCTCGGAGGCGGGTCGCCCCGGCGCGGTCCACCTCTCAGTCGCGCGTCAGGGCCAGGCAGGTGAGGTCGTCCTGGGGCGCCGACGGCGAGAACGCCCGGGCCGCCGCGACGCAGGCGTCCACCATCGCGCGCGGACGGCCCTGCGCGGTCAGCGCCGTCTCCAGCAACCGTTGCTCACCGAACTGCTGGCCGCCCGCGTCTCGGGCCTCGGTGAGACCGTCGGTGTAGGCGAGCAGTGCGCCACCGCGCTGGACCCGCGCATGACCGTTGCTCCACGGACCGCCCAGCGAGCTGATCAGCGGTCCGGTCGACGCCAGCTCCTGCGCCGTCCCGTCGGGACCCATCAGGAACGCCGGGGGGTGCCCGGCGTTGACGTAGGTGATGGCGCCCCCAGAGGGACGCAGCACGACCAGCAGACAGGTGGCGAAGGCCTCCCCGAAGGCGGTGTCAGGCCCGTCCTCGAACAGCTCGGCCGCCCGGGCGATCGCCACGTCCGGCTCGGCGGTGCAGCCGAGCGCACTCATCAGCGTGTCCCTCAGCCGGACGGCCAGCAGGCCCGCCCAGGCGCCGTGGCCCGAGACGTCCAGCACCAGCAGAGCGACCCGACCGTCGGGCAGGGTGCGCACCGTCGCGACGTCACCGGCCAGGGAGCCCTCGGCCGGGACGTGCGTCAGCTCGGCCGCGAAGCCGGTGGGGAGCGTGACGTCGTGGGTGGCCAGCAGGGAGGCCAGGGCGAGCACCACCGGTCCGTGCTGCTCCAGCGACTCCCGCGACCGCTGGGCCACCCGCACCTGTTCCAGCAGCGAGACGCGCATGAGGTCGGCGTCGGCGGCGATCTCGCGCACCTCCGGCGGGCCGTCGACCATGATCGGCTGCTCGGTCTGGCCGCCCGCCACGCTGCGCAGCAGCTGCCGTAGGCGCACCACCGGTCGTACGGCCCAGCGATAGAGCAGCACCACGAGGGCCAGTCCCAGCACGCCGAGCGCAGCCAGCAGCACCAGCAGGCGTGCCGTGAAGCTGCCCTGGTAGCGGAGGCGCTGCTGCTCGGCCGCGCTCACCAACGACGTGGTGCCGGCTTGCAGCTCCTCGAGGCGATCCCGCACGCTGTCGAACCGCTCCTTGTCCGCACGGGTGACCGCAGCGTCCGGCGGGAGTCCCTTGCTGGCGCGGGCGAGGTCGGTCGCCGCGACGTCACGCCGCCATGCGTCGACCGCCTGCTGGACCCCGTCCAGCTCACGCAACGGACCGGGACGGCCGGACAGCAGCTCGCGGAGCGCCGTGGTTGCTGCCTGCTGCTCGGCCTGGCCCTGGTCGTAGGGGACGAGGAAGGAGTCGTCCCTGGTCAGCACGAAGCCGCGCAGCCCCGTCTCCTGGTCCACCACGGCCGTCGTCAGCTGACGGCCGGCCTCGACCGCCGGCAGCAGACGCGCGCGCAGGGTGTCCTCGACCCGGGCCACCTGGCTCTGGGCCTGCAGGACCGAGATCGCTCCGAGGACCAGGAGCGTCATGAACGCCGTCCCGAGCAGCAGCACCCGGGTGACCAGCGTCCAACGGTGCACGTCCAGCAGCAACCGCCGGGGCGCCTCGCTGACCGGTGCCCCCATGCGTGTTCTCCCTCGTCAGACCTTGCGATCCAACCATCGCCGTCAGGGACCTGGGGGCCGGTTCGCAACAGATGTCCGCAGAGATACGTTTCTCCTCGCTCTCCGTGACAAGAAAGCAGGATCTGGCCCCACTTCAGTCACGTTGTGTAACCACCGATACAGGTCGAACGAGGTTCCCGCCGCCAGACCAGGAGATCACGATGACGAGCACGCCGGCCGGCAGCGCCCCCCGTCGGCTCCGGCGCGGGATCGCGGTCCTCGGTCTGGTGACGGCCCTCGGGTCCGGTGTGCTGGTGCCGTCGGCCGCTGCTGCGACCGCGGCGACGTCGACGGCTCCGTCGGCGTCCGCCCGGACCGCTTCGGCCGTGGAGAGCGCCCGGCTGCCGCAGCTGCGCCGGGTCGTCAGCGCCCGCAAGGCGCCGCGCGCACGGCTCGTCGCCCCGGCGACCGCCCCGGCAGCCGCCGCGCACGCCGTGGACGCCGCGCCGGTCAGCGCGGCCGAGGCCTACCAGCAGCGGCTGCTCGCGCTGGTCAACCAGGAGCGCGGCCGTCGTGGTCTGCGCGCGCTGGCCGCGGCCACCTGCGCCGACGGCTACGCGAACCGCTGGGCCGACTCGATGGCCTCCCGCAGCGTGATGGAGCACCAGCCGCTTCTGCCGATCCTCGGAGCCTGTCACGCCCACGCCGTCGCGGAGAACGTCGCCTACGGCAACGTGACCGCCGACCGGATGATGGAGATGTGGATGGCCAGCCCCGGGCACCGGACCAACATCCTGCGCCCGGAGATGACGCACATCGGCATCGGGTCCACCCAGCGTGCGGACGGACGCGTCTATGGCTGCCAGGTCTTCCTCGACCTGACCTGAGGCCACCGGGCCGGACGGGAATAGGTCCGGACGTCGCGGGGCAATGTCGGGGAAGGTCAGCCCCCGAGGAGAGCCGTGAGCACACGTCCGACCAGCCGTACAGCCTGGACGCAGCAGGCGCTGCGTGACGCTCTTCGCGACGCGGTGAGCGCGGACGCGTCGTCACCTCCGGCCAACGCGTGGATCATCGAGCTGCGCGAGCACGACCTGCGCGGCGCGGAGCGCGAGGTCGAGAGCTGGCTGCCGGCGCTGGAGGCCGAGGCGTTGGCGCTGGTCACCGAGGCCGCCCGGCCCATGCCCGGGGTGGTCACCGTCGAGGTGGCCGGCACGAGCCACCTGCACCGAGGGCAGGTGCGGGTGCGGGGCGAGGCTCGTTCCGGCTCCCCGTCGCCCGCTCCGGTCGCACGCGGCGTCCCCGGTTCCCCGCGTCTGGAGCTGCCGGCCGGCGGCACCGCCGCCCCGGGCTCGATGGCCGCTGACGGGCTGGTGCGCGAGGTCGGGCTGCCGGCCGGCCGCTCGGTGCTCGGGTCGGCTGCCGACGTCGACATCCGGCTCGACGTCGCTGAGGTGGTGGCACACCACGCCGAGCTGCAGGTTGCCCCGGACGGCACGTCGGTGATGCTGCGCGACCTCGGGACGGGGGTCGGGACCCTGGTGGACGGCGTACGCAGGGACACTGCGTCCCTCTACGACGGCGCCCGCCTGCAGCTCGGTGAGGCCACCCTGGTGCTGAGGGTCGACGCGGTCGCCGACCGCGGCCGTCAGGGCGGTGGCCCCGAGGCCGGGGGACGCTCCGAGCAGGACCTGGCGGCAGATCCCGAGCGGTCCGCCGACCGCACCAGCGGCAGCCCGCTCGGCGTCGGCCCGTTCATGGACGGCGTCCGCCACACCCCCACCCCGCTGTGGATCGCCGTGCTGCTCATCATCCTCGGCGCCGTGCTGGTCGGGCTCGCGGTGGCGCTGCTCGACGGGCCGCGGGTGGCTGCGGTGGCGTGCGGCATCGCCGGGCTGGTGATCGGCGCGACCGGGTGTGTCCTGGCCTGGCGTCACCGCATCTTCCAGGACGTCACCTGAGCCGGGCGCTCAGGCCAGACCGGTCGCCTCGAACGCCCGGTAGGACGGCGCGATCGTCGCCGTCGGACCAGCGCCGGCGACGGCGTCGAGGGTCTTGAGCCCGTCCCCGGTGTTGAACAGCACGGTCTCGGCGTCCGGGTCGATCTGGCCACGCTCGATGAGCTGCTGCAAGGTCGCGACGGTGACCCCGCCGGCGGTCTCCGCGAACAACCCCTCGGTGCTCGCGAGCAGGCGGATCCCGTCGCGGACCTGGTCGTCGGACACGTGCCCCATCGCCCCGCCGGTCCGCCGGACCACGTCCAGCGCGTACGGCCCGTCGGCCGGGTTGCCGATCGCCAGGCTCTTCGCGATCGTGTCCGGCTTCACCGGCTTGACGGTGTCCCAACCGTTCTCGAACGCCGTCGCGATCGGCGAGCAGCCGGTGGCCTGCGCCCCGTACACCTTGTAAGGACTGGCCTCGACCAGACCCAGGCGACCCAGCTCGCCGAACGCCTTGTCGACCTTGGTCAGCAGCGAACCGGACGCCATCGGCAGCACGACCTGCTGCGGCAGGCGCCAGCCCAGCTGCTCGGCGACCTCGTAGCCGAGCGTCTTGCTGCCCTCGGCGTAGTAGGGCCGCACGTTCACGTTGACGAACGCCCAGTCCTCGTACTCGGCGATCTCGCTGCAGAGCCGGTTGACGTCGTCGTAGGAGCCCTCGACGGCGACGAGCGTCTGCCCGTACACCGCGGTCTGCACGACCTTGCCCTGCTCGAGGTCGTGCGGGATGAACACCACCGAGCGCAGCCCGGCGTGGGTCGCGTGCGCCGCGACCGAGTTGGCGAGATTGCCGGTCGAGGCGCAGGACACGGTGGTGTAGCCGAAGCCGCGCGCGGCCGACAGCGCCACCGACACCACCCGGTCCTTGAAGGAGTGCGTCGGGTTGCCGCTGTCGTCCTTGATGAGCAACGACCGCATCCCGAGGGCCTTGGCCAGGTGCGGGGCGGGCCGCAGGCGGGTCATGCCGGCGCCGAGGTCGACCCGGGTCGCGAGGTCCTGGCCGGCCGGCAGCAGCCCGGCGTAACGCCAGATGCTCTGCGGCCCGGCCTCGATCGACGCCCGCGAGACCAGCGCGAGCCGGTCCTGGTCGTACTCGACCTCGAGCGGGGCGAAGCACTCGCCGCAGACGTGCACCGGCGACAGCGGGAGGCGGTGGCCGCACTCCCGACAGAGCAGGCCGATCGCCGGGCTCGCCTCGAAGGCGGCGGGTCGGGTGGGCACCGTGGTGGTCATGAGACTCCTCATCTTTCCCGCGGCTCGCGGGACGGAAGTGGCACCTGGCAGGTCTCTGCTGGTTGCCGGGGCGTCGTCGGGCCGTGTCCCTGGTGCCCCTCGGGATGAGCGTGCTGTTCAGTTGTCGGTCCTGGTCGTGCGACCAGGGCAGAGTGTACGACGTGCTCCCGATGACCGCCGTCCGCAACCTGTCCGCCCTCGACGGCCGCCGAGGGGTGGTCCGCCTGCACCCCGAGGCGCTGGTGGCGCTAGGGCTGACGGCCTGGTCGGTGGTGACGCTCACGGGGGCCCGAGCGACCGGGGCCCTCGTGGCCTACGCGCCGCCCGGCGGCCCGCCGGGCGACGTGCTGTGCGACGACCTGCTGCTCGGCAACCTCGGGGTGCGCGCCGGCGCGCAGGTCACCGTGGACCGTGCGTCGGAGCAGCCGGCGCAGAGCCTGGTCGTGACCGGTTCCCCCGAGGTCGTCGCCCTGCTCACCGTCGACCTGGTCCGGGACGCGCTGCACGGCAAGGTCGTCACGACCGGCGACAGCCTGTCGCTCGTGCAGCAGGACCTACGGGTCAGCGACGGGCTGGACCTGGCCGCCGTGCGCCGACGTCTCCGAGCCGACCTCGGGGCCCGTGCCGGGACCGTGCTGCTGCACGCCGTCGCCACCTCCCCGGCCGGGCCGGTGCTCGTCACCCGAGCCACCCAGGTGAGCTGGCAGGGCGCAGGCACCGCGCTCCCCGCGACGGCGACCCCCGAGACGCCACGCCGCACGGCGGTCCTGCCCGGCCTGGAGAGCCACCTCGCCTCACTCGTGGAGTGGTTCGACCTCGGCCTCCACCGCGCCGACCTGCTGGCCCGGCTCGGCACCGAGCCCCGGATGGGCGTGCTGCTGACCGGCGCGGCCGGGTCGGGAAAGGCGAGCCTGGTCGAGACGGCCGCCGCCGAGGTGGGCGCGCAGCTCGTCCGGGCGTGGGCCCCCGAGCTGGCCGCTGCCCCGGACGCGGCCAGCGTCCGGGACCTGTTCGACGTCGGGGGCTCGGGGCCGACCGTGCTGCTGATCGAGGACGTCGAGGCGCTCTGCCCGCGAGACCAGCCGCCGCCGCTGGCAACCGTCTTCCTCGCCGCGCTGCGGGAGGCCGTCGCCGGCGGTCGGCTCGCCGTCGTGTGCACCACCGCACGACCCGAGCAGGTCGACCTCGGCCTGCGGTCGCCGGGGCTGCTGGACCACGAGCTGGGAGTGCCGCTGCTCGACGCGCCGGCCCGTCGACGCCTGTTCGAGCAGCTGGCCGAGACCCTCCCGCTGGCCGACGGTGTCGACCTGGCCGACCTCGCGGCCCGCACCCCCGGTTTCGTCGCCGCCGACCTGCTCTCGCTGCTGCACGAGGCCGGTCTCGTCGCCGCCGCCCGCCAGCGCGACGTGCCAGAGCCGCAGCTCACGGCCGCGGACCTGGACGAAGCGCTCGAGGTGGTGCGGCCGACCGGTCTCGCCGGCGGCGGGCTGTCCGCGGGCGGGCTCACGCTGGACGACGTCGGCGACATGGTGCCGGTCAAGGCAGCGCTGACCGAGGCCGTGCTCTGGCCGCTGCAGTATCCCGACACCTTCGCCCGGCTCGGCGTCTCGGCGCCCGGCGGCGCGCTGCTCTACGGTCCGCCCGGCTGCGGCAAGACCTTCCTCGTCCGCGCGCTCGCCGGGACCGGGCAGGTCAACGTGCTCTCCGTCAAGGGCGCCGAGCTGCTCAGCAAGTGGGTCGGTGCCTCCGAGCAGGCCGTGCGGGAGCTGTTCCGCAAGGCCCGCGAGGCCGGCCCGTCGCTGATCTTCCTCGACGAGGTGGACGCGCTGGCTCCTCCGCGCGGACGGGGCACGGACGGTGGGACGACCGATCGGGTCGTCGCCGCTCTGCTGACCGAGCTGGACGGGGTCGAGGCACGCCGGGACGTCGTGGTCATCGGGGCCACCAACCGGCCGGACCTCATCGACCCGGCCGTGCTGCGCCCCGGTCGGCTGGAGAAGCTCGTCTACGTGCCGCCACCGGACGCCGAGGCGCGGACGGCGATCCTCACCACCGCCACCCGAGCCGTACCGCTCGCCGACGACGTGGACCTCGTCGCCCTCGGCGGCCGCACCGAGGGCTTCTCGGCCGCCGACTGCGCCGCCCTGGTCCGCGAGGCCGCGCTCACCGCGATGCGCGCGTCGATGGCCGCGGCCGTCGTCACCGCCGCCCACGTCGAGACGGCCCTGTCCGTCGTCCGTCCGTCGCTGGACCCCGCGCAGGTCGCGGCGCTCCAGGCCTTCGCCGAGGCTCGTGAGCAGCGGTGAGCGTGGAACGCCCCCGGCTGCTGCTGGTGGAGGACGACCCGGACCTGCGCGAGCTGCTGGTCCGGGGCCTGCACGAGCACGGGTTCGCCGTCGACGGCGTCGAGGACGCGGCGAGCGCGCTGCGCAGGACCGGTCTCGCCTACGACGCGATGGTGCTCGACGTCGGCCTGCCGGACGCTGACGGCAGGGACCTCTGTCAGGCGTTGCGCGCGGCCGGCGTGGTGGCGCCGGTGCTCTTCCTCACCGCGCACGACCGGCTCCCGGACCGGCTGGCCACGTTCGCGGCCGGGGGCGACGACCACGTCGGCAAGCCCTTCCACCTGGCGGAGGTCGTCGCACGGCTGCAGTCCCTGATCCGCCGGGCGGCACCGCCCGGGCCGGTGGCGCCGCCGCTGCTCGACCCGGTCGTGCACGGGCTGTCCACCGCCCACGGCTCCGAGGCGCTGACCCCGACCGAGTTCCGGCTCATGGCGGGGCTGCTGGCTGCGCCCGGGCGGGTGCTGCGCCGGCCCGAGCTGGTCCGGGCCGGCTGGCCCGGCGGGTCGCGGGTCGCGGACAACACCCTCGACCAGTACGTCGCCCGGCTGCGCCGCAAGCTGCTCGCCGTACAGGCGCCCGGGCTGCTCGAGACCGTGCACGGCGTGGGCTACTGCTGGCGTCCCGGCCCGGAAGGACCGGGTCCGGCGGTGCCGGGTCGGTGAGCCGGGACCGGTCGGAGCGCCGCGCGCGGATCAGCCTGCGCACCCGGCTCTCGCTCGTGGCCCTCGCCGTGTCGGCCGTGGCCGTCGCGCTGCTGGGTGCCGTGGTGCTCACCGCGCTGCACCGCAACCTGGTGGCCTCGTCCAAGGAGGTGCTCCGTGAGCAGACCGCCGCCGTGCTCGCGACGGTGGACGTCGATGCCGCCGGCCGGCTGTCGGTGGCCGAGCCCGGGGACCGGAGCACGCTCGACGCGGCCACCTGGGTGTTCGACGGTTCGCAGGTGCTCGAGCGGGCGAACGCCCGGGAGGACGTCCAGCGACGGGTCCGTGAGCTGGTCGGGCGGGGCGACGGCTTCGCGCGGGGCCCGGACGACCTGCTGCTCCATGCGCAGGCCGTACGCCTCGCCGACCGCCAGGTCGGCACCATCGTCGCCGCACGTTCGCCCGCCGCGGACGACCGCAGCGAGCACCTCGTGCAGCTCACCGTCCTCGGTCTCGGCGCGCTGGTCCTGCTCGGCGCCTTCTTCGCGACCCGGGTCACCGTGGGACGCGCGTTGCGACCGGTGAGCGAGCTCACGACGCAGGCGGCCGAGTGGAGCGCGCTGGACGTGACCCGCCGCTTCGGCACCGGCGCACGGCCGGTCGAGCTGGCCGAGCTGGCGGCCACCCTGGACGGGGTGCTGGACCGGCTCTCGGCGGTGCTGCGGCGGGAGCAGCAGCTCACCGCCGAGCTGTCCCACGAGCTGCGTACACCGCTGGCCCGGGTCGTCGGCGAGATGGAGCTGGCGCAGTCCCGGGAACGGACCCCGGAGGAGCTGGGTGCCGCCCACGCGGCCGTGCTCCGCGCGGCGCACCGGATGACCGACATCCTCGCGACGCTGCTCGCCGGCGCGCAGACCGGCCCCACCCCCGGCCGCTGCGACGTCGTGCTGGTGCTGACCGAGCTGGCCGCACAGCACCCGCAGGGGGCCGTCGTCGTGGACCCCGGCCCGTCGCCGACCGCCGGGGTCGAACAACGGGTCCTGGCACGGGTCGTCTCCCCGCTGGTCGACAACGCGTTGCGCTACGCCCGCACGCCCGTCCGACTCAGCGTGACCGCCGGCCCGACCGTGCTGGTGACCGACGACGGCCCCGGCGTGCCCGCCGACCTGGTCGAGACCGTCTTCGAGCCCGGCTTCCGCGGCGACCGGTCCGACGGCCATCCCGGCGGCGGCCTCGGTCTGCCGCTGGCGCGCCGACTGGCGCGCGAGGCCGGCGGGGACGTCATCCTGAGGTCGGGGAGCCCGAGCGGCGCGGTGGCCGTGGTGACGCTCCCGTCCGGCTGAGCACGGGAACGATCAGCCGCGGAAGTCGCGGGTGAGCACGACCGTGAGACCGGCCCCTTTTCCGCTGCTCCCAGGGGCGACCTGAGCCACCCCGAAAGCCTGCGCGAAGCGCTGCGCCGCCGCCTGCAGACCCGGCGGGTAGAAGACCGTGCTCCGGGCGAGGGCGCCACCGCCGTAGTTGCCGACCTCCCCGACCGGCCAGCCGCCACTGCGGAACCGGGTCGCCGCACGGTCGGCGAGGCCGGCGAGACGGGAGTTGTTGAGCACCGTAACGAGTGGCCGGGCTGCTGGTGCCGGCGGGGTCACCGGCGGTGCGACAGTCGCGGGCGGGGCCGGCACGGTGACGGAAGGTGCCGGCACGGCGACAGGCGACGCAGGCGGCGACGTGACCGGGACCGGGGTGGGTGCGGCAGGCAGCGTGGGGGCAGCAGGCAGCGTGGGTGCGGCAGGCGAAGTCACTCCGGCGGCGGGCTCGGTCAGTGAGCTGGGCACCGGGACGTTCGGGACGGCACCGGGATCGCCACCGCCGGGTACGAGAAGCAGTGCCCCGATGCCGGCAGCGACCGCCGCCACGGCGACACTTGCACCGACCGCGCCCTGGACACGGCTCGGCGCGGCGGGAGCACGTACCAGCGGCCGGACGGGCGGTCCGCCAATGGCTCGGGCGACCGGCGGCGCGCCGCGGCGAGGACGCCGACCGACGAGGGCGGACGGCGGGCGAGGGTCGCGAGCCGGTAGGCCGTGGCCCGGGGTGGCGGGCGCGACCGGAGGCGGCTCGCTGACCGCCCAGTCCTCGGTGTCCGGCCGACCTGGCCGGACGAAGCCGGTCAGGCGTCGATCCCGAGCCTGCGCGCCGACCGGGTGCGCTGCCGGGTCGCACGCAGGCGTCGGAGCCGCTTGACGAGCATCGGGTCCGCGACCAGGGCCTCGGGGTCGTCGATGAGCTGGTTGAGCACCTGGTAGTAGCGGGTTGCGCTCAGGTCGAAGCGGTCACGGATCGCCTGCTCCTTCGCCCCCGCGAACTTCCACCACTGACGCTCGAAGGCCAGGATCTCGTGGTCGCGCTCGGACAGCCCGGACGGGGTCGGGACGACGACCAGAGCGGCGACGGGGTCCACAGGATCCTCCAGCGGGGGCGGAAACTACACCGGTGTGCTTCGGTCTGGAGTCTGACACATCCGGAGCGTTCTCCCCGTCTCCGGGGCCCGAACAGATCAGGCGGCCTGGTCCAGGAGCAGCACGTGCTCTGGGACCCGAGCCGGTCGTACGGCGGACGCCGGGGCGGTGCTGACCGTCGGCGCCGCGGGAGTGGCGAAGACCCAGCGCCGACACCCGTAGAAGCGGAACGCCGTGGCCACGCCGAGCCCGATCACGTTCGCAGACACGTTGATCGCCACCGGGCCGGTCATCCCCAGGCCGTAGCGGGCGACAGCCAGCGGGACCAGCCCGAGGCCCAGGGCGACGGCGCTGACCGCGGCGAAGGCCCAGGCCTGACGGCCCATCGTGCGCGCGTGCTGCTCCCCGAAGGAGAACTGCCGGTTGCCCAGGAACGCCAGCGCGCCGGACACGACGGTCGAGGCCACCTTGCTGCTGATCGGTCCGACCCCGACCCCGTAGTGGATGAGGTTGAACAGGCCGACGTCGACCACGGTCGCCACACCGCCAACGAGCAGGAAACGGAGGGCCTGGCCGCTCAGCCGGTGGGTGGCCAGGCTGGTTTTCATGACAGTCACGTGACGATGGTGCCCATCCCAGCGTGGGGTCACCGTGAGGCGGAGCACGACGGAGCCGATAGTGACCTACCCGTGACCTCTTCGCGACCTCTCGGGGCTCGCCGGCGTCCGTGACAGGGTGGGGCGATGCGACGTTCGTACGACCTGCTGGTGATCGGGGCGGGTGCGACCGGCCTGTCCGCGGCCAGGGCCGCGCGCGCCGACGGACGGTCCGTCGCCCTGGTCGAGGCCGAGCGGCCCGGTGGCGACTGCACGTTCAGCGGGTGCGTGCCGAGCAAGACGCTGCTGGAGACCGCCCGGCGGGTGCAGGCGGCGCGATCCGGGTCCTCGTACGGCTTCCACGCCGACGTGCGGGTCGACTTCGCGGCCGTCATGCACCGGGTCCACGAGGTCGTCGAACAGATCGCGCAGGACGAGTCGCCGGACCTGCTCACCAGCGAGGGGATCGCCCTGCGCCGCGGCTGGGCACGGTTCGTCGGTCCCACCGAGGTCGACGTGGACGGTGAACGGCTGCGCGGCGACCGCGTCGTGCTCGCACTCGGCGCCCGGGCCGTCGTACCGCCGCTCCCGGGACTCTCCGACGTGCCACACCTGGACAACCGGACTGTGTTCGGGCTGACCGAGCTGCCGGAGCACCTGCTGGTCCTGGGCGGTGGGGCGATCGGCTGCGAGCTGTCCCAGGCGTTCGCCCGGCTCGGCGCGCAGGTCACCGTCGTCGAGGCCGAGGACCGGCTGCTCGGCAAGGAGGAGCCCGAGGCGTCGGCCGTGCTGGAGGCGGTGCTGCGCCGCGACGGGGTCGACGTCCGGACCGGCGCAAAGGTCGAGCGGGTGAGCCGCAGCGGGGACGTCACGACGCTTCACCTGAAGGGCGGCGCGGCGGTGACCGGGAGCCATCTGCTGGTCGTCGTCGGTCGGGCGCCGGCGACCGACGGGGTCGGGCTCGAGGCCGCCGGGGTACGCCTCGGCGAGCACGGCGAGGTCGTCACCGACGCCACGCTCCGGACCACCGCCGAGCACGTCTTCGCGGCGGGCGACTGCACCAGCCCGCTGCAGCTCACCCACGTCGGCGACGAGCAGGGACGCCTCGCGGCGGGGAACGCGTTCGCCCGGGCGCGCCTGCCCGGCGTCGTCGGTGGAGCGAAGGAGTGGGACGGTTCGGCGGTCCCCTGGGTCACCTACACCGAGCCGGAGATCGGTCGCGTCGGGCAGTCGGAGGCGCAGGCGTTCGCCGAGCACGGGTCCCGTGCGCGCGTCGCCGTCGTGCCGTTGTGCCGCACCGACCGGGCCCGTACGGCCGGGGACACCGCCGGTTTCGTCAAGGTGGTCGCCGCGCCCCGCCCGGTGCTGCGCAGCAAGCTGCTCGACCGGCTCGTCGGGATGACAGCGGTCGGACCGGTCGGGGGAGAGCTCGTCGCCGAGGCCGCGCTGGCGATGCAGCTCGGCACGTTCGCCGGACGGATCGCGCAGACCGTGCACGCCTACCCGACGCACTCCCTGGCGACCCGGACGGCGGTCTCACGACTGTTCGGCACGTACGCCGGGGGCACCGCTCGGCCAGCCCAGGAGCACCCGGACCCGGCCGAGATGCGCGCCGTGCTGGGGGACGCGGGCTGACACCGAGAGCGGAGCCGGCGGTCGGGTTTGAACCGACGACCTACCGCTTACAAGGCGGTTGCGCTACCACTGCGCCACGCCGGCCGGCGTGCGCACGACACGCTAGGCCACCCGGACGCGCGCGCTGCGGTCAGAGCAGCCGACGGCGCCGCGCGACCTCGGCCAGCGTGACCGCCGCAGCGATCCCGGCGTTGAGCGACTCGGTGCCACCCGACATCGGGATCGAGACGGTGAGGTCGCAGCCTTCCCGGACCAGCCGGCCGAGCCCGTCGCCCTCGCTGCCGACCACGATCACCAGCGGGCTGGTGGCCAGCTCCAGCTCGTCCAGGCTCGACTCCCCGTCGCCCGCCAGGCCCACCACGAACAGGCCGGCCTCGCGGTAGTCCTTCAGGGTGCGGCCGAGGTTGGTGCACCGGGCGACCGGCAGCCGCGCGGCGGCGCCGGCCGAGGTGCGCCAGGCGCTGGCTGTCATCCCAGCGGCCCGTCGTTCGGGCACCAGCACCCCCTGCGCCCCGAACGCCGCCGCCGAGCGGACGACAGCGCCCAGGTTGCGAGGGTCGGTCACGCCGTCGAGCGCGACGAGCAGCGGCAGGTCGGCGGCGAGCGCCCGCTCGAGCAGTGCGGCCGGGGTGAGGTAGGTGTAGGCCGGGACGGACAGCGCCAGCCCCTGGTGCATCGCCCCGCCGGTCATCCGGTCCATCTGCTGCCGGGTCAGCTCCAGCAGCGCGATGCCGGCCTTGCCGGCCAGGCTCACGGCCTCGTGGATGCGTTCGTCGGCGGTGGTGCCCTGGGCCAGGTGCAGCGCGGTCGCCGGGACCTTGGCCCGCAGCGCCTCGACGACCGGGTTCTTGCCGACCACGGTCTCCGGGGAGTCCCCACGGTCGGAGCGGGTGCCGGTGGGGCGGCCTGACCGGGGAGGCTGCGCCGGCCGCTCGTGACGCTCGGTCTGCCGCGGTCCCCGGGGTGCGCCGTCGTACCGTCCCTGAGCACCCTCAGACCGGGCGCTGGTCCGTGAGCCCCCGAACTCGGCCGGACGGCCGCGAGTCAGCGCACCAGGGCTGTCGGCGCGCTTCGCGCGCTTGGTGCGGTCCTCGGCCCGGGGGGTCGCGCCCTTGCCGGCCAGCTTCTTGCGCCCCTGACCTCCGGAACCGACCGCGGCTCCCTTGCGCGCGCTGCCTGACTTGCCGGCGCGGCCACCCTGACCACCCTTGGCGATGTTCACTCTGCTGCTCCCTGCTGCGTGGTCGGCGGCGCTGACGTCGAGGTGACTGCCGTCGTCGTTGTGGCTGTGGTCGGGGTCGCTGCGGCGGGCTGGTCGAGCCGCCACCGCACCCCTGCTGCGGTGTCCTCCAGGACGACGCCGGCGGCGGCGAGCCCGTCACGCAGGGCATCGGCCTGTCCCCAGTCCTTGCGGGCCCGGGCCTCGGCGCGGGCGTCGACCACGGTAGCGACCAACGCGTCGACCACCGGGGCCAGGTCGCCGGCCGGTGCGGGCCACTGGGTGACCGGGTCGAGACCGAGGACGACGAGCATCCGGCGTACGTCGGTCAACGTCACAGCCAGGCCTGGCAGGTCCCCGTCCGCGAGCTGGGTGTTGCCCGTCCTTACGCCGGTGTGCACGACAGCGAGGGCCTGCGGCACGCCGAGGTCGTCGTCCATCGCGGCGGCGAAATCGTCCCAGGCGGTCGGCGGCCCGGGCTTCACGCCCACCGTCGCGGCTGTGGCGTTGCGGACGAAGGTCTCGATGCGCCCGTACGCCGTCTCGGCCTCGGTCAAGGTCGTCGGGCCCCAGGTCAGCGGCGAGCGGTAATGGGCGGTGGCGAGGGCGTAGCGCAGCACCGCCGGCCGGTGCTCGGCGAGCACGCCGTCGACGGTGACCACGTTGCCGAGGCTCTTGCTCATCTTGGACGTCTCGCCGGCCAGGCTCAGCAGCCCGTTGTGCACCCAGTGCTGCGCGAAGCCGTAGCCGGCGGAGCGCGACTGGGCGATCTCGTTCTCGTGGTGCGGGAACACCAGGTCCAGGCCCCCCGCGTGGAGGTCGAAGGTCTCCCCGAGGTGCGAGAGCGCCATCGCGCTGCACTCGATGTGCCAGCCCGGCCGGCCGGGGCCCCACGGGGAGTCCCAGGAGGGCTCGCCGGGCTTGGCCGCCTTCCAGAGCGCGAAGTCGGCGGCCGCACGCTTGCCCGGGTCGTTCTCGCCCTCGCGCAGCTGCGTGGGGTCCTGGCCGGACAGGGCGCCGTAGGACGGGTCGCTCGCCACGGAGAACCAGACGTCGCCGTTCGCCTCGTACGCGTGACCGCGCTCGATGATCCGCGCGATCAGCGTGACGATGCCGCCGATCGAGCCGCTGACCCTCGGGGTGGCGTCCGGCGGGAGCACACCGACGGCGTCGTACGCCCGGGTGAAGGCCCGTTCCTGACGGGTGGCGAGCGCCCACCACGGCTCGCCGTTGGCCGCGGAGGTGTTGATGATCTTGTCGTCGAGGTCGGTGACGTTGCGCACGAAGGTCACCGTCAGGTCGCTCGCGAGAAGCCAGCGGTGCAGCACGTCGAGGGTGACGGCGCTGAACAGGTGACCGACGTGCGGCTCCGCCTGCGGAGTCGGACCACACACGTAGACCCCTGCGTGCCCAGGGACGAGCGGGGCGAAGGGCCGCACCGTCCGGGTCGCGGTGTCATACAGGCGCAAGGTCACCGGGGCAAGGCTAGCGAGCAGCCCCCGGGCAGCCTGCGTCACCTCTCCGGGACGGCCGTACGAGGTGGCTGGCTCCGCTCAGGTGACGTCCTCGCGATGAGGGCGCGGGTCCGGCTCACAGCAGGCCGTGACGACGGGCAGGCCGGCCGCTCGCCAGGCGGCCAGACCCCCTGACACGTCGGTGGACCGGTGCACGCCGAGCTCCCGGAGGGCGTAGGCGGCGAGGCTCGAGGTGTAGCCCTCCTGGCAGAGCACGATGACCTGCAGGTCGTACGACGCCTCCGGCAGACGCGCTTCGCAGGCAGGGTCGAGGCGCCACTCCAGGACGTTGCGCTCGAGGACCAGGGCCCCCGGCACGCACCCCTCGAGGGCCCGCTGGGCCGCCGGGCGGATGTCGACGAGCAACGCGCCGGACTGCTGAGCGGCGAGGGCCGAAGACGGGTCGAGCCGGTCAAGCACGCCCCGTGCACGCTCGAGCATCTGATCGACAGTCATCCGCGCACCAGCTCCTCGGCATCGCTGACCACCGTGCGGTCGGGCACCAGGCCCGCACCGGTCTGCCGCCAGTAGGTCATGGAGGTCAGCGGCGGTGAGTATCCGTGCACGCTGACGGCTGGGACACCCTTCACCTGGGTGATGTCGTGCCGGTCCCCGACCGGCACGGAGTAGTTCTTGCCGACCGTCAGCGTCCGGACGGTGGTGGTGCCCAGCCGGTCGACGCGCACCTCGCGCAGCTCGCCCTGCAGGACCACGACCACCGCAGCGCTGTCGCCGTGGTCGTGCAGCTCGGTGGTCTGGTCGCGCAACCACGTCAACACCCACAGGTCGACGTCAGGTGGGGCAGGCAACCGGGCCCAGTGACGTTGCCGGGGATCGAAGCGGACGTGTCGCGCCCACGTCAGAGGATCGGCGGCGGTTCGGGTGACGAGCAGGGACAGCTCGGGCGGCAGCACGTGTCGGGGCCTCCAGGGGCATGCGTCATGGACGGCCGCGGACCATTGAGCTCGGCCGGGTGCACCGCAGCTCAGGACGACGCGACGTGCCGGACACCAGGAAGATCGTACGTGCTGCGCCTGCTCTGACGGCACGTACGGTCGACCCGTGAGCGCGACACCTTCGAGAGTCCGGAGTCCCTTGTGGGGATCGACATAACTGAGGTCGTCGAGCGCATCTACGGCGACGTGGTGAGCCGCAACCCGGCGGAGCCGGAGTTCCACCAGGCCGTGAGGGAAGTGCTCGACAGCCTGAGTGCCGTGCTGGTTCGTCACACCGAGTACACAGACCTGAAGACGATCGAGCGGATCTGTGAGCCGGAGCGGCAGATCATCTTCCGGGTGCCGTGGCAGGACGACCGCGGTGAGGTGCACGTCAACCGCGGCTTCAGGGTGGAGTTCAGCTCGGCGCTCGGCCCCTACAAGGGCGGGCTGCGCTTCCACCCCTCGGTCAACCTCGGGATCGTCAAGTTCCTCGGGTTCGAGCAGATCTTCAAGAACGCGCTCACCGGGATGCCCATCGGCGGCGGCAAGGGTGGCTCGGACTTCGACCCGAAGGGCAGGTCGGACGCTGAGGTGATGCGGTTCTGCCAGTCGTTCATGACCGAGCTCTACCGGCACCTGGGCGAGTACACCGACGTGCCGGCCGGTGACATCGGCGTGGGCGGCCGGGAGATCGGCTACCTGTTCGGCCAGTACAAGCGCATCACCAACCGCTACGAGGCCGCCGTGCTCACCGGCAAAGGCCTGTCGTACGGAGGCGCTCTGGTGCGTACCGAAGCCACCGGCTACGGCGCTGCCTTCTTCGCCGCCGAGATGCTGAAGGCGAGCGGGCAGAGCCTCGAGGGCAAGACGGTGAGCATCTCGGGAGCCGGCAACGTCGCCGTCTACGCCGTGGAGAAGGTGCAGCAGCTGGGCGGTCGCGTCGTCACCGTCTCCGACTCCGGCGGCTACGTCGTCGACGAGCAGGGCATCGACCTCGAGGTGCTCAAGCAGGTCAAGGAGGTCGAACGTGCACGTATCGACAGTTACGCCGAGCGGGTGGCGCGCTCGCGCTACGTGAAGGGCGGCAGTGTCTGGGACGTCCCCTGCCAGGTCGCGATGCCCAGCGCCAGCCAGAACGAGCTGGCCGAGGACGCCGCCGTCAGCCTGGTCCGTAACGGCTGTCAGATCGTCGTGGAGGGAGCGAACATGCCGACGACGCCTGCGGCCGTGCGGGTGCTGCGCGAGGCCGGGGTGGGCTTCGGGCCGGGCAAGGCGGCCAACGCAGGCGGTGTCGCGACGTCGGCGCTGGAGATGCAGCAGAACGCCTCGCGAGACCGGTGGACGTTCGAGCACACCGAAGCCCGTCTGGAGCAGATCATGCGCAGCATCCATCTGCGTTGCCGAGAGACCGCCGAGGAGTACGGCGACCCGGGCAACCTGGTGCTCGGCGCGAACATCTCCGGGTTTCTCACCGTCGCCGAGGCGGTCCATGCACAAGGCTTGGTCTGATCGTCTCCCCAACCTTGGCCTGCTTGTCGATCAGGGTGGCACGGTCGCCCGCGCCAGCAGGGCCGTCGCGATGGCGGCGACACCCTCACCGCGTCCGGTCAGACCGAGCCCGTCGGTGGTGGTGGCGGACACCGAGACCGGGGCCCCGACCGCAGCGCTCATGGCCCGCTCGGCCTCGGCGCGCCGGGGACCGATCCGGGGCCGGTTGCCGATCACCTGGACGGCGACGTTGCCGACCTCCCAGCCGGCCGACCGAACGCGACGCACCGTCTCGGTCAACAGGGCCTGCCCCGACGCTCCCGCCCACTCGGGCTCGCACGTCCCGTAGTTGCTTCCGAGATCGCCGAGGCCGGCCGCGGACAGCAGCGCGTCACAGGCGGCGTGGGCGGCGACGTCACCGTCGGAGTGACCCGCCATGCCGTCGACCCCGGGCCAGCGCAGCCCCGCGAGCCAGCAGTCCCTGCCCTTCTCGTACGGATGGACGTCCGTCCCGATCCCGATCCTCATCCCGCCGCCAGGACGGCTTCGGCGAGCAGCAGGTCGAGCGGTCCCGTGATCTTGAAGCCGAGCGGAGAACCCGGCACCGTACGCACGACCTCGCCCAGCGCCTCGACCAGGCCCGCGTCGTCGGTGTGCAGGTCCGCCGCGAGCGCGTGAGCAGACGACAGCACGTCGCGACGAAACCCCTGCGGCGTCTGCACGGCCCGCAGGTCGGCCCGGGGACCCGTCTGGAGCACCCGGTCGCCGTCGACCCGCTTCACCGTGTCGGCGATCGGCAGGACCGGTACGGCGCAGGGCGCGCCGGAGCGCAGCGCCTCGATGACGGCCTCCATGACCGACGGAGGGGTCAGGCAGCGGGCAGCATCATGAACCAGCACGAGGTCGACCTCCCCCGGGAGCGCGGCGAGGGCCGCGACGACGCTGTCGTGCCGCTCGGCGCCGCCCGCCACGACCGTCACGTCCAGCGTCGTGAGGCAGGTCCGGACCAGCTCGAGGTCGCCGGCGGGCGCGGCCACGACGATCGGACCGACGTCGACGCAGGCCCGCAGGCCGCGGACGGCGTGCAGCAGCACGGGCTCGCCGGCAAGCAGCCGCAACGCCTTGGGGCCGCCTGGTCCCAGCCGCAGGCCGAGGCCGGCGGCCGGGACCACCACGCCGACGGGGGCGCCGCTCGCGGGGTCAAGCGTCACGGGCGGACGGCCGGCCCTGGGCGGGGTGCCGCCGGCCTCTCGGGTGCCTGGGGCGAGGCCTCCGGCCCGGGGGCGGTCCCCCGACGGGGCGCCGCGCGGCCGAAGACGAGGCGGCCGTTCGCCGTGACCAGGACGCTCGTGACCGTGACCGGTACGTCCTCGCCGATCCGGTCGCGAGCCTGCTCCACCACGACCATGCTGCCGTCGTCGAGGTAACCGACCGCCTGCCCTGCCTCCTTGCCCGCCTTGAGCAGCAGGACCCGCACCTCGTCGCCGGCGGCGACCGCCGGGCGCAGGGCCAGCGCGAGGGCGTGCAGGTCGAGCACGACCACCCCGGCGAGCCGGGCCGCGCGAGCGAGCCCGGTGTCCAGGGTCAACAGTGCCGCGTGACGGTCGAGGCAGATCCGGACCAGCTTGGCGTCCACCTCCGGCACGCCGGGCACGTCGACGTCCAGCACCTCGAGGTCCACGGCCGGCTCACGCTTGAGCGCCTCGAGCAGCTCGAAGCCTCGTCGGCCCTTGGCCCGACGGAGGTTGTCCCCGGCGTCCGCGAAGCCCTGCAGCTCGGCGACCACCGGCGTCGGGACCAGCATGCGCCCGTGCAGGAAGCCCGCCCGTACGACGTCGAGCACCCGGCCGTCGATCGCCACGCTCGTGTCGACGACCTTGTCCAGGCTGGACGCCGCCGGGCTGCGGGGCGTCACCCCGGCGCGCGACCCGAACAGGGCCAGCACCTCGGCCCGCTTGCTGGCGCCGATCTGGTAGCCGAGATAGCCGACGACGACCACCACGAAGCCGAACGCCGGGAAGGCCAGATACGCCTGGGGCAGGAAGAACAGCGGCCACGCGACCCCGGCGCCGAGCAGCACGCCGCCGATCGTCCCGAGCCCGCCGGCCACCAGCTGCTCGGCGCTGCTGTCGTGCAGCCGGGTGCGGGTCGACTCGGCGCTGGCGGTCGCCGTACGGCCCAGCACGCCCCCGACGACGTAGCCGGCGCCGACCCCGAGGACCAGCCCCAGGGCGGTGCCGTTGAGCGGGCCGAAGACCCGGTCGGGGGCGACCTCGAGGCCGAGCTGGTAGCCGGCCCCCGCAAAGAACACGATGATGAACAGCCGCAGCACCTCGACCACGAAGGTCGGCGTACGGCGGCGTCGTCCGCGCTCCGGCACGGGACTGTCCTCGAGGAGAGCGGGGCTAGGAGGCGAGGACCTCGTCGAGGATCGCCTCGGCCTTGTCCTCGTTGGTGCCCTCGGCGAGCGCCAGCTCGCTCACCAGGATCTGACGGGCCTTGGACAGCATGCGCTTCTCGCCGGCGGACAGGCCGCGGTCCTTGTCGCGACGCCAAAGGTCACGGACGACCTCGCCGACCTTGTTGATGTCGCCGGAGGCGAGCTTCTCCAGGTTGGCCTTGTAACGGCGGGACCAGTTGGTCGGCTCCTCGACGGCCGGCGCGCGCAGCACGTCGAAGACCTTGTCGAGCCCTTCCTGACCGACCACGTCGCGCACGCCGACGAACTCGGCGTTGTCGGCGGGCACCCGGACGGTGAGGTCGCCCTGAGCCACCTTCAGGACCAGGTAGATCTTGTCCTCGCCCTTGATCGTGCGCGTCTCGATCGCCTCGATGAGCGCGGCCCCGTGGTGGGGATAAACGACGGTCTCGCCGACCTCGAACATCATGCCTGACCGACCTTCTCCTCGGCGTAGCCCACGGAACTCGTGACCTCGTGAACGGAATTATTGACACAGAGCATCTGTGGCTGACCCCTCTCGCGGACCCCCAGACTAACACGGGCCTCACCTCGTCGAAATCGCGTCCTTGCAGGTCAGAGCACCTAACCCCGCTTTCGGTACCCCTTGACAGGACGGCGTTTCGGTGCTGCTGGACCGCCCCGCTCACGCTGCCTCGCAGGTGGGACCGCACATCGGCGCAGGCTCGGCCCGGCCGGGTCGCCGGCTGGCGCGTCCCGGTCCGGGCCTGGGCGAGACTGCTGCGATGAGCCCTCGACGGACCGCAGGCGTCCGCGCGCGGGCGCTCCTGCGGGCGTGCCACCCGGAGCCGACCCTGGCCGTGACGGCGGTCGCCGGCGCGCTCGCCGCCGGGGTCGGCGCAGGCCCGGCGACGGTGACGGCGGTCGTCGCCGCGTTCCTGGCCGGACAGCTCGCGACCGGCTGGAGCAACGACTGGCTCGACGCCGACCGCGACCGCGCCAGTGGTCGCAGCGACAAGCCCACCGTGACCGGGGCGCTGCCGGACCGGGTGCTCGGGACGGCTGCCCTGGCCGCCGTCGTCGCGGTGGTCCCGCTGTCGCTGCTGCTCGGCCCTGCTGCGGGGCTGCTGCACCTGGCCGCCGTCGCCTCGGCGCTGGCCTACAACGGCTTGCTGAAGGGGGGCACCCTGTCGTTCCTGCCGTACGCCCTCAGCTTCGGCGCTCTGCCCTCGATCGTCACCCTGGCCGCAGGAGAAGGCGTCGCGCCGGCCTGGGCCGGCGTCGGCGCGGCGCTGCTCGGGGTCGGCGCGCACCTGGCCAACGCCCTGCCCGACCTGGAGGCGGACCGGATGAACGGCGTCGTGGGCCTGCCGCACCGGCTCGGTCGCCGCGCCAGCACCAGCCTGATGGGGGTCCTGCTGCTGGCGGCCACCGTCGTGCTCGCCCTCGGACCCGGCGCGCCCGGGGCCGCCGGGGTGCTCGCGCTCGTTGCGGCGGCCCTGCTGCTCGGGGTCGGCGTGCTTCGCGGCGGTCGGGCGCCGTTCCTCGCCGCGATCGCCCTGGCGCTCGTCGACGTGGCGCTGCTGCTCGCACGCGGTGCGGCCCTGACCGGCGGCTGACACACTTGGCGGGTGCGTGCTTCCCTGCTGGCCGGTCTCGGGCTCGTCCTGGTGACCGCCTGCGGCACTCCGCCGCAGACCGCAGCGCCCACCCTCGGCGGCTATCACGGGACCGAGCCGGACTACGTCGCGCCGCGGCCCGAGTTCGTGCTCACCGACACCGGCGGTCAGCCTTACGACTTCCGGGCCGAGACCGCCGGACGCCCGACGCTGCTCTACTTCGGCTACACCGACTGCCCCGACGAGTGCCCGACCGCCATGGCCTACATCGCGCAGGCGCTCCGGACCACCCCACCCGACCTACGGGAACGCACGGCCGTCGTGTTCGTCACGACCGACCCCGTGCGCGACCCGCCGGCCCGGCTGCGGACCTGGCTCGACCGCTACTCCGCCGACTTCGTCGGGCTCTCCGGGACGCTGCCGCAGGTCGAGGCGGCCCAGCGCGCAGCCGGGGTGCCGGTCGCGGTCGAGGGGGGCCCCGTCCCGACCCTGCCCGGCGCACCGGACCAGCACGTCCACCGTCCAGGCGAGCCGCCGCACGTGCACGACCGGCCGCTCGGCGCCCAGGTGGAGCACGGCACCAGTATCCTCGCCTTCGACACCACCGACCGCGGCCCGGTGCTCTACCCCCAGAGCGTCACCGCCGCGGACCTACGTGCCGACCTGCCGCTGCTTGCCGGGCAGGCCGCTCGGCCGTGACCCAGACGACCGCCCCGATCGCCCCGACCGTCTCCGAGAGCGAGCCCGACCTGTGAAGCGCTCCCCCGTCCTCACCGCAGCAGCCCTGGCCGCCGGAGTTTCCCTGCTGGCCGGCTGCGGGGTGGGTCAGAACGCGCAGACCTACCAGTACAAGGCGCAGTCCAACGCGACCGACGCGAACGCCGGGCTGCTCATGGCACTGCGCAACGTGCACGTCACGGCGTTGGACCAGGGCAAGAACTACGCGAAGGGTGACGACGCCACCGTGCAGATGGTGCTCGTCAACAGCGCCACGACCGACGACGTGCTCGAGTCAGCGAGCTCGCCCGCCGCCGCGTCCATCGAGCTGAAGGGCGCTGACGGCGCGTTCGTCGTCCCGGGCGGGCAGGCCGTCAAGGACTACACGCTCGACCTGGTCGGGCTGACGAAGGAGCTGTCGCCGGCCTCCTTCATCGACCTGACGATGGTGTTCAAGAACGCTGGCAGCGTGTCCCTGTCCGTCCCGGTCCGCACGTCCTACAGCGAACCGACGAAGGTGCCCTACCAGGTCGGCGAGACCGGGAGCGCCGGCAAGCCGCTCGGGGACGTGAAGGGCGAGTCGCCGTCGCGCGACGGCGAGACCGAGTACACGGCGAACTAGTTCTGTCCGACCCTGCCTCTACGGTGCGGGCATGGCCAAGACCGCTGCTCGGGAACGCCCCGCCCACCGTTGCTCCGAGTGCGGTCTCACCGTCGCCAAGTGGGTCGGGCAGTGTCCGGAGTGCCAGGCCTGGGGCTCGATCAGCGAGCTGAGCCTGCTGCCTCGCGCGGGCGCTGTCGCGGGCGCCGTCAGCGCCCCGGCACGACGGATCGCCGAGGTCGACGTCGAGGCCGCCCGGGCCCGGCCCACGGGGGTGATCGAGCTCGACCGGGTTCTCGGCGGCGGGCTGGTGCCCGGTGCGGTGGTGCTGCTGGCCGGCGAGCCAGGCGTCGGCAAGTCCACCCTGACGCTCGACCTGGCCGCCCGTGCCGCCCGCGAGGGCGCCCCGACGCTGTATGTGACCGGCGAGGAGTCGGCAGCGCAGGTGCGGTTGCGCGCGGGCCGCACGGACGCCCTCGACCCGCACCTGTGGCTGGCCGCCGAGACCGACCTCGGCGCAGTCTTGTCTCACGTCGACGCAGTGCGCCCGGGGCTGCTCATCGTCGACAGCGTGCAGACGGTGGCCAGCGCTGCCGTCGACGGCAGCGCCGGCGGGGTGACCCAGATCCGCGCCGTGACCGCAGCGATCATCGCCGTCGCCAAACAGCGCGGGATCGCCACCGTGCTCGTGGGCCACGTGACCAAGGACGGGTCCATCGCCGGGCCGCGGCTGCTGGAGCACCTGGTCGACGTGGTGCTGTCGTTCGAGGGTGACCGACACTCCACGCTGCGTACCGTGCGGGCGGTCAAGAACCGCTTCGGCCCGGCCGACGAGGTGGGCTGCTTCACGCTCGGTGACGGCGGCATCGCCTCGCTGGTCGACCCCTCCGGGCTGTTCCTGACCCGGCGGCCCGACCCGGTGCCGGGCACCTGCGTCACGGTCAGCATCGACGGCCGTCGACCGTTGCCTGCGGAGGTGCAGGCGCTCGTGGAGGAGACCCAGGCGCACAACCCCCGGCGGGCGGTGTCCGGCCTGGACGCCGGTCGGGTCGCGATGGTGCTGGCCGTGCTCGGCAACAAGAGCCGCACGCTCGCCCGCCACGACGTCTACTGCTCGACCGTCGGCGGGGTGCGGCTGACCGAGCCCGCCTCCGACCTGGCGATCGCGCTCGCCCTCTCGAGCGCCGCGTCAGGCCGACCGCTCCCCCCCGACCTCGTCGCCATCGGCGAGGTGTCGCTGTCGGGTGACGTGCGCTCGGTGCCCGCCGTCGGCCGTCGGCTCGTGGAGGCCGCCCGGCTCGGTTTCACCCGGGCGCTGGTGCCGGTCGACCCCGGTGCGGTGCCTGCAGGCATGCGGGTCACCGAGGTGGCCGACCTCGGCTTTGCCCTGGCGGCGGTGAGCGGCTCCCTGCCCCGGATCCCGAGGCCGCCGACCCCACGTGACACCTGACCGTCGTGCCATCACCGGCGCGCCGTGACCAGACCGTTGCGCCCGGGCTCCTACGATGCTGCACGACCCGGGGAGGGCTACGTGGCGAGCGCCGACGACCTGCTGCGTACGACCCTGGTCTCGGTCGCGCCCGGGACCCCGCTGCGCGACGGCCTCGAGAGGATCCTGCGCGGCAACACCGGCGGTCTGATCGTGCTCGGTGCGGACAAGGCGGTCATGGAGCTGTGCACCGGGGGGTTCACGCTCGACGTCGACTTCTCCGCCACCCGGTTGCGTGAGCTGTCCAAGATGGACGGCGCCGTCGTCGTCACCGAGGACCTGAGCCGGATCGTCCGGGCCGGTGTGCAGCTCGTGCCCGACTCGACCATCGAGACCGGCGAGACCGGCACCCGGCACCGCACCGCCGAGCGGGTCGCCCTGCAGACCTGGCGCCCGGTCATCACCGTGAGCCAGTCGATGCGGATCATCGCGCTCTACGTCGGGGGACGTCGCTACGTGCTGGACGACAGTGCCGCGATCCTGTCGAAGGCCAACCAGGCGCTCGCGACCCTGGAGCGCTACAAGATGCGGCTCGACGAGGTCGCCGGCACCCTGTCGGCCCTGGAGATCGAGGACCTGGTCACGCTGCGCGACGCGATGGCGGTCAGCCAGCGTCTCGAGCGGGTGCGGCGGATCGCGGCAGAGATCGGCGGTTACGTCATCGAGCTCGGCACCGACGGCCGGCTCCTGACCCTGCAGCTCGAGGAGCTGATGGCCGGGGTCGAGGCCGAGCGCGAGCTCATCGTGCGCGACTACCTCGTCATCGCCGGCAAGCGACAGCGCACCGTGACGCAGTGCCTGGCCGAGCTCGACGCGCTGTCCGACGCCGACCTGCTCGACCTGTCCGCAGTGGGCCGAGCCTTCGGGTTCTCCTCCAGCGACGACGTCCTCGAGCTGGCGGCGACCCCCCGCGGCTATCGCCTGCTGGCCAAGGTCCCCCGGCTGCCGCCGGTCGTCGTGGACCGGCTGGTCGAGCACTTCGGAGGGCTCCAGAAGCTGCTGGCCGCCGGGATCGAAGACCTGCAGGCCGTCGAGGGCATCGGGGACACGCGTGCACGGGCTGTTCGGGAAGGGCTGTCCCGGCTGGCGGAGACCTCGATCCTGGAACGCTACGTCTGACCCCGGCTAGCTGAAGACCATCGTGGCGGGGAGCGGTTGGGCTGGAAGGGCTGCGACCGGGCGGGTTGGGACCGGA